>JAYVFP010000279.1:0-8902 GCA_043773025.1 Archangium sp.
GCGGAGTCGAGGGATTACCTCGCCTTCGGGCGGTAAGTGCCCCCTCGACTACGCTCGGGGAGACCGGTGATTGGAGTGATTTCTATTTCGGCCAACCCTGTCGGGATGACCGGTGTCTTCGCGTCACTGAGGCCTGGTGTTGAGCGCGGCGGTGATGCTGCGCACCACGGCGCGGGGCGAGAAACGCAGCGACTGCATCGACGCCCAGTTGAGCAACCCGTGCACCGAGAGCACCTCGCCCTGCATCATCGCCTCGTACGCATGCGCGGCGACGTCCGCGGCTTTCGCGACTCCGGGCCGCTGAAACAGTCGCGAGCTGTCGATGCCGGCCCGGCCCGCGAACTCGGTCGCGGTGGCGCCGGGGCAATGACAGGTGACCGTCACGCCGGAATCTTTGAGCTCGTGCGACAACGCCTCGGAGAACGAAACGACGAACGCCTTGGTCGCGTAATAGGTGGCCATGAAAGGCCCCGGTTGAAAGCCGGCGGTCGAGGCGATGTTCAAGATGCGGCCGGTCTTCCGCGCGCGCATGTCGTTGCCGAAGAGGTGACACAGCTCGAGCAATGTTGTGCAGTTGAGCTGCACCATCTCGGCCTCCTTTTCCAGGGGGAGCTCGAGGAAGGCACCGCTGCTGCCGAAGCCTGCGTTGTTGACGAGGTAGCTCACCTCGAGGCCTCTGGCTTTCACCGCTGCGTACACGCGAGCCGCTGCGCCCGGCTTCGAGAGATCTTCCGCCAGCACGATGGGGTTGACCTTGTGCAGGCGCAGCCGCTCGGCGATCGGCTCCATGCGGGCGCCGTTCCGGGCGACCAGCACCACGTCGTGGCCATCTCGGGCGAAGAGTTGGGCGAATTGTTCACCGAGGCCGGCAGACGCGCCGGTGACGAGGGCGACAGAACGGGTGCTCATGGGGGGGTATCTGCCACGGTTACAGAAAATCGTGCTCCCAAACTCCGTGGGCTTCACACCTGCGCGGACAGTGTTATTCCCTGCAGGCACATGCCATCCCTTCCCGAGACGCTGACGAGCGAGACCAAGAAGATGCAGGTCGTTGATGATTGCTGCGGCGTCATCGACGCGGAAGTCTCCGACAAGGGCGGCTTCTCAGGCCTTGCCATCAAGGCGGGCTACGCGGCCGTGAAAAGCATCAAGCCCGGCTTTGTGCGCCACGTGGTGGCCGACCTGCTCCCTGAGTTCTCGGTGGCTCTTGACCCGATCTTTCAGGAAGCGAAGACCAGGGGCCTGCCGGTCGCCTCGCACTTCAGCTCGAACGCGGGCCGGGTGGCCGACGCCCTGCTCGCCATCACGGACGGCAAGGCGAAGCGTTCGTCGAGCGGCGTGGTGAAGGGGACGTACGACAAGCTGCGTGGCACGGCGAAGAACCACGTCGAGGCCGCCGTGCCGCGGTTGGGCAAGTTGGTCGAGAAACATACCAACTGAGGCGAGAGGGGCACACGGCCCGAGCTTCATGACATCGCCGCGTCAGCGAAGACCTGCGCCAGCGCCATGATGGTGTGTTGCGGGTTGACGCCCAGGTTGGTGGGGATCACCGAAGCGTCCGCCACCACGAGGTTCTGGGTGCCGTGCACGCGCCCCAGCCCATCGGTGACGCTGGTGCTTTCGTCTTTGCCCATCACGGCCCCACCGAACAAGTGACTCAAGATGGCGATGTAGTTGCGCGGGTCGAGCGGCGCGTCGTCGAGCAGGCCGAGCTGGTCGGGCTTGAGCTCGTAGGGCAGCCCGAAGATGCCGGGGATGATGCTCTTCGCGCCCGCGGCGAAGTGCTGCTGACCCAGCAGCTTCATGCCTTCGCGGAAGCGGAGCATGTCGGGCTTGTTCAGCGTGTAGTGCACGACGGGTTTGCCGGTGAAGAACGACTTCTTCACCACGCCCGTGGTCTCCGCGCGCACCGCGTGACACCACATGGTGATGTGCCGGTAGCGGGCCAGGCGCTCCATCAGCTCGACGCCGCCGCCTGACAGCCGGCTCGACACCAGCTCAGGGGGAATGGCCAGGGTCTCCAGCTTGAGCCCCGGGCTGGTGCGGAAGGCGGTGGAGGCCCAGCCCTGCGTCGCGCCCACGTTCATGTCGACCGGCTCGTCGTAGCAGCCGAACACGCCGGTGCCGGGGTGGGAGCGGAAGTATTTGCCGAGCGCAGGCAACTTGAGGCCCGAGCGCATCAAGATGACCGGCGAGTGCGTGACGGAGGCGGCGATGACCACCGCCTTCGAAGCGCGCAGGGTGAACGTGGCGCCGGGCTTGCGGGTGCCGGGGTGCAGGAAACGCCCGGTGACGCCGATGGCCCGCGTGCCTTCGAAGAGCACCCGGTCGACGGGCGCGCACGAGAGGATGGTGCCGCCCTTCTGCATCACCGCGGGCACGAAGGTGATCGCCATGCTCTGCTTCTTCTTCTCGCGGCAGCCCTGCAGACACATACCGGCGCCGCTGCAGCCCTTGGCGTAGCGGAGCATGGGGTGCGCGCCGGGCCACCCCAGCGCAGCCTCGCCCTTCTTCGCGAGCACGTTGGCGCGGCCCCAGCTTTCACCGCCTGATTCCTGAACACTGAGATCCTTTTCCAGCTGATCCTGCTTCTCGCGCACCCGCAGCTCGAGATCGTCGAGGCCGTGCTCGGCCTTCCACTGCTGGAAGATGTCTGAGGGCGTGCGCACGCAGATCGCTGAGTTGATCACCGTGGTGCCGCCCATCGTGCGCGCCTGCACCACCGGCCACAGGGCGCGGCCCAGGGTGACCTGCGAGTTCCACTCGTCCATCAGGTCGCGCATCGCGCCGTAGGCGGTGTGAGGGTAGTCCTCGGGTTCACGCCAGGCGCCGGCCTCAATCAACGCCACGCTGCGACCGGCGCGCGCGAAGGTGACCGCGGCCGCGGCGCCGCCTGCACCAGAGCCCACCACCACGAAGTCGAAGCTCGCTTCGTAGTCTTGCCCGGGGGCGCGGTAGGCGACGTGGCTCACGTGCTCCTCCAGGTGCCGGGATCTTTCGGCAACACGGGGAGCGCGAGGCGTTTTCGCACTTCGGGGTCAGCGCCCCAGCACAGCCCCGCGCACAGCTTCACCAGAAAGACGGCCTGGCGCAGCAGGTAGAAGCGCGTGGTCATGATGCGCGACGCGTGGCGGTCTTGAAGCTTCTTCGGGAGCAGGAAGGCGGGCAGCGGCAGGTAGACCGTCATCAGGGGCGTGAGGTGAAAAAGGATCGCCCCGGCCACCGTGCCGAACCAGATCAACGGAGGGCTCTCGCGTTTGAACGTGGCGAGGTGCGCGTCGAGCCCACAGTCTTCGATGCCCGGCAGGTTCGGAATGCGCGGGTAGGTCATCACGATGGCGGACCGCAACAACCAGAGCATGCGGTGGCGTTAGCACGATCTCTGTGTACGCTCCCGCGCCTCACTCGCCTGTCGGTCAGGAGTCACCCATGAACGGCCTCATGATGGATCAGCCGCTGCTGATTTCCTCGCAGCTCGAGTTCGCCTCGCGGTTTCATTCTCACGTCGAGGTCGTCACCCGCACCGTCGAGGGGCCCATCGTGCGCACCACGTGGGGCACGGTCGCTCAGCGGGTTCGAAGGCTCGCCAACGCGCTGGTGGGCCTGGGGGTCAAGCCGGGAGATCGCCTCGCCACGCTGGCGTGGAACACCCAGCGGCACCTCGAGCTCTACTTCGCGGTGTCCGGCATCGGGGCAGTGCTGCACACCATCAACCCCCGGCTGCCGCCTGATCAGCTCGCCTTCATCGTGAACCACGCGGGTGACTCGATGCTGTTCTTCGACACCACCTTCCTGCCGCTCGCCAAGCACCTCGCGAGTGTGCCGACGCCGCTGCAGCACTTCATCGCGCTGACCGATGACGCGCACCTGCCGGTGAACTCCGGGCTGCCCAACCTGCGCGCGTATGAGCTGCTGCTGCCCCACCAGCCCGACACCTTCGAGTGGCCGAAGCTCGACGAGAACCTGGCGTCGTCGCTTTGTTACACCTCGGGCACGGTCGGGCTGCCGAAGGGCGTGCTGTACTCGCATCGCAGCACCGTGCTGCACAGCTTCGCGATCGCGATGGTCGACGCGCTGGCGATCTCTGCGCAAGACGTCACGTTGCCAGTGGTGCCCATGTTTCACGTCAACGCGTGGGGTGTGCCGTATGCCGCGGCGATGGTGGGCTCGAAGCTGGTGCTGCCCGGCGCGGGCATGGATGGGAAGAGCCTGCTCGAGCTCATCGAGAACGAGCAGGTGACCAGCGCGCTGGGGGTGCCGACGGTGTGGTTGGGCCTGCTCGCCGCCGCGAAGACCGCGGGCAAGAAGATGAGCTCGTTGCGGCAGGTGGTGATCGGCGGCAGCGCGTGTCCTCCGTCGATGATCACCGCGTTCCAGGAGGAGCACGGCGCGAAGGTGCTGCATGCGTGGGGCATGACGGAGATGTCGCCGCTCGGCACGGCCTGCCGCTTGTTGCCCAAACACGCGAACGCCACGGCAGAGGTGAAGCTTTCGGTGCAGATGAAGCAGGGCCGGCCGATCTTCGGAGTCGATCTGCGGCTGGTCGATGACTCGGGCTCGGTGGTGCCGCACGACGGGACCACTTCAGGGCATCTGCAGACCAAGGGCTTGTGGATCGCCAGCGGGTACTTCAAGAGCGACGACCGCACGCAGCATCAGGACGGGTGGTTCTACACGGGCGACATCGCGACCATCGATGGTGATGGGTACATGCAGATCACGGATCGCAGCAAGGACGTCATCAAGTCGGGCGGGGAGTGGATCAGCTCGATCGATCTCGAACACACCGCGATGTTGCACCCGGCCGTCGCGCAGGCAGCGGCGATCGGGGTGGCGCATGAGCGGTGGGGTGAACGGCCGCTGCTGGTGGTGGTGAAGCAGAAAGATCAGGACGTCAGCAAGGAGGCGCTCAAGGAGTTCCTCGAGGCGAAGCTGGTGAAGTGGTGGATGCCGGATGCGATCGAGTTCGTCGAGGCGTTGCCGATTGGGCCGACGGGGAAGGTGCTGAAGCGATCGCTCAGAGAGAAGTTCGCGGGCTACAAGTTGTGAACTAACCAAAACTCACTGGCCCGCGCGGAAGAAGCTGCCCGTACGAACACGGGGTCCGAATGCAACTCGTCTGGTCGAGGCCACTGCAGCCGGCTGACTTTCAGTGGTTCGCGAGGGGGCTCGCCCTCTCCGCGGCACCTTCGCCTCCCGAGTCGCATCGCAGGTAGAGCGGCATTCCATGTGCCCCAACTACGTCGTTCTGGTCGGATCCAGACCGATCACGACGGCACTACGTGGAGGGCCGGGTCGAGACGTTTCGCAAAGATGCTGGGCAAGCACTCGACCTCGTTGAGAGATCTTCTCCCCGCTGCGCGTCTTCGATTCCCGGCGCCTCCACTGAATTAACCCAGCGACCTCAACGGGTTGCTGGGTTTTTCTTTCAAATCGGCCCCCATGTGCCCCGTATGTGCCCCTCCGGCGTCTCCGGAGCGGCCTGCTTGGGCACCGGCGATGGCTGGTCGAGCACCTGCACCGCTGCCTCTTTCACCTCGGGAGAGAGGTGGGCGTAGCGCATCGTCATCTCCATGGAGGCGTGGCCCATCAACTCCTGGATGACCTTGAGCGGAATGCCTCTCATCGCGAGATGGCTTCCGTAGGTGTGCCTCAAGTCGTGCCAGCCGATGCGGCCCTCGGGCCTGCTGATACCCGACTTGCGCAGTGCCCGCGTGAGCGGCCACTTCAACTGGCCCGGCGTGAGCAACTTGCCCGTCGGCCCGCAGAACACCGAGGTCCCTTTGAGGTGACGGTGCGCCTTCAGGGCCTCCACGAGCGAGCGCGGCATGTCGACGACACGTGCCCGCCCGCCCTTCGGCGTCCCGGAGTGACCAGCCCAGATGGTGCGGCGGACGTTCAGCTTCCCGCGCACCAGGTCGAGGTCGCTCCACTGCAGGCCGATGATTTCTCCCCGGCGAAGTCCGGTCTTGAGCGCCACCAGCAGGGCAGTGCGCCACTCGGGATCCACCGCTTCGAGGAGCCGCTCCGCCTCGTCGAAGGTGAGGAAATCGAAGGTGGTCTTCTCCGTGCGGAAGAGCTTCACCTTGGGCATGAAGGGCATCACGCCCTGCTCGTACGCCAACGACAGCAGGCGGCGCAGAACCGCGAGGACGTTGTTGATGGCCTTGAGGCTCAGCGTCGTCGGCTGGGCACCGTACCTCTTGTTGATGGCCCACTTGGTGGGGTTGCCCTTTCGCCCCCTGGCTGCCGACTTCTTCTTCTTCATCGCAGCTTTAAACTCCTCCACCTCGGCTAGGCGGATTCGATCGAGCGGCGTGTTCCCGAACGCCGGAACGAGGTGGCGCTCGAGGATCGCCCTCTTCGTTGCGACGGTGCTCAGCTTGTTGTTGTTCTCCGAGTACACCATGAAGCGCGGCACGAACTCCTTGAGCGTCGGGATCCGCGCTGACTCCTCCTTTCCGTAGGTGCCCCCGAGCAGCGCCAGGCGGACCTCTCGCTCGTATTGGTCTGCTCCCCGGCGGGTGTCCACCGGCGATGCCTTGCGAACGCGTTCAATGTGCCCGTCCGGGTGTTGGAACTTCACGTCGACCCACCACGCTTCCTTCTTCTTTCCGTCCTTGTCCTTCCACTTCCGCAGTCTCACGCTCATCGGTCTTCTCCGAGCGCAGGACCGCCGTTACCCCGAAGCCAACTTACCAGTGCTTCCCGACTCACGCGGATCGACCGACCCAGCCGAACGACTGCTGGGCCTTTGCCGATCCGAATCGCCTCGTAGAGCGTCTTCCGGTTGACCCGGAGGTAGGCCGCGGCCTCCTCCACCGTCATCACGTCGGGTTGAAGAACTTCAATAGAATCTCTGGGCAAAGCTCTGCCGCTTCGCGCCGGCACAGGCGCGTCCTACGGAAGAAGGCCGGTCATCAACTTCTTGTCGGCGAAGCGCCAACAGACCGGCTGTCATCGAAGGGCGCCCGTTGCTGCTGGGCGTGGCTCCCCTGGTCAATCTCTGCTGCCACTCGCGGAAAGACAGCTTCCGTTTTGGTTCGCGGGTTCGGCTGTGCCGCCGAAGAGCCGCGGCCCGAAGGCCCCGTGGAGATCAAAGTGACTGACGCAATGGGGCGCGTCAAGGCGGCGGATCACTGCTGCACTTTACGCGGGCGATCAGCGTGATCTGCGCTCGGTAGCGGGTCGCTTTACGGGGAAACTATTTTCACGCGGTGCCGGCGGCAGGCCTCGTCGAGCCCGGTGGCCTGTTTGCTTAGGTGATGCGCTCGCGCAGTTCGAAATCTCCGTCAGGGGAGAGCAACACCTCCACCCACGGCTCACTCTCCCTGTAAGTGCGAAGGACAAGCTTCGCGTCCTTCTGTTCGTCGTACGTCTCGTCGGCCCACGACAGCGGCCATCCCCCGAGTTGGGCCCACGCGAGGTCATGGAACAGCGGATGAGTTCGTTGTCGGCGGTCCTCGTAGAACTCCATCAGGTCGCTACCCTTGAAGTTGCCGTTGAAGCCCCACTCGGGTTTCCAGTCGAAGCTCTCGAGCCAGGCGTGAAGGGTCTCTCCGCCGTGCACAAAGAGGGCGTCGGGGGGCGGCGGCTCCACCTTTGACGTTGCGAACAGCCGCGTGCCTCCTCGGACCGATGCGAGCTTCATTCCAGGAAAGAACTCGAGGCCGCGTCGGCCGCCGACCTCAAGCACGCCGTCACGCCTGATGCTCGCGTCAGGGTGTGCGCGCAGATCAAGGGAGATCAAGGCACCCTCTTCGCCGCGCCAGACCGCTACTTGCTTCTTCGAACCCGTCGGCAGCAGCCAAGCCGTAGCGCGTTCGAGCCCCTCACCGAGCTCCAGGAGTGTGAAGCGGGTGACCGGGACCTCGTCGCGAGTGAGCTTCTCCAACCGCTCCTTGGCCGCGGCTGGAGACATGAGGATCTCCTTCGGATTCATAGTCCTCACGCTCTTCTTCGAAGTGCGACGCGGCTTCGAGGTTCTCGGCACGGTCTCGATGTTCTACTCCTTGGAAGTGAAACGGTGGCTCTGGGCGATCGGTGAGCGGCCAATCGGACAACCGGTCACGCTGTCGGCTTCTTCTCCTTGTTGCCGTGGGCCCAATAGTCCTCGTACCCGAGCTCGAACTTGCAGCGCGTCGCTTCCTTCTTCATCCACGCCAGCGCCGAGCGATGCGTCTTGAAGTCTTCGAGACAGCTGACGTGGCCCACCTTGAGGTGCCCGTAGACCGAGAACATCGTCGGCTCGAGCACTTCGTCTTCCTGCTCGATGAACTTCACGGCGTTGCTGTCTCGGTGCTCGACGCACGCGTGAAGCTCAAGCGCATCGAACCGGCTCATGAAGCGGAGACTGCGCTTCTTCGGCTTGGGAAACCTCATCGCTCAGTACCAAGCCGAGTAGCCGAACCCGCGGCTGCCCCAGAAACGCAGCCACTTCACCGCGGCCCTGAGGTCGATGAGCTCGTCGAGGTGCTGGTCACCGACGCCGACGAGCGCCGCCTCGAGTCGGTCGGCGTAGTCGACGCACGCCTCTGCATCGTGGTCGTCGTAGGCCTCGTTCTGCAGCTCGGCAGGCAGAGACTCCGCGCTCCCCACGGCCTTGCCCCTGAAGTCGAGCGCACCAGTCAGCATGCCGGTGATTGCGGCGACGCCCTCCTGGTCGGCGGCGAGCTCAACGACGTACTTGCCGCGATGGTCCTCGAGCACGACACCGAAGGGCCGGCTCCAGTAGGCGACGAACTTCGGGTTGGTCTCCTGCGTGAGCCGCTTCTGCATCGGCTCGAAGAGCTGCGTTCTGAACCACGCCGTTGCGTCAGCGTCGATACCGACGCGCGGCGCGCCGATGACTTGGAAGGGCGAGATGGACACCGACTCGAACGCCGTCTCAAGGTCGCTGCGA
>JAYVFP010000280.1:0-8889 GCA_043773025.1 Archangium sp.
GGCTGAAATAGGAATCGGGTTCCATCACCGGTCTCCCCGAGCCTTCGTCGAGGGGGCACTTGCAGTGCGAAGGAGAGGCAATCCCTCGACTGCTCTCGGCGGAGTCGAGGCACCTCTTTCAACAGTCTCCTTCGCGAGGAGAGGGAGTTAATTCTCTCAACAGATTCTCGAGCATCGCGCGGCTGTACGGCTTGGCCAACGAACGCACCCCCGGAGGCAACGGACCCGCATCATCGGCCGCCGAGTACCCACTCGACAGCACCACCGGCAACGCCGGAGCCAGCACCGCCAAACGCCGCGCCGCCTCGTAGCCATTCATCTCGGGCATCGTAAGATCCATCACCACCACGTCGAACCGCGACGCATCGCGGCTCACCGCGGTCACTGCTTCCGCCCCGGTGCTGGCCTCTTCCACCGTGCAGCCGATCGCCTCGAGCAGCCTCCGCGCCGTGCGGCGAATCATCGCCTCGTCATCGACCAGCAACACCCTCGCCCGGAGCGGCACGCTCGAATCGACCTTCAGCACCGGCACCGGCGTCGGCGCCGGGGCCATCGAATCGAGCGCCGGCAGATAGACATGGAAGGTCGACCCGCGGCCCAACTCACTGGTCAACCCGATCGCCCCGCCATGCGCGCGCATGATGCCCGTGAGCGCCGCCAAGCCGAGCCCGCGCCCTGCGCCCTTCGTAGTGAAGAACGGGTCGAACAGCCGCGCCCGCACCTCCGCGCTCATGCCCTTGCCGGTGTCGCTGACCATCAGCCGCACCACGCGCCCCAGCGGGCACGGCCCCAGCACGTCAGCCGGAGGCGCGGTGAGTTCGATGAACTCCGTGCGCAGCGTCACGGTGCCGTCGCCTTCACCGATGGCCTCCGCGGCGTTGGTGATGAGGTTCATCACCACCTGCTGCAGTTGCCCGTCATCGGCCATCACCGCGGGAAGCCCCGGAGCGAGCAGGCGCTCGAACTTCACCTTCCGCGAGACGGACACGTTGAGCAGCTCGCCCATGGTGTCGACCAACCGGTTCAAGTCGATCGGCGTCTGAGCCACCTTGCTGCGGCCCGCGTACGCCAGCAACTGCCGGGTGAGCGTGGCCGAGCGCGTGACCGCCATCGACGCCATGCTCAGCGTCTCGTGCACGGGCTTGCCGGCGGCGAGCTGAATGTCGGCGAGCGAGAGGCTGCCCGAGATCACGGTGAGCAGGTTGTTGAAGTCGTGCGCGATGCCGCCGGCCAGGAGCCCGAGGCTCTCCAGCTTCTGCGTTTGCACCCGGCTGGCCTCGGCCGCGACCTCTTGCGTGACGTCGCGGATGAAGCCGAGGAACCGGGTCGCCTTGCCGCTCGCGTCGCGCACGACCATCCCCGAGGCGTGCAGGTGCACCACCCGGCCCTCCTTGTTCAAGGCGCGATGACGCTGCTCGTAGCGAGAGCCGGTCTTCAGCACCTCACCCGCAGCCGACTGCACCGCCTCGCGATCCCCCGGGTGAATCACGTTGAGCCAGGGCACCGCGTTCGCCGGAGTGTCCCCCAGGGGCAGGCCCAGCAGCTCTTCGAAACGCGGCGAGAGGTAGCGCTGGTTCTTGATGAGATCGCAGTCCCACACGAAGTCGCGGCTGGCCGACGCGGCGAGGCGAAAACGTTCTTCACTCTCACGCGCGGCCCGTAGGCTGACCTCGAGGGCTTCACGCTGCGAGGCGCGCTCCTTGAGCTCGGTGGGCACCCAGCGGCGCACGAGCCAGAACAGCACCACCACCGCCACCACCACGTTGAGCAACTTCACCAGCGTCAGGAAAGTCGGTTCACCCAGCGCCTTGAACACCGGGTGGAGCAGCCCATAGTTCGCGCCGAAGACGAGGCCGAAGTACGCGCTCTCGACGACCGTCTTGAAGGCGTCGAGGATCAACACGGTCAGCAGCAGCCGAATCAACGGGTCGGCCTTCGCCGCTCGGCGGTGCCGTACGTAGAGCACCAGAATGGTGCCCCACAGCAACGTCAGCAACGCGTATGTGACGACCGCACCGATTCCGCTGGTCACGACGACTCCCCCGCCGCTGACTGAACCATGGCCCGACGCCCACGTCACGGGCGCAAGGAGGATCGGAACAGTGGATCGATTCGCAGCGTTGATGCGCGCGGGTCAAAAACGAGCCACCTTCCCGCCCGGTTCCATTTCTCTGGGGATTGCCCACCATGCGTCACGCGCTGCTCGCCATCGCTCTCGTTTCCAGCATTGCCTCTGCCGCGGGGCCCCGGCCCGAAGAGATTCCCCCCGGCCTGTGGGAGTGGGCGCCCTGGGTGCTGCACCACGAGAAGGACGCGCTGTGTCCGTTCCTCCAGGGCAGTCAGACCAGGGCCTGCGCGTGGCCGGGGCGGTTGGCGTTGACGCTCGACGACAAGGGGGGCCGCTTCACCCAGTCGTTCAAGGTCTTCGGCAGTGACGCGTGGTTGTCATTGCCTGGCGAGACGAAGCGCTGGCCGCAGCACGTGCAGGTCGATGGCCGCCCGGCGGTGGTGGTGAGCGACAAGAACCTGCGCCCCTCGGTGCTGCTGAGCGCAGGTGAACACGCGGTCACCGGTGACTTCGAGTGGGATGCGTTGCCCGAGGCGCTGGAGATTCCGCCCGACACCGGCCTGCTCACGCTCGCCGTGAAAGGCCAGAGCGTTTCGATCCCCAACCGCGATGGTGAAGGCCGCGTGTTCCTGCAGCGTGAGTCGACGCAGGAAGAGACCGACCGGGTCGAGCTCGACGTGCACCGGCTGGTGACCGACGAGATTCCCCTCACGCTCATCACCCAGCTCACCTTGAAGGTCTCAGGCCACAGCCGCGAGGTGCTCTTCGGCCGCGCGCTGCCCGAAGGGTTCGTACCGATGGAGCTGACCTCGGGCCTGCCCGTGCGCGTGGAGCCCGATGGTCACCTGCGCGTGCAGGTGCGGCCGGGCACGTGGGTGCTGCGGCTCACGGCGCGGGGTGACGGGCCGATCGCTTCACTCTCGCGGCCTGAGCCGCAAGGCACCTGGGTCGATGGAGAAGAAGTCTGGGTGTTCGACGCGCGGCCCTCACTGCGCCAGGTGCTGGTCGAGGGCGTGAACGCGGTCGACCCGACGCAGACGACGCTCCCGAATGAGTGGAAGGGTTTTCCCGCGTACGCGATGGGCGCGAAGGACGTGGTCAAGCTGACCGAACGCCGCCGGGGTGACAGCGAGCCCGCGCCTGACGTGCTCAACCTGTCGCGCACCTTGTGGCTCGACTTCGACGGCACGGGCTACACCGCGAGCGACAAGATGAGCGGTCAGTTGCACCGCTCGTGGCGCCTCGACGTGTTGCCCGGAACTGAGCTCGGCCGCGTGGTCACCTCGGGGGCTGATCAGTCGATCACCCGCCTCGACGCGAACGCCAAGTCGGGCGTAGAGCTGCGCCAGGGTGGTCTCGCGCTGGAAGCCGATTCGCGGTTGGTGGGCGACATCAGCCATCTGTCTGCCGTCTCGTGGGACGCGGACTTCAACTCGGTGCAGACCACGCTGCAGCTTCCTCCGGGCTGGCGGTTGATCAGCGCGAGCGGGGCCGACAGCGTGCCGGGCACCTGGGTTGATCAATGGACGTTGTTCGATCTCTTCCTGGTGTTGATCATCGCGGTGGCCACCGGCCGGCTCTTCGGCTTGCCGTGGGGCGGGCTCGCGTTGGTGACGCTGGGCCTGGGCTGGCTCGAGTCAGACGTGCCGCAGTACTCGTGGCTGGTGGTGCTGGTGCTCGAGGGGCTCTACCGGGTGTTGCCGAAGGGCAGCCTCAAGTCGCTCTTCAAGGCGGGCCGCTTCGCTGCGTGGGCGGGGCTGGTGGTCATCACCCTCATGTTCGCGGTGCAGCACGTGCGTGAAGGCATGTACCCCGCCCTCTCGCAGAACAACCGCTCGCTGGGCGGCGTGAAGACCTGGACCGAATACAACCTCGACAACGAGATGCAGTACGCGCGCAGCTCGAGCATCGAGGCGTTCGGCCAGAGTCAGAACCAGAACGCGTACGGCGGAAACGACTACGACGGCTCACCTCAGCTTCAGAACTCCGTGATCCTCGGGGTCAACAAGCAGAAAGAAGGGTCCGGCAAAAAGCGCAGCTTCAACGTGCGCGACTTCGACAAGAACGCGACGGTGCAGACGGGCCCGGGTTTGCCGCGGTGGGATTGGCGGCCGATGCCGATCAAATTCTCCGGGCCGGTGCAGCGAGATCAACAGCTCTCGTTCATCTTCCTCGGGCCGACCGCGAACCTGGTGCTCGCCTTCTTGCGCGTCATCTTGCTGGGGCTGCTCACGTTGTGCGTGCTCGGCTTCCCGGGTGGTTTCTGGCCGACGTCGCTCAAGCGCCTGGTGAAGACCGCCCCGCCGGATGACGACGAGCCGAAGGTCGACCCGGGTGGCAGCGCTGCTTCGGGCCTGGCCGTGATGCTCCTCCTGCTCGGTGGTCTCAACGCGCACGCCGGTGGTGAAGAGGTCGACGCGCCCGACACCGCGATGTTGGAGCAACTGCGTGAACGGTTGCTTGAGAAGCCCGACTGCGCGCCGTCGTGTGCCTCGATTCCCCGACTGCAGTTGGAGGCGACCGCGAAGGTGCTGCGGCTGCGCCTCGAGGTGCTCTCCGGTGCACAGACCGCCGTTCCGCTCCCCGGCAGCGCGGCGCAGTGGTCGCCTGAGACGGTGATGCTCGATGGCAAGGCAGCCCCTGGGCTGCGCCGTGAGCCCGATGGAACGCTCTGGCTGCAGGTGCCGCCGGGAGCCCATCAGGTTCAAATCGAAGGCGCGCTGCCCCCGCGCGACACGGTGCAGGTAGCGCTGCCGCTGCGCGCCTACCGGGTGGAAGCGAAGCTCGACGGCTGGACCCTCGACGGCCTGCACGAAGACGGCGTGGCTGACGAGAATTTGCAACTGACCCGCAAGGCCACCAACGACAAGGGCCAGGGTGCGGCGCTGCAGATGGGCACGCTGCCCCCGTTCGTACGGGTCGAGCGCACGCTCGTGCTGGGCCTGCAGTGGACGGTGGAGACGCGCGTCTCTCGCGTGACGCCGGTGGGCAACGCGGTGGTGCTCGAGGTGCCGCTGCTCGCGGGAGAGTCGGTGACCTCGAGTGACGTGCGCGTGCAAGGCGGCAAGGCGTTGGTGAACATGGGCGCGAACGCGACGGAGGTCTCGTGGTCTTCGGTGCTGGAGGCCAAAGCGCCGCTCGAGCTGACGGCGCCCAAAGGGTTGCCGTGGGTCGAGGTGTGGCGGCTCGACGTGAGCCCGGTGTGGCACGTCTCGCTCAACGGTATTCCCGTGGTGCATCAGCAAGACGCGAGCGGCGTGCGCATGCCGGAGTGGCGGCCTTGGCCGGGTGAGAAGGTGACGGTCGAGGTGCTGCGGCCCGAGGCGCAGCAAGGGCAGACGCTGACGATCGACCAGTCGTCGCTCACCATCACGGCCGGTGCGCGCGCGACCGACGTGAAGTTCACCGCGAACTTCCGCTCGTCACGCGGCGGGCTGCACGCGTTCACGCTGCCGGCGGGCGCGACGATGCAGAACGTGACCATCAACGGGGCACAGCAGCCGATTCGGCAAGAGGGTCAGGTGGTGAACATTCCGCTCGTGCCCGGCTCGCAGTCGGTGGTGCTGACGTGGCGCGAAGGCAGCAGCATGGGCACCACGTGGAGCACGCCGGCCATCGACGTCGGTACGCCCACCGTGAACGCAGACATCGAAGTGAACGTGCCGCGGGATCGCTGGGTGCTGCTGGTGCGCGGCCCGGGGCTGGGGCCGGCGGTGTTGTTCTGGAGCTTTTTGTTGGTGTTGCTGGTGGTCAGCGTGGGGCTCTCGCGCACGAAGCTCACGCCGCTCTCCACGCTCAAGTGGGTGCTCTTGGCGCTGGGGCTCAGCCAGGTCCCGATTCCGGCGATCGTCTTCGTGTTCGGGTGGCTGCTGTTCATGGGCTGGCGCGAGAAGACGCCTGAGCTGACCTCGGGGTGGTTCAACTTGCGGCAACTGGCGCTGGTGGGCGTGACGTTCATCGCGCTGATCATCCTGGGTACGTCGGTCTACGAGGGCCTGCTCGGTCAGCCCGAGATGCAGGTGCGCGGCAACGGTTCGAGCGCGTCGATGCTGCGCTGGTTCATGGATCGCACGGCGACGCAGTATCCGACCGCGTGGGTGCTCTCGGTGCCGATGCTGGTGTACCGGGGCGCGATGCTCGCGTGGAGTTTGTGGATGGCGCTGTCGCTGATGTCGTGGCTGCGGTGGGGATGGAGGTCGTTCTCGACCGGAGGGCTGTGGCGCACGCCGCCGAGGCCTCCGCTCATGCCAACGAAATAGGTGCCTCGACTCCGCTCGCAGGGTTGATCGAAATAAGGAGCGCCCACCGTTCATACCGAGCGGAGTCGAGGGATTACCTCGCCTTCGGGCGGTAAGTGCCCCCTCGACTGCGGTCGGGGAGACCGGTGATTGGAGTCATTTCTATTTCGGCCAACCCTGCGAGAGAAGTCGAGGGCGTACTTCAACAGTCTCCCCCTCGGGGAGAGGGAGCTCAGGGAGTTCGTGACTTGAAGCGCGCTCGGAGGGCTGCGACCACCTGCGCGTCGGCCTTCAGGGAGAAGAGCTCGACCGCGGTTCTCCCAAACGGCAGCGCGCAGGCCAGCACCGCGAGCGTCGCCGTCAGCCCGATGAGGGTGTTCTGCCAGCTGGCCAGGTTCCACTGTCCGCTCCACATCAGCGGCTCCTTGCTGAGCGGCCACAGGTAGTGAATCGGCCACCCCGGCCCGCTGCCCGCGAGATCGCACAGCAGGTGCAGGTGGAACGCCGCGAGCGCGAGACCGAACACGGCCCACTTGCGCTTGCCCATCACTGCCAGCGCGGCCGAGATGGCCAGCGCCGAAAAAATGCCGTGCGTGAGCACGTGGTGCCACTGGCCGTAGAGATCCTCCCCGGCCAGCAGCGTCAGCCCGTCGAGATCCGGCAGCACGCCCGCGAGGGTGACCAGAATGCGATCACGCCGTTCCAAAAGCTTCTGCGCGCCGAGCCAGGAGAGCTCAGCGTGGACGATGGGGTTCACTCCGGGGTGGGAGAAGAAGCCGGCGGGCCGCCTGCTTCACCACCACCACCGCCACGACGGCGGCGACGGCGGCGGCGACGGGGACCGGGTGCATCACTGGTGGGCAGCGGCGCGGCGCCGGTCTTCCACTTCTCCAGCTGCTCCTGGTGCTCGCCGGTCGCGGCGACCCACACTTCGAAGACGGCCAGCGACTCGTTGAACAGCGGGTGCCCGCGGAAACCCATCAGGCCACCCCGGCGGCGGCGCAACCCGGCCAGCGTGCGCTGCGCCATCAGGATCATCCGGCACCGCTCGGCGATTCGGCGGGGCAAGCGGGCCTTCTGCACCAACTGCGAGAGCAGCTGCTCGATGGCCTGGGCCACGGTGGGCGGCTTGCCGTTCTCGTCGTCGGCGCCTGGCTGCTCTGGCTCGTCGAGCGAAATCGGGAGCAGGATGCTCGCCAGCAACATCGAGTCGTCGAAGTTGGCCTTGCGGCGCACCGACGCATCCATCGCGTCGACGAAACGCCAGTACTCGGTCTGTCCCTCGACATCCTGGCCGGCGATGTACTCGTGCACGGGCGGCAGCAACGAGCGCAGCGCATCGAGCGCACCGACCAACTGCAGCGCAGGCCGCGCGTAACCACCGCGCAGCAGGCGGAACGTCTCCTCGAGCAACCGGGGCGCGGAGCAACGCTGAAGATCTTCCACCGCGCCTTCCATGGCGGCGTAGGTGCGCGACTCGATGTCGAGGCCCAGCTTCCCCGCGAAACGAACCGCTCGCAGGATCCGCACGGGGTCTTCGCGCATGCGCACTTCGGGGTCACCGATGGTGCGGATCTCACGGCGGGCCAGATCGCGCAGGCCGCTGACGTAGTCGTACACGCGGCCGACCGACGGCTCGTAGAACAGCCCGTTGATGGTGAAGTCGCGGCGGCGTGCATCTTCGACCGCGGTGCCGAAGGTGTTGTCTTCGGTGATGAGCAGGTCGGGCGCCTGGGTCACTTCGTCCTGCACGTCGGCGACCGGCGTGGAGGGCACTTCGACCCCCTCTTCGACCGCCTCGAGCGCCTCGGCGTCGGCGACCGCGATGTGCTCGGTCCCTTCCGAGTGCACTTCGCCTTCAGCCGCTTCAGAAGGCTGCGGCTCCTCGACGATGGTGGGCATCGCGCGAAAGGTGGAGACCTCGAGGATCTTCCCTCCCTTGAAGTACACGTGGGCGAGCCGGAACCGGCGCCCGATGAGGCGGCAGTTGCGAAAGAGGCCCTTGACCTGGTTCGGAGTCGCGCTGGTGGCGATGTCGAAGTCTTTGGGCTCGTGGCCGATGAGCAGGTCGCGCACGCAGCCGCCGACCAGGTACGCCTCGTGGCCGTGCTGGCGAAGGCGCAGCAGCACCCGCACCGCATCGGGATCCAGCCGCTCCGGCTCGATGTCGGGGCCCCGGTTGGCATGGGCGGTGGCGGTTGCTTCGGCGGAGAGAGGTGCGGCGTTCGCCTCCTCACGCGCGGTGTCTTGCGGCGCGGAGGTGGCGGAGTTGTCGGTGGTCATCACGTTCCTGACGCAGCCCCGATCGCAAAGCCGCATGGCTGAAGAGCCGGGGCCGTCACGAGGTGCGCGGTCCCTATACCCCGAAAGGGAGGGGTCAATGCCAGCGCTGAAAGCCCCTCATCCCGCTCGCAACCAACCAGTCCTCCCGATCAGGGGCCGGCTTCACCTTCGACTTCACCCGAAGAACAACCGGTCCTCCTGACAGGGTTGATCGAAATAAGGAGCGCCCACCGTTCATCCCGAGCGGAGTCGAGGGATTACCTCGCCTTCGGGCGGTAAGTGCCCCCTCGACTGCGCTCG
>JAYVFP010000281.1:0-8791 GCA_043773025.1 Archangium sp.
TCTTGTCGTAACGCGCGTGCAGGCGCGTGAGCACGTACCCCTGGCGGGCGTCGTACGGGTCCACCACCTTGCCCTTCGAGGACACCACGTCGGCGCCGAGCGTCTGAAAGTCTTCTTCCGTGAGTGGAGCCGTCGGGCACGGATCGCAGCTGCTCGCCTGCCACGCGTACTCGGTGATCACCGCGCCCGGGTTCGCCTTGAGCGTGCGATCGAAGAGGCTCACGTAGAAGAACGGGAACTCACTCTTCGCCGAAGGCACCAGATCGATGTTGGTGGGAATGGTCGCGTTGGGAAAGTTGGCGACCTCGTAGCGTTGGTTCTTCGCGAGGATGTGAATGATGAGATCCTGCTTGTCCTTCGCGTTGATGAGGCCCAGGCGCACGGGAAGCTCGAACTTCTCAGAGTCGTAGTGGAAGCGCAGCGGTGACAACGCCGCCATCCCCTTCTCAAACGTCACCTTCTTCGCGTCGACCTTCGCCACGAAGAACTTCATGCCCTGCTGAATGTACGGGCGGAACAGTTGCTCAGCGCCTTCGGGGATCTTGTACTTCTCCTGCTTGAGCCAATTCTCGAGGCCCAGCGCATCTTTCGCCGAGAGCACCACGATGTCGTACTCGCCGACTGAGAACTGCGCCTCGATGGTCACGGCGAACGCGCCTCCCGAGCTGCCGAGCGCCTTCAACTGAGACCCGAAGCCACCCTTGGCAGCGTAGAGGTCGCCGCGAGGCGGCGCGACATAACAAGGGTCCATCTCCCAGTACTCGACGAGGCGCGGCGCGGCGAGCGTGTCGATGCGGCCGAAGATCTCCTTCTTCAGCGTCTTGACGTTCTCCTTCTTGAGCACCACCGGCACGGGGATGACCATGGCGAAGTCTTCCGGCGGGCCCTGGTAGTTGTTCTGCATCGACAGCACGGTTCGCGTGCCTTCGCGCATCAACACCACCTGCGTGGCGTTGTTGAACAGCTCAGCCCCACCACCCGCGACGTAAAAACCACAGAACGCGTGGGCAGAGGCAGCACAGCCCGTCAGTGCAGCAATCAGAAGTCGAATCATTTCTTCCTCAACGGCTTGCCTGCTTCGGTCTTGAGACCCTTTACCTGGAGTTCAGCGATTGAGCTCTCGGCCAACTTTTCCACCTTCGCGGGATCACGCTCGACGAACGCGGTGTCCTGCGCAGCCTTCGTGCCCTCAGCGGCCTTGTTGGCCGGGGGCCCACCCCAGCGCCCGTAGACCGGACGCTCGCACTTCACCTCAGCGGTCCACGGGTAGCGGATGGCGTAACGCGCCTGGAAGTTGTTGAGCGAGTCTGGCCGCGATCCCTGCTCGAGCGACTTGCCGTCGGTGAGGAACTCGCGGCCACCGACGATCGGCTTCGCCGCGCGGAACACGAGGTCTTCACCCAGCGAGTTCTTGTCGTAGCGCGCGTGCAGGCGGGTCAGCACGTAGCCCTGACGCGCATCGTACGAGTCGTTCACCTTGCCCTTCGAGGACACCACGTCGGCGCCGAGCGTCTGAAAATCTTCTTCCGTCAGTGGAGAAGTCGGGCACGGATCGCAGCTGCTCGCTTGCCAGGCGTACTCGGTGATCACCGCTTTGGGGTTCGCCTTGAGCGTGCGGTCGAAGAGGCTCACGTAGAAAAATGGGAACTCACTCTTCGCCGACGGCACCAGGTCGATGTTCGTGGGGATGGTGACGTTCGGGTAATTGGCCACCTCGTAGCGCTGGTTGCGCGCCAGCACGTGCACGATGAGGTCTTGCTGCGCCTTCGCGTTGATGAGCCCCAAACGAATCGGCAGCTCGAACTTCTCGGAATCGTAGTGGAAGCGCAGCGGCGACAACGCTGCCATTCCCTTTTCGAAGATCACCTTCTTCGCGTTCACCTTCGCGACGAAGAACTTCATGCCCTGCTGAATGTACGGGCGAAAGAGCGACTCGGCGCCAGAAGGAATCTTGTACTTTTCCTGCTTGAGCCAGGTCTCGAGGCCGAGCGCGTCTTTCGCAGACAGCACCACGATGTCGTATTCGCCCACTGAGAACTGCGCTTCGATCTTCACGCCCAGACCACCACCACCCACGCCCGCACCGCGTGTACCCAGGCCGCCGATCGTGCCGCGAAAGAAACGGTCAAACTCCATGGGCGGCTCGACGTAGCAGGGGTCGACCTCCCAGTACTCGACGAGCCGAGGGGCCGCGAGCGTGTCGATGCGGCTGAAGATTTCCTTCTTCAACGTCTTGACGTTCTCCTTCTTGAGCACCACCGGCACGGGGATGACCATGGCGAAGTCTTCCGGCGGGCCCTGGTAGTTGTTCTGCATCGAGAGCACCGTCCTCGTGCCGTCGCGCATGAGCACCACCTGCGTGGCGTTGTTGAACAACTCAGCGCCACCACCCGCGACGTAGAAGCCACAGAACGCGCGCGCACTGCCTGCCAGCACCAACACTGCACCGAGGACGACTCTCATTTCTTCACCGGAAGTCCTGCGCGTGACTTGCTGCCCTTGAGGCCGAACTCCGGCACCGGGCTCTCCACCAGCTTCGCGGTCAACGCCGCGTCGCGCTTCACCAAGCCTAAGTCCTCGGCGGCCACCGCCTTCGGGCGGCCACCATTGGGAGGCCCGCCCCACTTGCCCCGCACCGGGTTCGCACACGCGATGGGCCCTTCCCACGGGTAGCGGATGGCGTAGCGCGCCTGGAAGTTGTTGACGGTGTTCGCGACCGAGCCTTGCTCGAGCGCCTCGCCGTTGGTGAGGAACTCGCGGCCCCCGGCGATCGGCGTCGCGGCCTTGAAGACCAGGTCTTCACCGAGCGAAGACTTGTTGTAACGCGCATGGAGGCGGGTGAGCACGAAGCGCGCCCCACCCTTCGCGGCCGAGCGGCGGTAGCTGATCTGCTGCGTCAGGTTGCGGATCATCTGATCGACCTGCGCGGCTTCTTCCTGTGGCACCTGATCGCGGTTCTTGAGCTCGACTTCAGGGTACGGGGGCCCGCCGTCGATGACGTCCATCCCGAAGAGGAGCAGCTCTGCGGCCGTCAGCGGCGGCGTGGGGCACGGGTCGCACGACGCCGAATCCCACGCGTACTCGGTCACCACCGCCTTCGCGTTCTTCTTCAAGGTCTTGTCGAAGAGCGACGCGTAGAACGGCCCGAATTCGCTCTTGGCTGAAGGCACCAGATCGATGTTCGTGGGGATGGTGACGTTCGGGTAGTTGGCCACCTCGTAGCGCTGGTTGCGCGCGAGAACGTGCACGATGAGATCCTGCTCAGACTTTGCGTTGATGAGCCCCAGGCGCACCGGCAGCTCGAACTTCTCGGAGTCATAGTGAAAGCGCAGCGGAGAAAGCGTGGCCACACCGTCGACGAAGGGCACCCTGGTCACGTCGACGCGCGCCACGAAGAACTTCATGCCCTGCTGAATGTACGGGCGGAACAACGGCGCTGCGCCAGCGGGGATCTTGTACTGGTTGTCGGTCAGCCAGGCCTCGAGACCTAACGCGTCTTTCGCGGAGAGCACGACGATCTCGTACTCGCCCACCGTGAACTGAGCCTCGATCGCCACGCCGTAGTCACGCGGCGGCGGCGCCTCTTCCTTCCTGGCCATCTTCGGCGCAGCCGAGCGCATCATGCCCCCGCTGCCGTAGTTGGATGGCCGTGGCTGGTAGCAGGGGTCTTGCTCCCAGTACTCGACGAGCCGAGGCGCAGCGAGCTGGTCGATCTTGTCGAACAGGTTCTTGGTGAGCGTCTTGACGTTCTCTTTCTGGAGAACGACCGGCACGGGGATCACCATCGCGAAGTTCTCGGGCGGCCCGCGGTAGTTGTTCTGCATCGAGAGCACGGTCTTGGTGCCCTCGCGCATCAACACCACCTGGGTGGCGTCGTTGAACAACGCGGCGCCGCCCCCGGCCACGTAGAACCCACAAAACGCGTGCGCAGCGGCAGGCAGCACCGTGAGCGCGAGGACGACGTGTTTGAACATGAGAAGCCTCAAGGTGAGGTGTGACACCCGGCCCCCGCGCCAGGTTGCATCGGGGGTCACCTTAGCCTTGCGCGCTCAGTATCGACGGCGAATCAGGGTCGTCCGCGGGGTCGCGTTGACCAGCAACGCGTAGAACTCGCCCGGCTTCGGCGAGGCTGGCGGCACAGCGATCCACGGCGGAATGCTCACCGTGCTCAAAATCAGAGGCCGGCGCGCTCCGGCTGCGGCATCCGCAACGCCCGCGGCTCGGAGGCCGGTGGCCGGTGGCAGCTCAGAGACGATGCGCAGCACCTGCGCGCACAACGCGCTGGCCGCAAAGGGCTTGGCCACGAAGCCGTTGGCGCCCGAGTCGACCGCCTCCACCATTCGTTGCGCGCTGACATCACCCGAGATGAGCAGCACGGCCGTCTCGCAGCGCTCCTGCCCGTGGCGAATGGTGCGCAGCAGTTGGATGCCGCTGATCCGCGGCATGTTCCAATCGGCAATCACCAGGTCGTAGTTCCCCATGCGGAACAGGTCGAGCGCTGAGGCCCCGTCGGGCGCCTCGTCGATGCTGTTGAACCCAAGCCCCTGCATCAGGCTGCGGATCACCTTCCGGATCATCCGGCTGTCGTCGACGATCAGCAGCTTCGCCCTGTCTGGAGTCATGGGGTGCCTCGCGCGCCGTTCTGCGTACACCTCAAAAGTGTCCACGAAGGCCCGCCGGCGCCTCCCCTGAATCGAGGAGCAAGGCGTTTGCTTCTCAGGAGGATCGCCGGGGCCCACGGCGTGCACGCAGGTGCGCACCATGAACTCGCGTCCGCGCAGTGAGGCACGTCGTCCCCCGAAGAAGCGTTCGCACCGCCATCAACTGCAGAAGTGCCCCACCGGCATCAAAGGTTTCGACGACGTCACTGAAGGTGGGCTTCCGCAAAACAGGATCACGCTGATCGCGGGCGGCACCGGCTCTGGCAAGACCCTCCTGGGGCTCGACTTCATCATCAATGGCGCAAGTCACTACAACGAACCTGGCATCTTCATGTCGTTTGAAGAAACAGAAGACGAACTCTACAAAGACGTGGCCGCCCTCAACATGGACCTGCAGGGCCTCGTGACGAAGAAGAAGATTCAGCTTCACCACGTGGTGCTCGAGCGCCGAGACATTCAAGAGAGCGACTTCAACCTCGAAGGCCTGCTCGTTCGGCTGGAGCTCGCCATCGACGCCCTGGGCGCCAAGCGCGTCGTGCTTGACTCGATCGAATCGCTGTTCGCCGGCATCTCGGACGTCGGCATCCTTCGTCTGGAGATCAAGCGACTGTTCCGATGGCTCAAGGAGAAGGGGGTCACCACGGTCGTCACCGGCGAACCGGGGCCAAACTCGTACACGCGCCACGGCCTCGAAGAGTACATCTCTGATTGCATCATCTTTCTGGACAATCGAGTGGTTGAGGAGATCTCGGTACGGCGAATTCGAGTCATCAAGTATCGAGGCTCGAATCACGGAACGAACGAGTACCCCTTCGTCATCGACAAGAATGGGCTCTCGGTCATTCCCATCACCTCGGCAGGCCTCAACCAACCCGGCACGGCTGAGCGCGTTTCGACCGGCATCCCCTCGCTCGATAAGATGTTCAAGGGCGGGGGCTACACCCGGGGCAGCACCGTGCTCGCCTCGGGCACCGCCGGTACTGGCAAGACAAGCCTCGCTGCTGCGTTTGCAATGGAGAGATGCAGGCGTGGGGAACGGTGTCTCTTCTTGTCTTATGAAGAGTCGTCCGGGCAGCTCATTCAGAACATGAGCTCGATCGGGCTCCACCTCGAGAAGTTCGTCAAGAAGGGGCTCTTGAGGATCGTGTCGACGAGGCCTTCATTCTTCGGGCTCGAGATGCACCTGCTCGACCTGTACAAGACCATCGCCGAGTTCGAACCCAGCTCTGTCGTCATCGACCCGCTGACCAGCCTGCTGGGTGAGGGCAGCCCGCGCGAGATTCAATCGATGGTGACGCGCATGATCGACCTCCTCAAGTCCAAAGGGATGACCGGGTTCTTCACCAGCCTGGTCTCCTCGACCGCGCAGAACTACACGAGCGGAGAGGTCGGCGTGTCGTCGCTGATCGACACGTGGATCGTCGTCAGAGAATTGGAGGAGGACGCGGGCAAGACGCGCGTTCGAGGCCTCTACATCGTCAAGTCTCGCGGCATGGGGCACTCCAGCGACGTGCACAAATTGATTCTGAGCGACGATGGGATCGATCTGGTGCCCGTCGCCCCCCAGGCCGGCTCCACCCAGAAGGGAAAGCTCGGGGGCTCTTCTGAGAAGCAAAAGATGCGGCACGTGATCTCGAGTTCCAACGGACCTCTTTGACCCACACCATGAAAACACCGCGCCCGACGTACCTGGTGGGCATCGGCGGTTCTGCCGGAGGCCTCAACGCCTACAAGGCGCTCTTCGAAGCGCTGCCGCCGGACACCGGCATGGCCTTCGTCGTCGTCGCGCACCTCTATCCGACCGCCAACAGTCAACTGGCGCAAATTCTGTCGCTTCACACCCCCATGCCTGTGGCTGTGGCTTCGACCGGCCAGCTGATTCGGGCCAATCACGTCTACGTGATTCCTCCGAATGCAGATCTGCTCATCGAGCTCAATGCCTTCAAGGTGGTCTCGCCGCGCACCCGGCGCAACGCGCAGGTCGACATGTTCTTTGCGTCGATGGCTGAGGCCATGGGGGCGCGTGCGATTGGAGTGGTCGTCTCGGGCTACAACGGCGACGGTACCGAGGGCTGCAAGCGCATCAAGGCCAGCGGTGGCATCACCTTCGCCCAGGACATGTCGGCTGAGGTCAACTTGATGCCTCGTCACGCTGCAGAGGCGGGCTGTATCGATTTCGTTCTTCCACCCGGCAAGATTTCGCAGGCGCTCCAGCGACTGGCGCGCGAAGCCCGCAAAGAAAAAGGGTGAGGCGCTCGATGAGCACCCCACCCTCGTTCACGACCTGACGGGCCGTCTTACTTCTTGAACTTGCCCATCACGTCGCCCAGGCGAGCCTTGCTCTGCTCGGCCTGCTTCTTGAGGTACTCGCGGTAGTCGTCGCCACCATCGTTCTGCAGCGCCTTCATCGAGAGCGCGATCTTGCGGTCGCTGGTGTTGATGTCGATGATCTTGACCTCGACCTCCTGGCCATCGGCCAGAACGTCGCGCGGGTTCTCGGTGCGCTCGTCGCGGATTTCCGACACGTGCACGAGGCCCTCGATGCCCGGCTCGATCTCGACGAACGCGCCGAAGTCGGTGACCTTGGTGACCTTGCCCTTGACGCGGCTGGAGACCGGGTGACGCTCAGACAGCGTGTCCCACGGATCCTGCTGCAGCTGCTTGATGCCCAGGGAGAAGCGCTCGTTCTCGACGTCGATGTTGAGCACGCACGCCTCGACCACGTCGCCCTTCTTGAACATCTCGCCCGGGTGCTTCACGCGCTGAGTCCACGAGATGTCGCTGACGTGCACCAGACCGTCGACACCATCCTCGACACCGACGAACACGCCGAAGTCGGTGACGTTGCGCACGATGCCCTTGATGACAGACCCGATCGGGTACTTGTCTTCGAGCACCGTCCACGGGTTCTGCTCGATCTGCTTCATGCCCAGCGCGATGCGCTTGGCCTTGGGATCGATGTCGAGAACCACCGCCTCGACCTCCTGAGCGACTTCCAGCAGCTTGCTGGGGTGCTTGACGCGCTTGTTCCACGTCATCTCGCTGACGTGCACCAGGCCCTCGACGCCCTGCTCGAGCTCGATGAATGCGCCGTAGTCGGTGAGGCTGACCACCTTGCCCTTGACGCGCGTGCCGACCGGGTACTTCTCGTCGGCGCGGTGCCACGGATCTTCCTGGATCTGCTTGAGGCCCAGGCTGACGCGCTCCTGCGCGGGGTCGAACTTGAGGACGACGACCTTGACCTCGTCACCCACCGCGAACATCTCGCTCGGGTGGCCGACTCGGCCCCAGGACATGTCGGTGATGTGGAGCAGGCCGTCGATGCCGCCGAGGTCGATGAAGGCGCCGTAGTCGGTGAGGTTCTTCACCTGGCCCTTCATGATCGCGCCCTCTTTGAGGTTCATGAGGGTCAGCTTCTTCTGCTCCTCGCGCTGCTTCTCAAGCAGCACGCGGCGCGAGAGAACGATGTTGCCGCGCTTCTGGTTGAACTTGATGACCTTGAACTCGAATTCCTTCGCGAGGTACTGGTCGAGGTTGCGCACCGGGCGGATGTCGACCTGGCTGCCGGGCAGGAACGCCTTGACGCCGATGTCGACCTGCAGGCCGCCCTTGACGCGACCGACGATGATGCCCTTGATGATTTCGTCGCCCTTCACCGCGGCTGAGATCTCGTCCCAGATCCGCATCTTGTCGGCCTTCTCCTTGGAGAGGACCACCATGCCCGTGTCGTTTTCCCGTGACTCGAGGAAGACCTGCACGGTGTCGCCCGGCTTGACGGCCAATTCGCCCTTGGCGGAGGTGAACTCGGAGATCGCGACCTGGCCTTCAGACTTGTAGCCGATGTCGACGATGGCGAATTCAGCGGTCACGCGAATGACGGTGCCCTTGATGACTTCGCCTTCCTTCACGAGGCCGGTACGTCCGCCCTCCTTGATGGAGGCTTCGAACATCGCCGCGAAATCTTCTTCACCTTCAAAGCCGACCGACTGGTTCAGGTTCTGCTGCATGTGATGGGTTGTCCTGGTGCTACGGAAAGGTGCTGCCACCCCGGGTTGAAATGAGAAGGCCCTTCGTCGCGCGTGGGGCAATCGCGCAACGCTGGAACACGCGCCCAAATGACGAGTGCTGCC
>JAYVFP010000282.1:0-28489 GCA_043773025.1 Archangium sp.
ACTGGCTGCGGTCGCGTGCCGCTCGTGCGACGACTCCTCGCGACTGTGTTTGTCTGTGCCTGCATGACGCGCGCATCGGCTGTCAGTAGGCGATGACGACGAACCCGACGAGGTGCAGCCCGTCGCAGAGCGCCTCGAGGCTTCCTCTTTGCCTGAAGCGCGCGAGGCCAGAGAGCTCGTCGCGCCGCCCATCGCCGAACCGCCCGTCGCAAAGCAGGCGCCCCTTCAGGTGAGTGAGGTCGTTCGGAGCAGAAGCCATGCCCCTCGAGACAGCGAATGATGCGCCAGCGACGACTCGACGGACTGTTCTCGAAGCGATCTGCATCCGAAAAAGGTTCAAGGTTGCCAGTGCAGCTCACCATCACTGCAGGTACTCACGCCCTTTTCACAGAACGCATCGAACGTCTCAAAGCCCAGGTAGACGTCTTGCTCGACCTTTTCCAGCAGCACAGGACAGCTGTACGCGCACCCCACCAGCATCGACTTGTCGAACAGAGGCAGCCCATCGCGGCCCGCCGGCAGCACGCTGTCGCAGGCCTGCGTGGTGCCCACCACCCGTACCAGCACGAACTCATCAGGCGCATCGGCGAGCGCCTGTCGCGGCCCCGCAGCCCGCAGCGCATCGAGCAGCTTCTTGCGGAACTCTTCGCGATCGCCACCCGGCCGCGGCAGGGTCACCTCGATGCAACTGCGCGTCGACTCAATCGCTTCACACCTGTGCGTGGCGCACCACTTCACCAGTTGACCGGTGCGGCAACCCGGCACGCCGCCGAGGCGAATGAAGTCCACCACCAGGCTCGCGCGCCCATCGGTGGGAAGTCTCTCGAGCAGGGGCACGCCGGCATCGGTCGAGCGGTCCTTGCACAGGAAACCATCGAGGCCTTCACCCTCGGCGCCGAAGGTGACCGCGACGGAGCGTGTCTCGACGCAGCCTGCGAGCACCCACAAGAGGCACGCGTATCTCATGGGGCGATGTCCACCGCGGTGATGGTCTTCTTCGTGCCCACCAGCACGGCCGTGGTGGTGCCCGCGGCCACTGCGGCCACACCGACTGCGAGCCAGAAGGGCCAGCGTTTGTAGAGCGGCGGCGCTTCTTCGATGACCTGACCGCGCACCAGCAGGTCTCTGACCAGACCTTCTGGATCGCCTTCACGTTCGGCCCGGGCCTTGAGCACGCCATCGACAAAGAGCGCACCGCGCAGCGTCTTCGGAGCCGCAGGTTCAGCCGAGACCACCAGCAACCGCGGCGCGCGCAACGAAGTCGAGAGCAAGCGCATCGAGCCCTCCGAGTCGAGCGCTTCACCTTGCGAGGTGCGCCTGCGCCACTGGGTAGCCGCCAGCTCGGGCGCTGCCGCCTGGAGCGAGAACGCCGCCGCGCCTTCTTCACTCGAGACCACTCGCCACGAGGGGCTGTAGCCATCGGCCGACAGACGAACGACGTGCCTGCCTGCGAGGAGCTCCATGCCGCAGGGGGTGATGCAGCCGCCGGGCCGACCATCGAGCTCGACGGATGCGCCCTCGGGAACGCTGGAGAACGTCATGCGCTTCACCTCGCGTTCACCCACCTGGATGAAGGCTCGAGCCAACAGGGCTTCCACGTCAGGGGTGGTCGAGCCGATGTCTTCCGGTTGCGTGAGCTGGAACGAGGCCATCGCTTCGGCGGCGATGCGCGCGGGCTCGGGTTGTTTGGCGGCGAGATGGCACGCGGTGCGCCAGGTCAGCAGCCGCGAGGCGAGCAACCGTTCACCTACGGCCAACAGCGCAGCGGCCGCGGTGTCACCCTCGAGCTGACGCAGACACTCCGTGAAGTTCGCGCTGACATAGGCCTTTCGCGCTGCAGAGAGCCGGGCGGGTAAGTCAGAAGGTGTGTTCACCACCGCGGGGGCGCTGGGCGCATCGGTGAGGCGCAGCTCGACTGGCAAGATGGCCGCAGAGAGGACGTTCTTCGCTGCTGCCGCCCCGGGGCCCTGCACCACCACCGTCACCGCGGGAGCACCCACCGCGGCGAGCATCGTCATCAACCACGCAGTCATGGGAGCGCTTTCTAGCACCCCTCAGACCAGCGGCAGAGTTCAGCTCAGCGGGCGCGTCGAGCCACCCGGGGATCACCTCGATGACCTGCTCGCCTGCAGACTTGATCCGACCCGCTGAGCAAATCATGCCCGTAAGCTGCGCGCCGTGACTCGCCTCGCTGGCCGCTACGAGCTCAAAGAGCGCCTCGCTGAAGGCGGCATGGCCGAGGTGTGGCTGGCCACCGCGCACGGCGACTCGGGCTTCACCCGGCGCGTGGCGATAAAGCAGCTCTTCCCATTGGAAGCCGACGGCGGTGCCTTCGAGCGCATGTTCCTCGACGAAGCGCGCATCACCAGCCGGCTGCACCACGCGGCCATCGTCTCCATTCTCGACTTCGGCGTGGAAGCAGGCCGGCCCTTCCAGGTGCTCGAGCTGGTCGACGGCTTCGACCTCTGGCGGCTGGTGAAGTGGGGCCGCGCGCAAGGCAAGCCGCTCTCACCGGGGCTGGCGCTGCACGTCTGCGCGGTGGTCGGTCACGCGCTGCACTTCGCGCACGTGGCGGTGGATGACGCCGGGCAGCCGCTGCGCATCGTGCATCGTGATGTGAGTCCGCAGAACGTGCTCGTCTCGCGAAGCGGCGACGTGAAGTTGTCCGACTTCGGCATCGCGTTCTCAGAGGGCCGCGCAGAGCAGACGGTGGGCGGCATCGCGCGCGGCAAGCCCGCGTACATGGCGCCGGAGCAGGCGGTGCGCGGCGCGATGGATGGGCGCACCGACGTCTTCGGCCTGGGGTGTGTGCTGCACGCGTTGATCGCCGGTCAGAGCGCGCTGCGTGATGAGAACTCGCTGGTCGACTTGTTGGCCGGCGTAGAGCTGCCGCTCGATGCCTCGTTGCCTGAGCCGATTCGAGAGCTCGTCGCGCGCGCCACGCGCCGCAACAAGGCAGAGCGTTTCGAGAGCGCGGAAGAGATGGCGCTTTCGTGCACGAAGTGGCTGCCCACCTTTCTTTCGGTCGATGCGCGAGCCGCCTTGATCACGTGGGTCAAAGAAGTCGCGCCGCTGATCAGCCAGAGCGTCGCGCCACGGCCCCCGCCTCCGCTGTCGAAACCGAAACGGCGCCTCTGGCCCTGGCTCCTCGCCGCCGCATTTGTTGGAACAACCGGCTTTCTTTCCCTCGAAGGAGAGGGTCGGGGTGAGGGTCTCATTCCACCACTCCCAAACAAACCCGAAGCACCCAAACCAACCGAAGTCGCAGCACCCCCCCGACCCACGGTCGTCGAAGCCTTGAAACCAGAACCCAGGAAGAAGCTCACCCGCCCACCACCACCCGTCGAAACCGGCACGGGAATCTTCAGCGTGGGGGGCGAGCTCCTTCTGCGAGGTGAGCTCTTCGTCGACGGCGTCTCACGCGGCTTCGTGCCCGCCCGTCTCGAGCTTCCCGTCGGCCCCCATCGCATCGAAGTGCGCGGCCGCGACGCAGTGAAACACGGCCCCCGTGAAATCCTGATCAACCGCCAGCACACGCAGTCCGCGCCGCTCTCGTGGGAAGAGTGAGCTACCGCCCTCGTTGTGTGTCATCACGGGTCGATGAGCACCAAAGTCGTCGAGCCGGTCAAAGAGAAGCTGTTCGTCAAAGAGCTGGTCGAGAAGGACTACGACGCAGAGGTGCTCAAGGCGCCCGAGCCCGTCGCGCTCGATTTCTACTCGGTTGACAGCGCCCCCTGCGCCACGTTGGCACCTCGTTTCGGAGCAGTGGCCGAGAAGTTCGACGGGAAAATCCGTTTCTTCAAGATCCTCCGCGAGTCGAACGCAGCGCTCGCCAAGCAGCTCAACGTGACCGCGAGCCCCACGCTGCTCTTCTTCAAGGGCGGTAAAGAGCTCGGTGAGCGCCTCACGGGCGATGACATCAAACGCACTTCGCTCAAGGCGTCGGTCGAAGCCCTCCTCAAATAGGCGGGTCGCAGCCGGTGATTCACACGGGCGTGTCAGCGGGGCTCTTTGAGCCGGGCTGACGCGCCCGAATTGTTTGTTGATGGGGCCATGAAATCCCGGCCGAGCTTCAGCACCAACGACACCGCTTTCAAGGTCGATCTCCGCAACCGGGTCGACGCGTATTTCGCGCGCAGCGGCAAGAGCCGTCACGCCGACGGGCGGATGATCGCAAAGAGCATCGCGTACCTCGCCGTGGGAGCCGGGCTGTTGGCGCTGCTCTTGAGCGGGGTGTTGCCCGCGCTGGCTGCGTTGCCGGTGACGCTGGTGCTGGGCCTCGTCATCGCAGGCATCGGCTTCAACATCGGGCACGACGCGGTGCACGGCGCTTACTCAGGTCATCGCAAGGTCAACGCGGTGCTGGGGTTCGTCTTCGATCTGCTGGGCGCGAGCTCCTACAACTGGTCGCGCGCACACAACGTGGTGCACCACACCTTCACCAACGTGCCGGGCGCTGATCATGATCTCGACCCGGGCCCGTTCCTGGTGTTGCACCCGAAGCCGAAGCCGGCGCTCATCTACCGCTTGCAGCACCTGTTCGCGTTTCCGCTCTACGCGTTCACGATGATCGTCTGGGTCTTCAAGAAGGACTTCGTGCAGATCTTCGACCGCACCATGACCGGAAGAGGGCCGACGAAACGCGGCGTGCTCTCGATGATCCTCGGCAAGTCGATGCACTTCGGGTTCTTCCTCGCGTTGCCGATGGTGATGAGCCCCTACGCGTGGTGGCAGGTGGCGCTGGGGTACCTGGCGATGCTCGCTTCGGTGGGCTTCACGCTCGCGGTGGTCTTTCAGCTCGCGCACGTGGTCGAAGGCACACAGTTCCCACAAGCCGATTCTTCGCAGCGGCTGGCCGACGGCTGGGCGACTCATCAACTGCGCACCACCGCGAACTTTTCGCAGGGCAGCTCGCTGGCGACGTTCTTCTTCGGCGGCTTGAACAACCAGGTCGAGCATCACCTGATGCCGGGGGTCTGCCACATTCACTACGCGGCGCTCGCCCCGGTGGTCAGCGCCTGCGCGGCGGATCACGGTCTTCCGTACCTGACCTCTGGCACCTTCTTGCAGGCGCTCGCCGCGCACGTGCGCACGCTCTATCGCCTCGGCCGCCCCATGCTGCCAGCGACGCGCGGCGAGGGGCCCACCTTCGTTGCACTCGCGGCCTAGAGCTTCAACTCGACGAAGCCGACGAACGCAGGCGACGTGACGGTCGCCACCTCACCGACCGCGGTGAGCGCGCCGGTCACCACGTTGACCCGGAACAACCAGAGGGTGCCCGAGCCCTGGTTGCCGACGATGAGCCAGTTCCCCGAAGGATCGAGCGAGAAGTGCCGCGGCGTCTGACCACCGGTGGGCGTGTGGCCAATCAACGTCACGAACCCGGTGACCGGATCGACGCGCCACGTGGCGATCGAGTCGTGGCCCCGATTGCTGCCGAACACGAACTGACCGTTGGGGTGCACGGCGACCTCAGCGGTGGTGTTGGCCGAGGTAAAGCCGCTGGGAAGCGTGGAGACCTGCTGCAACGGCGTCAACGTGCCCGACGCAGAGACCGCGAGTGTCTGCAACGTGTCGCCGAGCTCGTTGATCAAATACGCGCGCGGCTGCGTGGGGTGGAGCGCCAGGTGACGAGGCCCCGCACCAGCGTCTGTGCTCATCACCGCTGGGTTGAGCGGCGTGAGCGTGCCCGCGTTGAACGAGAACTGTGCGACCTCGTCGTCCGCCTTGCACGGCACCCAGGCGAAGCGGTTGGTGGGGTCGGTGAAGATCTGATGGGCCTGGCCGAGCAGGGTGATCGTCTGCGTGGGCGCCGCGAGGCCGCCGTCGGGCACCACGGGGATCACCGCCACCGAGCCCCCGTTGTAGTTGGCGGCGAAGACGAACTGGCCGGTGCGATCGAACGAGACGTGCGCCGGACCGTTGCCGCCGCTGCTCACCCGGTTGATGAACTGCAACCCCGCATCTTGCGCGTTGAGCGCGAAGGCGGCGATCTGGTTGGTGCCTTCGTTGGTGGCGTAGAGCCGGCCGTGCGCGACGTCGATGGCGAGGAAGCTGGAGCCATTGCCCGCGCTGATCGACGCCATCGGCGTGAGGCCACCATCGACAGCGTTGAACGCGAACGTGCGGATCTGCCCGTTGCCGGAGCCTGTGAACACCACCAGCCGGCCTGCGCCCGCATCGGGAAGGCCGGCATCCGAAGTCCCCGCATCCGGCACGCCCGCGTCGACGACGCCCGCATCTGAAACACCGGAGTCGGCGCTGCCCGCGTCAGGCACGCCCGAATCTTCGACGCCCGAGTCCCCGGTGCTGCCCGCATCCGTGCGACCTGCATCCATCTCCACCGAGGTCCCCGCGTCCACGCCGGAGTCGGACGCGCTCGGAGCACCACACGCCGAAACGAAGAGCACCCAGATGAGGCCGCGAAGTCGCATGCCTCACTGCTTGGCACGCTCTTTCGTGCCGCGCCTGCTTTGAAACCGGCGAGCTTCTGCGGACCGGGCGAGGCCCGTCGTTCGAGCCGCGAAGCCGGAGCAATGCAATAGCAACCCCCGCTTCCCCAGCGCCGCTTGACGAACCGCTCGGGCTGCCAACACTGCGAAGATGCGCATTGGGCCGGGCTCGTGCCGCATTTCCAGATAAGTCCGCGGCGTGAAAATGCCCTCCCGGAAGGACCTCAAGGCGGAACTGCTCGGGTTGTTGGCGCAGACGTTGAGCACCCTCGAGGCGGCGCACGCCGATGCACGTGAAGGTGCGACCCACGAGCAGGCCAAACCCGAGAACGACAAGGACACCCGTGCCCTCGAGCAGAGCTATCTGGCTCGCGGTCAGGCGATGCGCATCGAAGCGTTGAAGGCGGGCATCGCCGCGCTGGGCACGATGAGCCTGTCGGATGGTGTCGTCGGGCGGGTGGGTGCATTGATCAGCGCTGAAGAGGACGATGGTGAGGTGTGTTTCTTCCTCGCTGCGGAAGGGGGCGGCACGAAGTTGAAGGGTGGGGTGCAGGTCGTCACGCCCGCGTCTCCGCTGGGTCAGGCGCTGCTGGGCAAACGTGCCGGTGACGAGGTGGAGCTCAAGCTCGCCGGCAAGACGCGCGTGCTGTCAGTCATCGAAGTGACGTAACTCCCTCTCCCAGTAAAAGAGAGGGAGCAAGTCCACGTAGACTCCCCGCCGTTGCCAGCGCATGGTGCGCGTCCACCAATCAGGGGGCGTTCATGTACGCAGTCGCAGGAGTTTCAGGTCGTACGGGCGCAGCAACCGCGAACGCGTTGCTCAAGCAGGGCCAGAAGGTCCGCATCATCGTTCGCAACGAAGCGCAGGCCGAGCAGTGGTCGCACAAGCACATCGAGGTCGCGATCGCCGATCTCACCGATCCGGTCGCGTTGGCCGCGGCGCTCAAGGGCACCAACGGCGCGTTCCTGCTCCTGCCGCCGAACCCCGCGGCCACGGACTACCTGGCTGATCGCGCCGCCTTCCTCGACAAGATGATCACCGGCGTGAAGAAGTCGGGCATCAAGAAGCTCGTCTTCCTCTCCTCCATCGGAGCGCAGCACCCGGCCGGCACGGGCCCCGTGGTCGCGCTGCACCGCGCAGAGAAGGCGCTCGGCGGCATCGTGCCCTCCGTCACCTTCCTGCGGCCCGGCTACTTTCTGGAGAACTGGGCCAACTCGTTGATGCACGCCATCGACACGGGCGAGCTGCTGCACTTCGGCACGGTGCACGTGAAGTTCTCCCAGGTCGGCACCTTCGACATCGGCGTCGCCGCCGCGAACGCGCTGGTTGAGAACGTCACCGGCACGCGTCATTTGGAGCTGGGCGGCAAGGAAAACTGGTCGGTGGAAGACGTGGCGGTGGCGCTCACCTCGCTGCTCAACCAGCCCATCAAGCCCGTGGGCCTGCCGGTGGAATCAGCGAAGGACACGCTCGAGAAGATGGGCATGTTGCCTGGCCAGGCTGCGCTCTACGCCGAGATGTACCAGGGGCTTGCGCGCGGGCTGCTTTCCTTCGCGCACCCGCACGGGTTCCTGCGCGGGAGCACGCCGCTGTTCGACACCTTGAAGACGCTGGTCTGACCCTGTGTCTCCCTCTCCTTTCGGGAGAGGGTTACAGTACGCCCTCGACTTCGCTCGCAGGGTTGGCCGAAATAGAAATGACTCCAATCACCGGTCTCCCCGAGCGCAGTCGCGGGGGCACTTACCGCCCGAAGGCGAGGTAATCCCTCGACTCCGCTCGGGATGAACGGTGGGTGCTCCCTATTTCGATCAACCCTGCGAGGTGGAAACGTAAAATCGCCCAGCCGCCTTAGTTCAGGCCTTCCATTCGGTGTGCACGGCCACACCCGGGTCATCGGTGCGCTCGTACGTGTGGCTGCCGAAGTAGTCGCGTTGCGCCTGAATGAGCGACGCGGTTCCACGTGCGGTCGTGAGCGTGTCGTACCAGCTCAACGACACCGACAAACCCGGCGCTGCCAGCCCTGCGCGCGCTGCACCCGCAACCACGCGACGCCATGCGGGCAGCCGCTTCGAGAGATCCGCGACGAAGTCAGGAGTGAGCGCGAGCAGCTCTGACTTTCCGCTGAACGCCGCCATCACCCGCTTCAAGAACGACGCGCGAATGATGCAGCCCGCAGTCCAGATGCGCGCCACTTCACTCAAGTTCGTGCCGTACCCAAACGCATCACTCGCCGCTTGCAGCATCGCGAAGCCCTGCGTGTAGCTGGCGATCTTCGACGCATAGAGCGCGTCAGCCAGATCGCTCACCGTCACGCCCTCCAACTTCGCGCGCGACGGCGTGTGCAGAGCCTCGGCCCGAACCCGGGTGTCTTTCGCCGACGAGAGCAACCGCGCATCGACCGCCGTCGCGATGGTGGGAATTGGAACCGCCAGCTCAGAGGCCGCGATGACCGTCCACTTCCCGGTGCCCTTCTGCCCCGCCTTGTCGAGGATCGAATCGACCAGCAGCCGCCCCGAAGGCTCCTTCACGCGGAAGATGTCGGCGGTGATCTCGATGAGGAACGACGCGAGGTCGCCGCGGTTCCATTCTGAGAACGTGTCGGCCACCACCGGCGGCGCAAGCCCGAGCCCGTCACGCAGCAACGACGCGGTCTCGGCGATGAGCTGCATGTCGCCGTACTCGATGCCGTTGTGCACCATCTTCACGAAGTGCCCGGCCGAGCCCGCACCGCAATACGTCACGCACACCCCTGAATCAGAGCGCGCAGAGATCGCCTCGAGCACCGGCTGCAGCCGCTTCCACGACTCCACCTCACCACCGGGCATGATCGACGGCCCGAGCAGCGCACCTTCGGCACCACCCGACACACCCATGCCGACGAACTTCCACGGGCGATCCTTCGCGCGCGCGGCCCGGCGATCGGTGTCGGTGTACAGGCTGTTGCCCGCATCGACGACGAGGTCGCCTTCCTGGAGCATCGGGTCGAGATCATCGAGCACCGCGTCGACCGGCTTGCCCGCATTGACCATCAAGATGATGCGCCGAGGCCGCTCGAGGCGCTCCACCAGGTCTTTCAACGAGGTCACCACGTCGAGCTTCGCCTCGGGGTGCGCGGCGGCGAGCTTCTGCGCGGTCTCGACGGTGCGGTTGTAGGCGGCGACCTTGAGGCCGCGGCTCGCGAAGTTGCGGGCGAGGTTCGCGCCCATCACGCCCAGGCCAATCACTGCGACGTCGTTGAGGCGGTTCGTCATGGAGTCTCTTTCGTAGAAACCAACTGTTGATCCGTTACTACCGTCACCTTGCCCAACCTGCTCGCCGGGATCGTCTCGTCACCCGCCATCAGCCGCATCAGGGCTTCGCGCTTTCCACTGCCCAGCGCCACGATGATCCGCTCCAGCCCCGGCCTGGCCAGCACCGCCAACGTCAACGTCACGCGCCCCGAAGGCGGCTTGGGGGAATCAAGCAGCGCTGCGACCTGTGCCTGACTCGAGAGCACCGCGTGACCTGGAAACAGCGAGGCGATGTGACCGTCTTCCCCAAGCCCCAGGAGCGCGACGTCGAGCGCACCACCGAAGTCGCTCGCGAAACCGGCTGAAGCGCGCGTGACCGCGGTCAATGCGCTCTCCCCATCGAGCACCAGTGGAAGTTCGAGCGCCACGGGCTGCGCCTTCGACAGCGAGCTGCCATGAAACGCGTCACCGCGATTCGAAGCGGCGTCACTGACCGGCACCAACCGCTCATCGACCCAGGTCAGCCGCAGCGTGCTCCACAGCTCAGGCGACAGGCCTTCGCGTACCAACCGCAATACACCCAAGGCAGAGCCGCCGGGAATGCCCAGGCGCGCGCCAGGTCCCACGCGTTGAAGCGCCTCGACCACCAGCCCCGCGGCCACCTCGAGCGGTCGCGCGGTGACCAGCACGGTCACGTCACCCACGCGACCACCCTCCTTCACAGCCGTGGAACAGCTCGTCGGCTTCAGGAGGACCCCACGTACCGGCGGCGTACTCGCGGGGCGGCGTCGGGTCTTCTTTCCACGCAGAGTGCAGCGCGTCGGCGAACGCCCAGCTCGCTTCGATTTCATCGCCGCGCAAGAACAACGTCGCGTCGCCCAGCATCACGTCGAGCAACAACCGCTCATAGGCCGCCGGGGACTGGCTCTTGAACGTGTCCTGGTAGTCGAAGGTCAACGACGCGGGCGCCATCACCATCGAGGGACCTGGGCGCTTCACGCCGAACGAGAGGCCGATGCGTTCACGCGGCTGCAACGAAAGGGAAAGCACGTTGGGCCGCGTCTGGCAGAGCTCGCCACTGCGCAGCTTCTCGCGGAAGTCGTCGTCGCTGATGCCATCGGGCCGGTTGAACAACTGAATGGGCGGCGTGCGGAACTGCACCTGCACTTCGGTGAACCGTTGCGGCAGGCGCTTGCCGTGGCGCAGGAGGATCGGCACGCCAGCCCACCGCCAGGTGTCGATCTCACACCGCACCGCCACGTAGCTCTCGGTGCTCGAGCCCGGCGCGACACCTTCTTCCTGCAGGTAGCCGGGCACGGCCTGACCCTTGATGGTGCCTTCGGTGTAGCGGCCGCGCACGCTCTCGCGCGACATCAACTTCTTCGAAGGCGGGTGCAGGGCCTCGAGCACCGCGACCTTCTGCGCGCGCACCGACTTCGCGTCGAGAGAAGCAGGCGGCTCCATCGTCACCAGCGAGAGCACCTGCAGCATGTGGTTCTGCAACATGTCGGAGAGCGCGCCGGTCTCGTCGTAATAGGCGGCGCGGCCTCGTTCCATTCCGAGCTCTTCGGCGACGGTGATCTGAATCAGCTCGACGTGCTGGCGGTTCCACAGCGGCTCGAAGATCGCGTTGTGAAAGCGGAAGCCCAGGATGTTCTGAACGGTCTCTTTCCCGAGGTAGTGATCGATTCGGTAGATCTGAAACTCGCGCAGGTGGCGGTGCAGGTGCTGGTTCAACTCCACCGCGCTCTTCAGGTCGTGACCGAAGGGCTTTTCGATCACCACGCGGCGCCAGCGCTTCTCGTCACCCTCCAGCGCCTCGAGCAGCCCTGCTTCCGAGAGCCGGGTGATGGCGTCGGCGAACAGCGCGGGCTTGAGCGAGAGGTAGAAGAGCCGGCCCGTCTGATCGCCCCCGGGCAACGCATCGAGGTGCTCAGAGAGCCGCTTCACGTCGGCCGCCTGGTTCACGTCGCCGCGGCAGTAGGTGACGTTGGGCTCTATCTTCTTCCACGCCAAGGCCAGCTCGGGCGGCATCGCGGCGCGCACCTCGGCCCGGTACGCCTCGCTCGTCTTCTCTGTGCGCGACATGCCGATGATGTGAAAGCCGCTGGCGGGCTGATTCTTGGCGGCGAGGCTGGCCAACGCGGGGATGAGCTTGCGCAGGGCGAGGTCGCCGGCTGCTCCGAAGATGACGATGTGTGCGGGCGAGTTCAGGGTGCCGCTCCGGAGCAAAGAGGAGCGCGGACGATACTCACGGCCACGTGCTACGCCACCCGTTCGTGCATCTGGGCCAGGTCATCGGGAAGTTCAGGCTGGATCGCCGCCTCGGGCAGGGCGCGATGGGCGACGTGTATCTGGGCGTGCACGTCGAGCTCGGCAGCTTCGTGGCGATCAAGATTCTCAACGCGGCTGCGTGTGCCGAGCCCAATGGCATCGCGCGCTTCTTGAATGAAGCGAAGGCGGTGGCGGAGATCGACCACGAGCAGATCGCCCGGGTGATCGATCAAGACACGCTGCCCGATGGCACGCCGTACATCGTGATGGAGTTCGTCGAGGGCGTGACGTTGCGCGAGCTGCTCGATGAGCGCGGTGCGCTGGGGCTGCGGCTCACGGTGGAGCTGTTGCTCGATGTGTTGTCTGCGCTCAGCGTCGCGCATGCGCGCGGCATCGTTCATCGTGATCTCAAGCCCGAGAACATCCGGGTGACGAAGAGCGGGCGGGCGAAGATCCTCGATTTCGGGATCGCCAAGCGGGTGCAGGACGCGCCGACGCCGCTCACCCAGCAGGGCATGTTGATCGGCACTCCGTTCTACATGTCGCCCGAGCAGATCGATGGTCTGGCGCTCGATGGGCGATCTGATCTGTATGCAGTCGGCGTGGTGCTGTTCGAGTGCGTCACGGGCAAGCGGCCATTCGATGGCAGCACGGTGATGGCGCTGCTCAATCGGCACCTGCATGAGGCGCCGGTCTCTCCGCGGATGATTCGGGCGGAGATCACGCCGGCGTTGGAGTCGGTGATTTTGAGGGCGTTGGAGAAACCGCCGGTGCTGCGCTTCGGCACGGCCGATGAGTTCGCGGCGGCGCTGCGGAAGTTGTTCGATGAATTGCCGGTGGATGGCCCGGTGGTGCGGCGCATTCGGGAGCCGCAGGAGATCGCGACGCCGTCGGTGAAGATGGAGCAGGGCACCACGGAGGATGCGTTCGAGCGCACGGTGCGTTCACCGCGCAAGCGACGATTTCCGTTCATCGTGCTGGTGTTGCTCGTGAAACCGTTCCTCTCGAGCCCCTTCGAAGAAACAGCCCCCCCCACCGTTCGCATCGAGCCCAGTCGAGATGCCACTCTGCTTCGTGCGGCAAGTAGTCCCTCAACTGCTCTCGGGGCGAACGGTGTGGACACACTTTTCGTCGATGCAGGCAGTGGCCCTTCGACACCGCTCAGGGCGAACGGTCCTCGGCCGAAGAAGAGTGACCCCTCGACTGCTCTCGGGGTGAGCGGGGTCACGATGATCGAGACGGGTACTGATCGAAAGAGCCTGCCTGTCGACTTCGACGCACGCGCTTTCGATGCGATCGCCTACATCACCCGCGCTGAAACACTCGCCCGCGCGAACATGCCCGACGCGGTGCTCACCAACTTCAACGTCAGCGGCCTCTTCACCGGCGAGCTCGTCGACCTCACGCTCAGCCGCGAATTCCACGCCGACTACTACTTCCGCTCGCCTGCAAAGAGCATCGTCGATCCCCGGCTGCGTGAAGAGGATCAAGACATCCCCTGCCTTCACTACGTGATCATCACCGCGAAGAAGATCGACTCGTACACCGCCGAGAGTTTCCGCAGCTGCAAGGAGAAGCCACTGCCTCGCATCAAGTGTCCCATCAGCGAAGCGGTTCGGCAGGCGCCCGACCCGGGAAAGGCGATGAACGTTTCCTGGCTGGACGACGGCTGGTTCCTCGACTTCGGCGAAGACGGCTCGACGTCGGTTTCGTGCCCGTAGAGGTCCGCTCGAGTTGAAGGGCGCTCGGGTGAGTGAGCTGGAAAACGGTTAGCCCTCTCCCCGACCCTCTCCCCCTCGGGGAGAGGGAGTTCTTGCGGGGGAGTGCCCTCCCAGTTACGCGTACCCGCCCATGATGGATTTGAACGCACCGCAACCGCCGCCGCAGACCCCGTACATCCCGCCTGCGCCGCCGCCGGTGAAAAGGGGCGGCATGGGTGCAGGGCTCATTCTCGCGCTCGGCTGCTTCGGTTTCCTGGCGCTCGGCTTTGCGGGCATCGTGGTGCTCGCCGCGCTCAGCGGTGGTGACAACAACGGCGGCGGTTCGGTCGAAGACGCGTCGGTGCTCCGCATGAAGCTGTTCGGCGGCACGCCGGAATACGTTCGCTCCAGCGGCCTCGACGAAATCTTCGGAGGCGCGCCCGTCACCGTTCGCCAGCACGTCTTCAACCTTGAGAAGGCCGCCGCCGACAAGCGCATCAAGGGCGTGCTGCTCGAGATGGGCACGATGGAAGGCACCGGCTGGGCGAAGATCGAAGAGCTGCGCGACGCGGTCGTCGAGTTCAAGAAGAGCGGCAAGTTCGTCATCGTCTTCAGCGAGGCGCTCTCCGAACGCGAGTACGCCCTGGCCATCGCTGCCGACACCATCGTGATGCCCCAAGACTCGTGGTTCGAGTTCAACGGCCTCGCCAGCGACATCAGCCACTACCCCGGCCTGCTCGAGAAGCTCGGCGTCGAGGTGCAGTACTTCCGCTACGGAAAGTACAAGTCGGTCTCGGGTGAGCAGACCGGCTCGAAGGCGTTCACCGAACCGGTCAAAGAGATGATCCGCTTCAACATGGACGCCACCTACAACCACCTCGTCGAGGCGGTCGCGCGGTACCGCAAGCTCGAGCCCGAGAAGGTCAAGGCGCTCATCGAAGAAGGTCACACCAAGTCAGACTGGGCCTTCGAGCAGAAGCTCATCGATCAGCTCGGTTACCAGGACGAGGTCGAGGCGTTGATCCGCACCAAGCTCGGCATCGACGGCAAGACGAAGATTCCGTACGTCTCCGCCGCTCGCTACCGCCACATCGAGCCCAGCGAAGCCGGCCTCGAAGAAGGCAAACACATCATCGCGCTCGTCTACTCGGTCGGCCTCATCGTCTCGGGCAAGGGCAGCGACGACCCGTTCGGGGGCGACTCGAACCAGGGCAGCGAGCCCCTCATCAGAGCGCTGCGGAAGGCCGCCGCCGATGACGAGGTCAAGGCGATCATCCTGCGCGTCGACTCACCCGGTGGTGCAGGCCTGGGCTGTGACTACGTGCGGCGTGAAGTCGCGCTGGCGCGGGCGAAGAAGCCGGTCATCGTCTCCATGAGCGACGTGGCGGCTTCCGGTGGCTACTGGGTCTCGATGGACGCGACGGCCATCGTGGCGCAGCCGACGACCTCCACGGGCTCCATCGGCATCTACACGGTGGTGCCCAACCTGGGCGGCCTCTACGAGAAGCTCGGCCTCAACAACGAGACCTTCAAGGTGGGTGAACACGCCGACATGTTGATCGCCGCGCGCAAGTTCAGCGACGCCGAAGCCAAGCAGTGGGACACCGATCTCTTCGCCTCGTACAACCGCTTCGTCTCGCTCGCCGCAGACGGCCGCAAGATGGGCAAGGACAAGATGCAGGAGCTCGCCCAGGGCCGCACGTGGCTGGGCAGCGAAGCGAAAGAGAACGGGCTCATCGATGAGCTCGGCGGTTTCCCCGCGGCCATCAAGCTCGCGCGCGAGAAGGCCAGCATCCCCGCGGGCGAGACGGTCGCCTTGAAGCTGTTCGACCGCAAGAAGAGCTTCCTCGAGGAGCTGCTCAACCGTGACTCCGAAGACGAAGAGTCGCCTGAGCTCGCCGTCACCCTGCTGAGCAAGACCATCGAGGCCTCTGGCCTGCGCCCGTTGTTCAAGAAGGTGCCGGGGCTGTCGGGACTCACCCGCGAGGTGGTGACCGGCAAGAACACGCTGTTCCCCATGGCGGAGTACCAGGTCGACTACCGCTGAGCTTGCGTCCCCTCCTCAGAGAGGGAGAGGGGCTTTTCAGCTTCCGCTGCCGACGGCGCCCAGCTCGCTGGCGGCAGTCTCTCGGCTGGCGCCCACCCAGTCGTGGTCGGGGCCTTCACCTTCGATCACCACCGGCTTGCCGTCGAACGTCACGCGTTTACCCGGGTAGATGAACGCCTTGAACATGTAACCCGCAAGCGAAGGCTGCTCGAGCTCGGGGTGAACGGTCGCGTGATAGCGCTCGGCGTGCGCGGCGGGCGTCAGGCTCCAGTGCAGGCCGGGCGTCTCGTGGTGAATCCCGTGGAAGCCGTTGTTCAGGGCGAACCAGTTGAAGACCTTGCCCATGAAGTTGCGGGAATGGTTCACCTTGTGCTCCGCGTCGCACCCATCGTGCTGCAGGAAGTTCACCGTGGTGATGCCCCACACCGCGAACAGGTGCGGAATGATCACGAAGAGGATCGCCTTCTTCCAATCGATCAGCAGCAGCCCGCCCTTCATGCCCCACACCATCGTCATCTCGATGAGCAACTGCCGGTTCCACTGCGGCAGGCGCTCCTTCATCATCTTCTGGTAGCGAAAGTTGCCCGCCGTGACGCCTGGGCCGACCGCGAAGAAGAAGAGAAGAAAGTTGAGCAGGTTCCAGCGGAAGTTCACCTTGCTGGTGCGCATGACGTCTTCGCGCTCCTGCGTGAACTTGTGGTGCGAGAGGTTGTGGCCCGGCACGTACTCGCTGATGGGGAACCCGTACGAGAGGCTCACCCAGACCTGGAAGATGCGGTTGGCCCAGCGCTGCTTGAAGACGGGGCAGTGCACCGTGTTGTGGGCGGCGACCGCGCAGATCCACGAGCTGATGGCGGTGACTACCACCCAGAGCACCAGCAGGGGCCCCGAAGGGTCGAGCAGCCAACCCACGGTGGACAAGGTCGCGAAGAGGCACAGAAAGAAAATCGTTCGCCAATCGGCTGCGTAGCGGAGCATCGAGCGGCCTTCTGCCCCAGCCGACCTCCCCGGTAAAGGGCCCGGCCCTCACCAGTTACCCTGCCCAGCTCGTAGATCTGAGCACTTGCAGAGGCGGGCACGGGTCCCGATGCTGTCGAACATGGCCTCAGAGTTCGAGCTTCTCACCGCCAAAGTCGCTGCGCTCGAGGCTGACTCCACCCGGTTGCGCGCGTTGCTCGAGGCCACGCCTGATCTCGTGGTGCGCGTGGCGGTCGATGGCACCTACCGCGACGTCATGGAGGCGCGCGGCATGCCCACCGTGGCCAGCCCCTCGGAGCGGGTGGGGCGCAAGGTCGAAGCGCTGCTCCCGTCGACCATCGCGGCTGCGTATCTCGAGGCGATCCGCCAGGCGGTCAGCAGCGGCCTGACGCAGTCTTTCGAGTACGAGCTCACCCTCTCCGGCAAGGCCTCGCACTACGAAGCGCGCGCTTCGCGTTCGGGCGCCGACGAGGCAGTGGTGGTGGTGCGCGATGTCTCTGAGCGGCGGCGCGTCGAGTCGGCGCTGCGGCTGGAAATGGAACGCAGCGATGCGCTGCTCCTGAACATGTTGCCGCGGGCGATCGTGGCGCGGCTCCGCGACAACCCCGGCGTCATCGCCGAGCGGTTCGAAGAAGGCACCATTCTCTTCGCCGACATCGTGGGCTTCACCAAGCTCTCTTCGAAGACGCCGCCGGTCGAGGTGGTGGGTCTGCTCAACGACGTGTTCACCGCGTTCGATCGCCTCACGCTCGAGTTCGGCCTCGAGAAGATAAAAACGATCGGCGACGCGTACATGGTGGTCGGCGGCGTGCCCACGCCCCGCGGCGATCACGCCGAAGCGGTGGCAGGCATGGCGCTGGGCATGCTCGAGGCCGTGCGCGAGATCTCGAAGACGCGTGGGCCGTACCAGGTGCGCATCGGGATCAACTCGGGGCCGGTGGTGGCCGGCGTGCTGGGGCTCTCGAAGTTCGTCTACGACCTGTGGGGCGACGCGGTGAACGTGGCCGCGCGCATGGAATCGCACGGTGAGCCCGGCGCCATTCAGGTCAGTGAAGAATCGCACGCGCGGTTGAAAGACGCCTTCGTGCTCGAGGAGCGCGGCGTGGTGGAAGTGAAGGGCAAGGGCCCCATGCGCACCTTCTTCCTGCGGGGGCGGCGCTAGTCATGGCCTCAATGTTGATCGCGCTGATGCTCGTCCTCACCAAGGTGCGGGCTGCCTTCGACGCCAAGACGCTCACCACGCGCAAGACCGTCGACTGCATTCAGGAGTTCTCGGAGCTCACGCTGGCCACCTCGTCAGGCTCTGAGGAAGGCGGCGGGTGCTCTCGTGTCGAGAAGCGCGCCTGCTCGACCAATCAACGAGAAAATTCTCGATGAATTGGGCCGAACGCAGGAAATGTCACGGACCGGCGTCCGCCGTCAGCTTCACCGTGCTGTGCTCGGGGAATCGGCACATTCGGCAGCGGAACAACGAAGGGTGATGTCACGGCCCAGCCTCCGCTCAGTTTCGCGAGGTGCATCATGGCTTTGAGCCCCCTCCACTGAGACACGGTCACGTCCCGGGGAAGCGGGTCCAGCAGACCCTCTTCCATTTCGGCCCTCGCCCGCACGGGGTCGACTCCCAGGACATGCGGAACGTTCAGCGCGCGGCGAGCTGATGGGTCCTCGTGGGACAGGCCTGCGCTGGGGAAGGCGGCTGGTCTGGTCGCTCAGCGCCCGGTGCGAAAATGAACTGGCCTCCTGGCGAGGGGGCCCGCGTACACGCGTTGAATCAGGCCTTGAGCAAGTGAGTTTCTGCGCAGGCCGCGAGATAACTCGCATTTTGTCATCAAAATCCATGAGCCGGCGATCCCCTCGGGGGGGGCGCGACCTCAGGGATTTTGATGACAAAATGACGGTTAGCGAGAGACCCGGTGGACTCGTGGCGCCTGACGAGAGGGGCGCGTTCGGTTCAGGCGCTGAAGTCATTCCAACGGCCCGCGTCCCTGTCGGCGCGCATCCGTTCATCAAGTCAGCGGCTCGGGCCCAGCTCGAGCAGCTGCGCGTCACCTCGTTCGAGAAGCGCGCGCGCTGCCCCAGTCGCCGCTGACCCGCTGTTTTAAGTGAGCGGCTTCGTCAAGCTGAAGGACCGCCCCTCGCAGCACCCCGCCGTGGCTCGCTGCTCTCGACGGCCCGCTTGCTGCTCATAGCGGGGCGAACCTCGAGATCAGTGCTGGCCTTCGCCGCTGCGTTTCGTGTTCGAGAAGTCGCGACGGAACTCAGGGCCGCAGGTCAGCCGGATCGAGTGGCTGCCACTGCGGCGAGAGGGTCCACACCGGGTTGCCGCTCGCTTTCACTTCGATCGGCTGCACGGCGGCCTCCAGCGCCGCCCCGCTGCGGAAGAGCACCACGGTCCAGGGGCCCGGCAGCACATGGCGGGCGACGCCATTGTCCATGCGGAGCGTTTCTCCGTTCATCACCTTCTTCAGGCCGGACGTCGATTGAAGGGTGCCGGGCACCAGCACCATGCCATCGGACGCCTCTCCCAGCTTCACCTCGACCGTGACGCCATCGGTCGCCTCGCGCATCACCAGCTCGGTCGGCGTATCGCCCAGCGTGACCTGCACGGAGCGGAAGGTCTGCGCGGCGCTCGTCTGGGCCGTCACGGTCCACACGCCGGGCGCCAGGTCTCTTGATTCGTAGGTGCCGGTGACACCCGTAGGCCGCAGCGGCACGGCTCGGCTGTTCCGGGCCATCACGTACGCGCGCTGCAGGGGCGCGTTCGCGGCGTCGATCACCTTCACGGTGAGCACGCTCGCCGGGCGAAGCTCGAAGTCTGACGTGTTCCCCACCAGCGGCTGTGAGCCCGAGACGTAGCGGGGCGCTGTGACGAAGATGTACCCCGACGACGAATCGACCGCGGGCAGCACGTAGCGGCCCTGGCCATCGGCCTTCACAGCGCCGTTCTTCTCCGCCAGAAAGAACTGCTCTGCGGGCTCGACACCCACGTCGACCAGCGCGCCTGCGATGGGCGTCTTGGTTCGTGCATCGCGCACCACGCCGCTCACCGCGCGGCCGCGCTGCATCACCACCTCACCCAGCGCGTTGTCTCCGGTGTTGAGCTTCACCTGCCGCATCAGCTGCGCGTAGCCAGGCGCGTCGAAGGCCAGGGTCGTGACGCGGGTGTCGAGGGGCACGGTGAACTTTCCATCGGGCGCATCGACCGGCTTGTGGAGGAGCTCGAACGTGGTGATCGGCTTCCCGTCGGTGTTCACCAGCCGACCGGAGATGGTGGTTCCGGCACTCAACTTGAGCACCACGTTCTCATCGGGGGCCGAAGCCTTCAGCTGACCCTGGAGGAGACGGGTCGGGTGCGTGGCGCTGAGCTGAACGCGGCCGGCCTGCAGGGAGCGCATGCGAAAGCGGCCCTCTGCATCCGTGACCGCGCTCGCCATGCCGCCGGGTTCATACCCGCCGTCGAGCGGCTGCTGCCAGCCCATCACCTTGACGCCTTCGATGGGTTCACCCTCTGCCGAGACCACGACGCCCGCGAACGGAACGCCGGGTGTCGGCCGCAAGACGACCTCTGCGCTGCCTGCCTGGGCGAGGGTGACCTTGGCGTGCGCCTGCCACACGGGCATGTACTCATCGAACATCACCGCCTCGACCGACCAAAGGCCGGGCTCCAGACCTGTGAGCTCGAACCGTCCGTTGGGGTCGGTTCTGGAGCGCGAGCTGGCTTCCGGGGCCTCCTCACCGACCGAGTCGAGCTCTGCTTCGATGCGTGCGCCCGCAGCCGGCCGCCCCTCATCATCGAACACCACGCCGCTGATTTTTCCGCCGAGGGTCACCACGATGACGAGGCCTCCGGAGGGCGCCACGGCTTCGAGCTTTCCGGGCGCGAACGGCGGCGATTCGACACGAAGGCTGTAGCCACCGGGCCAGACCTCGAGCGCGAACCCTCCGTCGACCGAGCTCTGTTTCACGTCGTGTTGGCGCAGCGCCCCACCATCGAGCGCGGTGGCGCGAATCGAATATTTCGGCACCAGAACTCGCCGGGCCGCAGCCGCTCGAGGTGGAACTCACCCTTCGTATCGGTGGTGACCGTGCGTTTGCGGTGCATGCCCTCGAGCTTTACGGTCGCAGCCGAGACAGGAGCGCCACCGGAGAGCACGATTCCCAAGAGAGCGCGCGGCACACTCAGCACCAGCGTCACCGGCTCGGTCTCGTCATCATCGACCTGGGTGTGATCCGGCAGCAGCCCACCCTGCATCGCCACCACGGCGTATTCACCGAGCGGGAGCGGGCCCAGGCGGAACTCACCCTTGTCGTCAGCGACGGCGTCGAAGAAGCGGCTGTGGGCCGCGAAGATGGCGGTCACGATGGCGCCCTTCGCCGGCTTCTCGTCGGTGGTGAGCACCTTGCCCTGAATCACCCGGCCCGCGGTGAGGGTGAGCTTCGTGTCTTTCGCGTCGGAGGCCACGTTGCCCAACCAGGCCACACCCCCGGGCGCGTCAGCGAAGAGGGTCAGCGTGGTGTCTTCGAGGCCGGTGAGGGTGAAGACGCCATCGGCGTTGGTCACGGCGCGTGCGAGGGGCGCACTCTCACCCGTGCGCAACGCGACGAGCTCGACAAGTTGACCAGAAGCCTCCGCGCAACCACACGCGAGCAACATCTGACCGCAGTGGTTGTCGCACTTGCAAGGCAGGTCGGAGAGCACGTCGTCGCCGTGAGCCGCGACCGCGGTGACCACTGCGCCGCCGACCGGCTGCCCGTCTCGCAGCACCACGCCGCTGAGCGACCGCGCGCCGCGCTGCTCAATGGGCGAATTCCAGGAAGAAGGCTTGATCGACTCCGGGAGCGCACCTTCATTGGGTGAGGTCGCGCGTTCCGTCAGCGTTTCAGGTGCGGCGAGCTCTGACGGCCAGAAGAACCAGAGCAGCCCGAGTCCTACCACCAGCGCAACTGCCACCACTCCAACCCATCGCCGCATGTTCGCTCTCCCACGCCCGTGAACCCGAGGTCACGGACGATGGAACGCAGGCTCGTGATGCGCAAGGGGCGTGAAGACGAAATGATCGAGCAGCCATGAGACGAGCAGTCCCATGGCGGTGCCGGCCACGTCCCAGGCGAGGTCCTTCCACGACGGCTGGCCCAGTCCGGCGAGGTCGAGCAGCTCTTTCGCCACGCCCGCGGTCAACGCGAGCGCTGCACCGACTGCGAGTCGCAGGTTGCGATCTTCGGTGAAGAGGGCGGTGCCTCCGTAGCCGAGGCCCGCGATGCCCGCGCTGAACGAGAAGTGCAGCGCTTTGTCGGGCGCGAACCACGGGTCGGGATCCTGCTGGGCGGCCGCAGCCGTCGAGCAGAGCAGCAACATGGTGAGGATTCCTGTGCGCACGCGCGATCTCGTACGACAGTTTGCTGGTCGTACACAGTTTGGCCCCAGCATGGTGGCGCTTGCGCTCACCTAAGCTCACCTTCGGCGCGCGGCTCAGGGCGGTCCTTGCCGCACGCGCACAACGCGAGGAAAAGAGACGCCGCCCAATTCACTTCACGGCCACGGGAACATCCTTCGTCGCGGAGCCGCGAATCAACCGCAACACGCCGGCGCCTGCTCGGGTGCCCTTCACGAACAAAGTCGACTCGCGCACGGTCACGTCGCTGTCGCCCTTCCAGCCGTCTTTCTTCTCCAGCGGGCCCCAGTAGAGCTCCACGCCCGAGCCATCGACCAGCAGCTCGGCCTCTCTGTTTTCGTCGACGCGAAAGCCTACGATCTCTCCCACGCGCAGGCCGATCTTCTCGACCTCGTGGAGCAGCGGGAAGACGTAGCCGGGGCCCGGCTCCCACCCGCGGCGTGTGCCTTCGGTGACCTCGGTTTCGTACGCGTCGCGGGTCACCACTTCGCGCGCCGCTTCGGCGTCACGTTTGGCGGTGTCGACGTAGACGAGGCGCCAGTCACCGCGCTCGACCGACTTGAAACCCGCACAGCTGAAGCAACCCAGCATCGTCACTGCCAGCAGGACCCATCGCATGGCCCGACATCCTACCGGCTTCGCGCTGGCGACATCAGGGGGTCTTGCCGGGTGCGGCGTTCTCCGCGGGCATCTTGAGCTCGCGTTCGGCCTCTTCGGCGGTGCCGCCCACGGCTTCGGCAGAGGTCTTTGGCAGCGGACCTCTGACCGGCGCCGCTTCTTCCTGCCGCTCGTAGACCGGGAACTTGTCCCAATCGAACGCGGCGGTCGCATCACCGACCGTGCGCGGCGTGGTGGCGCGCAACCGGCCCCGCACGAGGGCGATCTGCGCCTGCACGGCCTGCGGGGTGGGGTGTGTCTTGAGCGCATCGACCCACAGTTCTATGGCCACTTCCGGCTCACCGGCGTCGGCCTTGAGCCGGCCCAGCTCGACCAGCGCGTGGGCGCGCAGCTCCGAGTCGGGGAAACGATCCATCAGGTCGAGGAAGACGCGCGCGGCTTCGAGCTTGCGGCCCTCCATCATCGCCAGCGCCTGCCCGCGCAGGTACAGCGCGTCATCTACGAAGACGCTCGTCTCGAACTTCTGCGAGACCTTGCCGGCCTCGAGCTCGCACTGTTCGTAGTCCTGCAGCTCGAAGTAGAGCTTGGCCACGGTGAAGGAGAGCTCGGCTGACTGCGGGGGATTGCGGGCGAGCGCAGAGGTGTATTCGGCGATCGCGCCCCGGAGATCGCGAAACTGATGCCAGAGCAGACCCGCCAGGTGGAGCCGGCCTTCGAGCGTCTCTGGTGCTTCTGGGCAGACGGTGATCAGCTCGCGGTACACCTCGATCGCGCGGCGGGGATCGTTGAGCTGGAAGGCGTAGAGATCGGCGGCGCCCCTCAGCGCGCGGGCCCGGTAGAGATTGCTCTGGGGCGAGCTGTCACGCTCGAGCAGGTCGAGTGCCAGCTTGTATTGGGCGAGGGCGACGTCGGGCTTTTGTTCGAACTGGGCGGTGCGGGCGCGCTCGAGATGCGTGGTCGCGTCGTCCTTGCGGCACGCACTGAGCGCGAGACAGATAAGAGCGAAGCGGACGGCTGGCCGAGGCGAAGTGACCCATTTCACGGGCACGCCTCGGGGCGGTAGCGTACGCAACGGTTGTCGATGCACGCGATGCAGTCGCGCAGTCGATCCTCATCCATCCCGCAGACCAGCACGCTGGAAGGGCGCGGGCAGTCGGTGTTCTGCACGCAGGCCGAGGCGCCGCCGTCGAGGCCGTCGAGGGTCTCGGAGCGCGAGCACACCCGGCCGCACCCGAGGAACAACACCACGCTGAACAGGAACAACCGCATCACTGAACCTCGTACCATTTAGACCCAGGCAACGCGAAACAACGGAGCCCGCGCGCTCGGGTCATCTGGATCCGCGACGAGCCGCAACTCCCCGTTCACCCAGCAAACCCCCTCGAGCTTCACTCTCGGTGCCACCACTCGCCGAGTCGCAAGGCCGCGCTCATCAATCACGCCGACGATCGATCCCGCGACCACGCCGTCGTCATACGGGTTCTCAGTCGCCTCAGCGGCCGCGGTGAAGATGATCTGCTCGCGAGGCCCGCTGCAGAGATCGGTGAGCGACAGCGACACGCCTTCGAACGTTTCGAGCGACACGGGGATCACGTCGAGAAGACAAGCCGCACTGAGCACGCCACCAGCCAACTCTCGCTCGAAGACACCGCGATCCAACCGCACGAGCGCGTTCTCTTTCTGAGCGCCGTTGCCGCGTTGCGCGAGGAACACCGCCGTCTCGGTGATCACCGCGCCTTCGATGTTCAGCTCATGAATGCGACCGCTGAGCGCGGTGTAGAGCGGGCGAAGATCGATGGTCCGTCGAGCGAGTGTCTCTGGATTGAGTGAGATCGCGACGCAACGTGCTGCGGTCGAACCAGAACCAATCGCGAGCAGCTCACGACCCGCACCGATCAACGCTTCGAAGTCGGGCTTCTTGCTCTTCGCGATGTGCGTGCGCGAAGGCGCATCACTCAAGGGCAGTCGCACCGCGTTGTCGCCGCTCAGATCCGTGCGCAGCAGCTCGAGCCCGTCGTCAGCGACTGAGTAGAGGAACCCGTCGCGGTGAACGAGCCCGCTGGCCGCGGACAAGTCGAGATGCGTGAGGAGCTCGAGCGTCATGGACGGCCAAGTCTAGCGGGCCAGGGGTTGAGTTGAGTGCCGGCATCGGTGAGGTTTCGGACCATGGGGCGATGGTGGTTGGTGCTCACCTGTGCGGAAAGCTGCTTTCCGGAGTTCGACCCAAATCCAGTTCCAAAGTCTGACAAGTGCGTTGCTCCCCGCGCGACGAGGGTTGTCCCCGTCACATGAAGATCCTCGCCCATGGCTGAGAGGCCCGCGCGCAACGAGCAACGCGAAGATCGCCAGCCCCACCTTCTTCAAGGCCGCTTTCGACACTTGAGCGGTATACGGGCGCGGTGACCATCCGTCCCTCGCAGGCGCTGTGGCGCTTTCTGGCCGTCGCCGCTGCGTGTGCGGTCGTCGGCAGCGTGAGCATCACCCTGCTCGGAGTGCCCGGCTCGGGCCGCCAGATTGAGCACTTCACCTGGCCCTTCCTCGACATGTGGGTTCGCTGGGACGCCGGCTGGTACGAGCAGATCGCCCTGCGCGAGTACAACTACTCCGCGACCGAGCAGAGCGCTGCGGCCTACTTCCCGCTCTACCCGCTGGCCATGCGCGTGGTGATGCTCACCGGCATGAACGTGTTCCTCGCCGGCATTCTGCTCACGTTCCTCTTTGGTGCGGCCGCGGTGATGGTGTTCTCGCAGTGGGCCAAACAGCTCGAGCCGGAGTCCGCCAGCCTCGCCACCTGGCTGCTCGTGCTCTGGCCCTTCGCTTTCTACATCGTCGGCGCAGTGTATTCGGATGCGCTGTTTCTGCTCTGCGTGACGATGGCGTTCCTTCAACTCGAGCGAGGCAAGGTGGGGTGGGCGACGTTCTTCGGTGCCCTCGCGACGGCGACGCGGCCGATCGCTCCGGCGGTGGTGTTGGGGTTGCTCGTGCGCCACCTCGAGCTGCGGCGTGCGGCGGGGCAACCGTTGCGCGTGAAGGATTTGCTCCCCGCGGCTTCAGCGGCCGGGTTGCTCGCGTTCATGGCGTTTCTCTGGTGGCGATTTGGCGACCCCATCGGCTTCGTCACCACGCAGGCGGGATGGCAGCAACTGTCGGGGCCCGCGGCGGTCTTCAAGTACGGCGCGCTCGAGAAGATGAAGCGGATCGATCTGTTGTTCCCCCTGTTCCACGCGGTGCTCGCGTTCGCGGCGCTCGCGTCGGCGTGGCCCATGCGGAAGAGTCTGGGCTGGGGCTATGCGGTCTACACGGCGGTGGCGGTGGGTCTGCCGTTGATCAGCAGCCGCGATTTCATCGGGCTGGGCCGGTACGTCATCGCCGTGTTTCCATTCTTTCTTCAGGCGGCGCTGGTGTTGGAGAACCGGCCTCGGGCCAGGATGATCTGGCTCGGCTTGAGCGGCGTCATGCTCGTTTGGATGACTTCGCGGTTTTCGATGGGTTTCTATACTTCGTGAACTGCGTTTCAGCGTCGGCGCTCGACCGCGGTCACGGTGAAGCTCTGCTCGACGTTCTGATACTCGCCCTCGTACCGGGGATACCGCCAGCCGTTGAACTGCGCGCGCAGGCACTTCGCCAGCTGCGTCTCGTCGTAATCCCTGCGCAGGTGCGCCTCACCCACGCGCCCGTCGTTGAACACCACCCAGCGCACCTCGAAGCGCTGCGCATCGGGCGGCGTCATGCGTTTGGCTTGATCCGTCAGGCACTCCTGCAGCAGCGGCGCGAAGTGTTCGTTCACCATGCGCACCTGATCCGCCGAGAGGCCCTGGCCTGCCGGGTCGCGGCTGTAGTCATGAAAGGTCCACCGTCCGAGCACCTTGCGCTCGAGAGCGCGGCAACTGCCTGCGCCGTGCGCGGTGTCGTAAGAGACGCAGGTCTGATCGAGCATCGCCGTGCGCGTCCACGTGCGGGCCTCGGGGGGGAGCCCCTCCGAAATCACCGCCACCTCGCGCATCGACAGCTTCACCGCGCCGTCGACGTCATTCTTCGCCCGGGCCTGCGCGATGAGCTTGCCCAACGCCTTGCGACGCTGCGCCGCGCACTGCACCAGCTCACACTGTCCCTCTGCCTTTTCCAACAGCGCCGCCTGCCGCCCCTCGGAGTCTTCCCGCAGCGCCTGCCCCAACTGCACGCGCTGCACCAGATAGAGATCCTTCTCGCGCAAACCCAGACGGATCGCGGTCGGCTCACATGGATTGGGGTTCGGCGCCCGCTCGGTCTTCGCCGCACACACCTCGGCGTCCTGAAGCTCACGCGCGTGCTTGCCCCACTTCTTGTCGGCGCCCTTCAGCTTGCTGACCGTCATCAACCCCGTCAGCGCGGCGCCTCGGCACGAGTCTGCTTTTTCCGGCCCGCACCCGAGCCGCCACGCCGTCGCCGCGTCATGGGCCGCAGCCGCATCACCGCCCGCGAGCTCGACCTTGAACGCCAGCTGCCCTGCCTGGTGCCGCGCTTCACCGTCGAGTGACTCGGCTTCTTTCACCGCACGCGCAGCCGCTTCTCTGGCCGCCTCGAGCTGCTTCGACTTGAGCGCAGCCTGACCTTCCGAGAGCGCCGCCTTGAAGCCCAGCGCGAGGTCGACGGGCGCGGCGATGACGGGCCTGACCTTCGCGGGTTTGACCTTCTCCACTTCGGGGTCGAAGGCCCTGGCGAGATCATCCCCGCCGGCCGCGGGCGCCTGCGTCGCCTCACCCGCCGGAGCGTCCTTCGAGTTGGACAAGCCCGTGGTGGCGCAGGACAAGAACAACCACACCAACGAGAACCGGCCCATGAGCGGCGAGAGCAAACACCAGAGCCTGCCCCCGCGTCACTTTGATCCGCAGAGGGCACAGTCTTTCAGCGAGGTCGCAACCCAGGGTGGAGGTGTGCCGCAAGGTGCGGCACAGTCTGCCCCCATGCGTGTCCTCCTCCTTTCCTCCCTGCTGGTGACCCTCTTCGCGTGCTCGAGTGGCGGCGGCTCGCGCGCTTCGGATCAGCTCGCAGCGCTCAAGAAGAAGCAGGATGCCGACGCGAAGGCGAAGAAGGAAAAGGGCGACAAGCTCGAGGCCCTGCCCACCGAGGTCGTCAAGCTCGACCCGCCCTACGACGACAGTCAGACCACCGTCATCCTCCCCGATGGCCCCTGCCCTGAAGGCTTCTGGGCGCTCTTCCCCGGCGAGGCGCCCGGTGGTTCGCCCGAAGAGAAGAAGGCCAACGCGGCCAAGCGCAAGGACCTCGCCGAAGCGGCCCGCGGCAAGAAGTACATCGTCAAGCTGCGTGCGCCCGCGCAGGTGGTGCTCTCGCCGTACGACGCGCCCAACGGCAAGTTCAACATCGACGTCAACGGCACCATCGACTGCACCGATTTACAGGGGCGCATCGCGCTCACCTGGTCAGAGGCGAAGGCGGGCGATCCCGGCAACTCGGCCGCGAAGGCCGACGCCGACTTCTCCCAGAACGTCTGGGCCGCGAGCCCCGTTCACTTCGAGCTGTTCATCAAGTCGCTCACCGAAGCCAAGGAGTTCAACGACAAGAACCGCTTCGGTCTGTCTGCCCGCGTGGCCTTTGGCCTGGGCAAGGTGGAGGTCGACAAGAAGATCAAGAAGATCGCCAAGGTCTCCGAGAAGGCGGCTGGTGAGACGCTCGCCTTCGGCGGAGGCAACGAAGACTGGGGCGCAGGCCGCATGGTGCGCGCCGACCTGCTGGGCATTCGGGTGGCGACTGATCGCGAGAAGAAGCAGTTGGCCGAAAAGGGGAAGTGAGTGACGG
>JAYVFP010000283.1:0-8691 GCA_043773025.1 Archangium sp.
CGTGCCGCGCTTCGTTCAACTCGACGTTTGACGCGGCGATCTCCAGCCGAAGCACCGCCTTCGTCACGTCGTGTCGCCGCGCAAACGCCTATTGGTTAGTTCCGTAACAAGTGAGGATCTTCGCTCGAGGCACAGAGGCCTGTCCGATGCGACCCCCGATGGAGATTCCGAAGCCCTGCGTTCGCCACGGCAGGAAGGAACGGCCCACCCCCGTTCGCATCGAGAGCAATCGAGGGATTACCTCGCCTTCGCACTTCAAGTGCCCCCTCGACTCAGGCTCGGGGAGACCGGTGATTGGAGTCATTTCTATTTCCGCAAACCCTCTGAGGAGGACCGGTTTCCTCCGTGGGTCTTCGCCTCTTCCACGGTGCTTCCTTCGTCCCCGTGCTTCTTCCATGGCCTCTTTGAGCCTGCACTGCCTTCGGGCTACTGGAACCGGATCGCGAGGCCGATCACCGGCGTGGTCGCACCAATCGCAGCCACCGGGGTCGCGGTGCCGGTCGCCAGATCGATCCGGTACAGGGTCGAGCCGGCTGCGGCCGTCACCTGCATCGCCGCCAGCACCAGGTTGTTGTTGAGGCCCGCGATGTCGAGATCGCCCACGTCGGTCACGTCGACGCCAAGCGGGCCGACGTCGGTGGTGGTGCCCAGGTTCGGGGCCGCGTTGGTGAGCAGCCGGTTGCTGCCGGAGTCGAGGTAATAGAGCGTCGTCGCCGTCGCGCCCACGAAGTTGTTCGTGTAGCCCGCGCCGAAGAGCGAGATGTTCGTCGCCAGGGTCGAGATGCGGCCGTCGACCGTCGCTCCGCCAGTGACCACGTTGACCCGCAGGTTCTGGCCTTCATTGACCAACTGCGCGCCCGCCGCCGGAATGGTCGAGACGATGCGCAGGCGATCGACCGTCGGGTTGAAGTCGATGCCGAACGCGGTGCCGTCGAGCGTCGCGCCGGACATCACCAGGCCCGACATCGCAGCGCCCGTGGTGGTGTCGAGCACGTAGAGCCGGTTCTGGTTGGTCAACGCGATCAACGCGCCCGTCGCAGGGCGGAAGTCGATGCCCACGATGTTCTCGCTGGCCATCAGGCCGGTGATGGCCACGTCGAGCGTCAGGGTGGCCGGTGCGTTGGGGGCAAAGCTGATCAGCCGGTTGTCGGTGGTGACGCCGAACGCGACAGCGCGCTGCGCACCACGTGCCGTAAGGGCGGTGATGACCTCTGCGCCCTTGATGGTGTTGACGCGCGTGGCGAGGCCGGTGGTGAGGTTGACCGTGAAGAGCGACGAGACGCCCAACGTGCCGCTCACTTCGCCTGCGAGGTACGCGACGTTGGCGGTGGTGGCGATGTCGAAGGCGACGTTGTCGGTGAACGCGGTGCCCAGCGCGCCGACGGCGACGACGGTGCCGTTGTTGGGCGGGTTGATGGTGACGAGCCCATCGGTGCCCGTGTCGATGCCGTAGAGCGTGGTGACCGAAGCGCCGGCGAAGTTCTCGACGTAGCCGGCGGCGGCGATGCGCGAGCTTGCGGGGTTCACATCTTGATCAGAGGTGACCAGGCCCGATGCCGGGTTGATGCGCAGGTTCTGGCCGGCCTCGCTCACCACGCGCAGGCGATCGACCGTGGGGTTGAAGTCGACGCCGAACGAGGCGCCCACCAACTGCGTGTAGGGCGCCGTGAGGTCGGCGGAATCAGCGGCGAGCGCCGACTGCGGCGTGGCCACGGCCGTCGCGACGTTCACCGTGTAGAGGCGGCCGGCACCCGCTGCGCCGCGCGTCAGTGCGAAGAGCTCGCCCGTGGCGGGACGCGTGTCGATGCCGACCACGGCGTCGCCCATGTTGAGACCGGTCAGCAGCGTGGGGCCTGTGCACAGTTGCTGCGGCGCACCCGCGTTGAAGGTGACGAGGTTGCCGGCGATGGTGAGGCCGACGAGCTCGCCCGGCGCCTGAACCGGCGCGGTCGCAGGCGGGGTCAGCGCAAGGCCCATCACGGTCTCGCTCGCCATCAGGCCGGTGAAGGCGACGAGCGAAGTGGCAGCACCCGTGGTGAGGTTCACTTCATAGAGGCTGTTGGTGCCGCCGACCGTGAGAGAGGCCAACGCGCGGTTGGTGCCTGCGCTCGCAGTGACGATGTCGAAAGCCGAGACCGCATCCGCGTTGACGCCGAGCGCGCCGATGAGTGTCAGCGCGCCACCGTTGGGGGCGGTGGTGGTGAAGAGCTCATCGGTGGTGGTGTCGACATAGAAGAGGGCGGTGCGGCACGTGGTGCTGAAGCTGTTCGTGTAGGCCACCGCGGTGACGCCAGCGCGCGGCGTCGCGGCCACGTTCAAGTCGCCGTCGGTGATGGTGGCGCCCGTGTCGGCGTTGATGCGCAGGTTCTGGCTGGTGTTGCTCACCACGCGAAGACGGTCGGCGGCCGGGTTGAAGTCGATGCCGAACTGAGCGCCCGTGAGCGCGGTGAACGCCGCCGTGGCGTCATTCGGGTCAGCGATCAGCGTGGCCTTCACGGTGGCCGCTGCCGTCGAAGGATCGATGACGTAGAGACGGCCGCTGCTGCCCAACGCGATCGCCTGGTTCGGAGTCGTTCCCCCGGGGCGCACGTCGAGGCCCAGCAACACCTCACCACCTTGCAGGCCGGTGACCGCGGTGGCCGTTCTCACGGCGCCCTGGGCCAGGTTGAAGGTAATCAGTCGGCCCGCGGAGGTGAGCGCCAGGGTGTCGCCCGGGCTCAGGCCCGCGTCGACGCCCGCATCCACACCGGCGTCCATGCCTGCGTCCATTTCGGTGCCCGCGTCGATGCCGGCATCCTGGCCCGCGTCGACTGCACCACCACCGCCGCCGCCGGTGCTGCCACCACCACCGCCGCCGCCGGTCGCGCCGCCGCCACCACCGCTCGTGCCTGCGTCAGGGAAGGGAGAGCCAGCCACACACTTGCCGGCCTGACACGTCATGCCCGCGCCGATGCCACCACAGTCGGCAAGGTCCACACACTCCGGAGCACAACCCAAGAAGGTGAACGAAGCAGCAGAGAGCGCCAGGAGAACGCGATAGGAAAGTGGCATAGGTGCCGGTCTACGTAGTTCACCTCGAACCGGATTTCACGAGCCCCTGACCGGCGTCACCGCAGGGTAACCCGCCCACGATGGCCTCGATTGCGCGCCCGTCTTCATTGACATGTGCAGGGCACAACCCGAACAAACGCTGCACGGTCGGCCGGAGATCGCGTTGATCGATTTGCGCTGAGGTGCCGCGTTTCACCAGAGGGCCAATCGCCGCCACGAAGATCTCTGTACTTCCGGGGTAGAACAGGCCGTGGCGGGTCCAGTCGGCGCGGCTGCGGCCGTGATCCGACGCGAGCAGCACGGTGGTGAGCGCCGCTTCTTCAGGCGGGAGCGCGGCCACCCACTGCAACAGTTCCATGATGCGCGCGTCGGTGTCGCGCAGTGCCTGCTGGTATTCTGCTCGCAGGCCCAGGTGCGCCCACTCATCGGTATCGAGGAAGGCGAGGTGCAAGAAGCGGGGATGCTGGGTTTGCCAGTACGTGCGCGCGGCGCTGAACGTGGCGTCATCGAAGCGGGCGTTTTTCCAGCGCGGGCCCCCTTCGTGTGCGGGGCCGTCGGCGGGCAGGTCGAGGAACACGCCCGCATCTCGCGACGTCGCCGCGAGGGCGAGCCGCGACCACGACGCGAAGATGGCCACGTCTTCAGGCGCGAGGTGAAGCGTGCGCGCGAGGGTCTCCGCCATCGTCTCGACCTGAATGCGAACGCAGTCGTTGTCTGCGCAACCGGTGAGCGTGCCGGCGGCCATCGTCTGGTAGCCGGGCAAACTCATGGCCATCGCGGTCGAGGTCTTCGCGGCGAACGCCACGCCTTCTTTGCGCACCGCGGCCTGAAGACCCGGCATGTGCGCACCGCTGAGCACGTCGTCACGAACGGGCCCATCGAGGGTGATGAAGATGACGCGCGCCGAAGACTGCAGCCGCGCCGCACGCACTTCGTCGCGCGGTTCTTCAGGGAAAGGGCGGTCCGTGCGCCACATCACCCTCAGGGCACCTGCAATGACGAGCAGGAAAACCAGCGCAGGGAGCCCTCGTTTCATCAGCGGCTTCAAATGCATGAAGCATGCGCTGATGCTGTCAGGGGCTGATCAGTCGAAGAGGTCGGCGAGATCGACCCGGTTTCGAGCGCGGCGCTCGCTGGGCATCGCGAGTTTCCAGACCTGCTCCGTCACCACCGCGGCCGTGGCGATGAGGCGTTCGAGGCTCGTCGCGCCTTCGAAGAACGAGAGATCGAGCTCGTACGAGTCGAGCAAGATTCCCGGCTGGGTGATGCGCAGCAGCGAGCCGACCAGGCGGCGTCCGGCCATGAAGTCGTACTGCGTGGGGTGGGCCTCCTCCATGCGCAGCAGCGTGCGGCCGTCTTCATCGATGCACTCGACGCGGGGTGAACGGGTGTGCACGTCGAGCCCGGCCAGCAGGGCTCCGTTGAGCGCGAAGACGTGGGCTTTGGCGCGCGTGCGGGAAATGACGCGCTGCACGCGCAGCATGGCGACGCACTTGCCGGCGCACATGATGTCGAGGTCGTAGCCCTGCTCGACCACGAAGCGGGAAAGCGTGGCGAGCAAGGGTTCGTCGCGCATCACGACGGAGACCAGGCCTTCGGTCGCGTTCGTTTCACGGAACAGCCAGCCGTTGTCTTCCCCGCCGCTTCCGTTGATCAGCCCGGCCCGCTTGAGCACGAGTGCTTGCCTGAGCTCGAGGAAACCTTCGAGCGGGTCGACTGACCTGCGCTTGACCGCTTTGACTTTTCGCGTGGTCAGGTGAGCGACACCGACCGCGGGCTTGCGTTTGACAGCGCGCGTAGCGGGTCGGGTCTTTTCGTCTTCGATGCCCATGCCCCGTGGAAGCTATCAACGAGGAGGCCATGGCTGCAGCTCACGAAGCGGCGCAATCTTGACCAATCCTCGGTCGCGTTCACCCGTCTTCGCATCCGCGATACGCCACGCCAGCGCATCACCGAACAGCGGCTGCGACTCGAGGAAAATCACCCTGAGCTCGCCCTCCTCGAACCCGCACTGCGCCTGCACCGCCTTCAGCAACCCCTCATCGTGCAGATGCCCCTCACCAAAATTCCACCCGAGCGCGTAGCCCGCGACGATCTCCCCATCGGCCCACTCGCAGTCCTCCACCCGGTCGACCGCCCTGGGCAGCAACGACTGCAGCGCGCGGCCGTGCAGATGCATCAACCGAAACGCGATGACCTTCCCGAGCAGCCCCACCGCGATGGGCTTGTCGTAGAGCTTGAGCAGCTGCTCCATGGGCCACGGCGCGCTGGTGGTGAGCTTCGAGAGCTTCTTGCGAGCGTCACCGCGAAAGAGCCACACGCTGTTGGCCCAGTTCCCCGCGTAGTACCGCATCGAGAACAAGAACGAGACCCACCGCGGCACGAAGTTCCCCAGCAGCGGAACCCCGATGAGCATCACCGCGAGCACCACCACCATCGGCGTGCCCACCGAGAAGGCACTCACGTCTGCGCCCGCGACGAACAGGAAAAAGGCCCCGTACACCACCGTCACGTTCCACTCGATGGGCACGCCCATCGGCACCGAGCTGGTGATGAAGGAGTGCAGCCCGAGCATCAAGGCCATGCCCACCAGCGTGCCGACTCCGCCTGAAGACAGACCGAGCACCACGGGCACCGACAGCTCGAGCGCCGTGCCCATGTGCGCCATGCGCACTGCCAACCTCGAGGGCCGCAGGTCATCTGGGTACGCGCGGTACATGCGCTCGCGGATGAACGGAAAGCGCAGCACCGGGCTGTTGCTCACCATCACGCCCACCACCGAAGGAAAGTGGTGGTTCAGCTTCGAGACGCCCGCCCAGAACCACAGCGCGAGCTGCACGGCTTTGGCGCCGGCGATCCAATTTCCCGCGAAGAGAAAGCACGCGATGGTCGTGAGGTAGTGCTCTGGGCGCGCTGCGAGGAAGATCGTGCGGTCCAGCACGCCGAAGCTCAGCAACAACCCGAACACCGGCCACACCATCCCAGCGTCGATGGCCGGAGCGACCAGCGCGCGAAAGAGGCTCACCTGCAACGCGGCGTAGAGCAGCACATCGAGCACCGTGCGCCGGTGACCCAGCGCAGCGAAGAGCGGCCGCTTGGTGGTGCCCGGCCGTAAGAAATACAGAAAGCCGCCGACGGGTGGCAGGTAGCGGCCGGTGAGCGGGCCACTCCCGCAGCCCAAGCCGAGTGACTCGAAACACAGGCTCCAGAGAATCGCCTTCTGAAACGCGAGCGGCTCGAGCCACCAACGGCTCACTTCACTTGCAGGAAAGGAGACCGAGCAGAATCCCCACCACGCCGCGATGAAGAGCGCCGCCTTGAGGGCGTACCCGAACGTCACGCTCAGCGGCGAGCCGTACCCTTGAACGGCCCAGGCCTGACACACCTGCTTGCATCGTTCGGGGAAAGGGGCGCGCTCCCATTCGAGCGCATCGTACGGCGGCGCAACGGGTGTGATCAGCGCGCGGAGGAAGCTCGGCATGGCCGCAGTGTCGCTCACTCCCCCGTCAATCGGCTGACGAAGGCGCACCTTCTCATCGCGCAGCAGTGGCATCTCGACTGCGCTCGATGCGAACGGATCCGTTCATCCCGAGCGGAGTCGAGGGATTGCCTCTGCTTCGCACTGCAAGTGCCCCCTCGACTGGGCTCGGGGAGACCGGTGATGGAACCCGATTCCTATTTCCGCCAACCCTCTCGATGCGAACGGATCCGTTCATCCCGAGCGGAGTCGGTTGCGACCAGGAAAGGCTGGTCTGAATGGAGGGAAGCCATGCGATAGCTTTCTGAAACTCAGTTTGCCGTCCAGCGGGTGAGAACCCCGCCCGAGAAGACCGCGCTCGGTCACTCGGAAGCGAGCCTTGCGGTGTGAGTGTCCGGCGACGGAACCACCGATGCGTAGGCACGCGAGTTGTGAGCCGCGTTGAGCCAGCCCCGAAAATCTCGAGTTGCCGGGTGCCCAAGGAGTCGACTCTCCCGAAGGCGACGATGCTTCTCCCGCGATGGAGCGAGGGAGAACAATCCGGCGTGGTGTGTGGACGTGGCGCGCAAAAGAGGGTGGTCCAGGAACCTGGGAGAGTCTCGTTTCTCCTCTTGAAAAGAAATCCGGCAGAGCAAGGGGGCGCCGGTGACCAATTCCCCCGGGTCGTCACGCGAAGGGCAGGCGCACGCGAGGCGAGAGAAGCCCGAATGAAAGCGCAGCGCAGAGGTAGGCCGAAGGCGAGGGGAACCAGAGCCGAGGCCGAAGGGGACGAGACGTCGGAGGGCTGAATAGGAGCGATGAAGTCGGGGAACGGAAGGCACCCGGACCCGATGGAGCAAAGGCAGCCCGTGTCGGGAATGAACTTGAGGAGGGAACGATGACCGTGACTCAGAGTGCGGAGAACATCTCAACGGGACTGCTCAAGGTAATGGAGCGAGCGAAAGACCCGCAGCTCGTCTTTACCTCGCTGGCGCACCTGCTGAATGAGGAGGCGTTGACGAGAGCCTTCCGCCGCATTCGAAAGGATGCAGCGGTGGGCGTCGATGGAGTCACCAAGGAGCAGTACGAGACGGAGTTGGAGAGCAACATTTGCGGCCTGCATCAGAGGCTGCGGAAGATGGAGTGGAGACACCAACCAATCCGTCGGGTGCACATCCCGAAGGAGAAGGGGAAGACCCGCCCCATCGGCATCTCGACGCTCGAGGACAAAGTCGTGCAGGGAGCCCTGTGCGAAACCCTCGAGGCAATCTACGAGCCGCTCTTCCACGACAACTCGTACGGCTTTCGGAAAGGGCGCGGTGCACGCGACGCACTGCGCGCCCTCAACGTGGTGCTCAACGACGGAAAGGCAGGTTGGATACTGGAGCTGGACGTCCAGTCGTACTTCGACAGCATCAATCGCAAGATGCTGAACGAGGCGCTCCGGGAAAGGGTCACCGATGGGAGCCTGCTGCGGCTCATCGGCAAGTGTTTGCATGTGGGTGTCCTCGACGGCGAGGAGTACAGCGAGCCGGAAGAGGGCACCGCGCAGGGCTCGGTGTTGTCGCCGATGTTGGGCAACATCTACCTTCACCACGTGCTGGACGTCTGGTTTGAGCGCGAAGTGACTCCCCGTCTCCGAGGCAAGTCACATTTGATTCGGTACGCGGACGATGCAGTCATCACCTTCGAGCACGAGGACGATGCACGACGGGTGCTGGGGGTCATCGCAAAGCGCTTTGAACGGTACGGACTGAAGCTGCATCCCGAGAAGACGCGGGTCGTGAAATTCCTGCGACCTGACAAGCGGGACCCGACAGCGAAAGGACCCGGAACCTTCGATTTCCTGGGCTTCACGCATCTGTGGGCCCGGACTCGGAGCGGTGCGTTTATGCCGCAGGTCCGAACACGAACGACGAGGCTCCGACGGTTTCTGATGACCGTCGCCGACTGGTGTCGAGGCCATCGACACGAGCCGGTCAAAGAGCAACACGTCGCGCTCACACGACGTATCGCTGGCCACTTCAACTACTTCGGCGCAAACGGCAACGTGGAGAGTCTGCGCCACGTCGCCAAGGCCTGCGAAGCCATTTGGTACAAATGGCTGAACCGGAGGAGCCAGCGATCGCGACTGAACTGGAACCGCTTCGCGGCGCTGTTGCGGACGTATCCGCTCCCGCGAC
>JAYVFP010000284.1:0-28300 GCA_043773025.1 Archangium sp.
CTTGCATGCGGCGAACTGATCACGCTTCGTAGCCGCTGTGGATCCCCATCAAAGATGTGCGCGATCATGAGCCGCTCGGGATGAACGGTGAGCGCTCCTCATTTCGATCAACCCTGCGAGCCCAGTCGAGGGGGCACTTGCAGCGCGAACGAGAGGTAATCCCTCGACTCCGCTCGGGATGAGCGGTGTCCATTCGCTGTTTCGATCAACCCTGCGAGCGGAGTCGAGGCACCTATTCTAACAGTCTCAGGGGGCAGGGTTGGGGTGAGGGGCCGTCGAAGCTCCGGAGCCTGGGCCCTCACCTCTCCCCGCTCGCAGGCAGAGACTTCCACTCACTCGTCTGGAGGCAGCTCTTCATCGCGCTCGAAGCGAGGCTGTTGCTCACGCCGTTCACGTTCAGCGCGCGCCGCCGTCTCGCGTTTGTCCTCTGAATAGAACCCGTCGCGAGCCTCGTCGGGATCGTCCTCACGCAAGTCTGCCGTCACGACCGCCTTGTTCCCGAACTTCGAAGCGATCGCATCGAGCGCCAGGTTCAACTTCTGGCTCTTCTTCGGGGGCTCCTCGCCGGCGAACAGCCCGAGCTGCTCTTCCCCGCCGACCAGCTCCTGGCCTGAAACCCCCGTGAGCCGAATGCGCCGCCGCAGATCCGCCTTCTGCAGCAGCGTCAACGCCTCGCGGTACAGCTGCTGCCCATCATCCGTCGCGCTGGCCAGCGTCACCCGCCGGGTGATCTGCGTGAAGTCGGAATATTTCACCGTCAACTGAACGCAGCGCGCCTTGAGACCACACTTCCGCAACCGCCGACCCACGCGCAGCGCCTGCGAGTGCAGGTGCGGCTTGAGCGGCGCTTCACCGAGCAGGTCTTCCTCGAACGTGTCCTGCGCGCCGACGGACTTCGCATAGCGATCCGGCACCACCACGCGCTGGTCGATGCCGCGCGAGAGATCCCAGAAGTGGTTTGCAGAAGAGCCCAGCCGTGCCGCCAGCCACTCGAGGTCGTGCGAAGCGACATCGCCGATGGTGTGGAGCCCGTGTCTCTTGAGCACCTCTTCGGTCTTCGGGCCCACGCCCCACAGTCGTGAAATGGGCAGCGGCGCGAGAAATGTTCGCGCAGTGCCGGGCGCGACCTCGTGCTGGCCGTTGGGCTTGGCGAAGTCAGAGGCGATCTTCGCCACGAACTTCACCTCGGCGATGCCGGCCGACGCGGGCAGCTCGATCTCTTTGCGGATCTCGTCGCGAATGCGCTTCGCGATCTGGCCGACCGTGCCGAAGAGCCCCAGCGAACCGGTGACGTCGAGGAAGGCTTCGTCGAGCGAGAGCGGCTCGATGAGCGGCGTGTAGCGCTCGAAGATCCGAAAGACCGCTTCGCTCGCGTCGACGTAGGCGGCGAAGCGGGGTGGCACCACGATCGCGCGAGGAGCGAGCTTGATCGCGCGCGCCATGGGGATCGCGCTGCGCACGCCGAACGGGCGAACTTCGTACGAGGCCGCGAGGACCACGCCGCGTTGCGGGTGACCTCCGACGATGACCGGCTTGCCTCTGAGCTCGGGCGCGTCTCTTTGTTCGACCGACGCGTAGAACGCGTCCATGTCGATGTGAATGATGGCGCCGGTCATGCCCTCACCACGACCCTCTCATGAAGAGACTGTTGAAGTACGCCCTCGACTTCGCTCGCAGGTTTTTTTTCGAAAGAAGGAGCGCTCACCGTTCATTCCGAGAGAAGTCGAGGGATGACCTCGCCTTCGAGCGGCACGTGCCCCCTCGACTGCGCTCGGGGAGACCGGTGATTGGAGTCATTTCTATTTTTCGGCCGGTTCCGTTCGTGCCGAGCGGAGTCAGAGCAGTTACTTCGGCTCGGCGCTCGGCAGCCGCGCATCGAGCACCTTCGCGAGATCCGGCGGGAGCGGGCTCTCGACGCGCAGGAAGTCGCCCGAAATCGGGTGACGCACGCCCAGCGAGACCGCATGCAGAAAGAAACGATCGAGCCCCGGTTCCGTAGCGCCGCCATAAAGCGAGTCACCCACGATCGGCGCACCCACCCCAGCCAGATGTGCACGCACCTGGTGCAGCACGCCGGTGATCAGCTTCACGTCGACCAGCGCATACGAGCCCCGCCGCGCCCGCACGCTGAACTCGGTGATGGCCGGCCTCCCGTCGGGCATGCCCGGCACCACGTGATCGCCCGCATGGGTCAGCGGCACGTCGATGGTCCCTTCATCTGCCAGCGGGCCCTTCACGAGCGCGAGGTACTTCTTCTCGACCGCGCGCTCTTCAGAGAACGCAGCGCGCATCTTCTGCCACGCCTCGCGGGTGCGAGCGGCCAGCAGCACGCCTGAGGTCTCCACGTCGAGGCGGTGACACAGCCCCGCTTCACGTGGGTCGTCGCCGACCGAGCTCATCTCGGGGTACTTCGAGATCAGCGCGTTGGCCACGGTGCCTTGTTCACCGGGCTGCAGCGGCTGCGAAGGAACGCCCGCGGGCTTGTCGACGAACACCAGCGCGTCATCCTCATAGAGCACGGCCACCAAAAGCGTGCTGTCGGCCATCGCCGCGGTCGAGGCCTGTGCCTCGGGCACGTCGATCTCGAGCGCGTCACCGGCCGCCACCATCAGGCCCTTCTTGGCCTTCTTGTGGTTGATGCGCACCAGCCCCTCTTCGAAGAGCGCCTTGACGCGCGCGCGCGACAGCCCGAGCGCCTCGCCCACGACGAGGTCGATCCGTTTCCCAGCCGTCGTCAAATCAACCTTGATGTCGTGCCTCATTCGATGAGGGCCTCGTACACCTCTTCGGCGGTCTGGAAACGATCATCAGGCTCTTTGCGAATCAATCGGTGCGCCACGCGGGAGAGCACCCGGTCGCTGCGCGAGTTGAGCGCGCTGATGGGCGCAGCTTCGGTCTCGAGCACCTTCTGCCAGAGCTCGTAGGGGGTGCGCGCCTCGAAGGGCGGCCGGCCCGCGAGCAGCTCGTAGAGGATCACGCCCAGCGAATAGAGATCGGTGCGGGTGTCGAGCTTCTCGCCGAGGATCTGCTCGGGCGCCATGTAGCGGAAGGTGCCCACCAGCCGGCCGTCAGCGGTCACCGCGCCGTCGTCGCTGATGTACTTGGCCAGGCCAAAGTCCATCAGGCGCACGGTGCGATCTTCGTCGACCATCACGTTCGACGGCTTCAAGTCGCGGTGAATGAGCCCGTAGCCATGGATGTACGCGAGCGCCTCGCACAGTTGCAGCATGGCGTCCTTCAGCCGGCCGATTCGCTCGGGCGTGTTGAGCCGCTCCAGCTCGCTCTCGCTGAGCTTGACGCCGATGGGTCTGTCTTCCGCGGCCGGAAGATCCCACGGCACCTTCAGCTCGCCCGACATCGAGACGGGCGTGTCGGGCTCATCGGCGAGATCTGCCCAGGCGCGCACCTGGTCGGGGCCCTCGATGAAGCGCTCTTCTTCAGAGAACTCCTCGCTGGGCGCCTCTTCACCGAACGCAGACAGGTTGAACACGCCACTGTTCGCGTCTTCATCTTCTTCGTCGGCGTCGGAGTCGTCTTCGCGGGCCACCGCCGTCTCGGGGCTCGAGCCGACGTGCCGATGCGCGGAGATCGCCCGGGCCAGCGCCGCGTCACTGGCGAGATCTTCTTCGGCCAGCGCGAGGTAGTGACGAAGGGTCAGGCCCTCCACCAGCTCCATCGCCAGGTACGGGTAGCCTTGAAAGACCCCCGTGTCGTAGACCTTCACGACGTTGGGGTGAGACATGTGCTGGAGCGTCTCGAACTCGCGCGCGAGCCGACGGGCCGCGCGGGGATCGAGGGCGGGGCCGGTGGAAAGCAGCTTGAGCGCCGCCACTTCTCCCGTGCGGCGATCGATCGCACGATAGACGGTGCCCACGCCCCCGCTGCCGAGCGTCTCCAGCACACGGTACGGACCGATGACTTTGGGGGCCATTGCGGGCGCGGATGGTAGGGACGGGTGACCTCGCGGGTCAAACGATGTGGTGAATCGAAAATGTGGAGCCCTACAGAAGAACCGCTCACCGTCACCAGGTGACCGTTCACCAGACGGCAGAAAGTGCGCGAACCCCCGCCGTGTCAGTCTTCTCGACACCCGAAGCAGTTTCACACTCGACGGCGAGCCCCTTTCGGGTAGGTTCCCTCGCTCGCGGAAGCCGGTCGTATCGATGGAATCAACCTCTGAACTCGAGAGTCGGCTGAAGACGCGCCCGCTGCCGCGGCACGTCGGCATCATCATGGACGGCAACGGCCGCTGGGCCGAGGGCCGGGGCATGCCGCGCGTCGAGGGCCACCGCATCGGCTCCGACAGTGTGCGCGAGGTCACCCGCTGCGCCCGCAGGGTCGGGGTCGAGGCGCTCACGCTGTACGCCTTCTCTTCCCAGAACTGGGCGCGGCCGGCCGATGAAGTGGCCGCGCTGATGGATCTGCTGCGCGAATATCTCCTCAAGGAGCGCGAGGAGATTTTGAGCAATGGCATCCGCCTCAACGCCATCGGTGAGCTCGACAAGCTGCCCAAGTACGTGCGCGAGCCGCTCGAGGCCATTCGTGAAGAGTCAGCGGCCAACACCGGCATGACCCTCACCCTCGCGTTGTCGTACGGCGGCCGCGAAGAGCTGGTCGCCATGGCCCGGCGCATCGCCGAGAAGACCCGCAGTGGTCAGCTCGAGCCCGCCGCGGTCAGTGAGGCGCTGGTCGACGCGCTGATGTGGACCTCGGGTCTGCCGCCGGTCGACCTGGTCATCCGCACCTCGGGCGAGCGGCGGTTGTCGAACTTCATGCTCTGGCAGACCGCCTACGCCGAGCTCATCTTCTCTGAGATTCTCTGGCCTGATTTCCGCGCACGCGAGCTGGTCGACTGCCTCGCGACGTTTCAACAGCGCGATCGCCGCTTCGGCATGACCGGAGCCCAGGCGCAGACGCTGCCCTTCCGCAGAGCGAGTTCGTGACGGACAAGAACAAGAACCTCCTTGTACGGGTGATCTCCGGGTTCACGCTGCTCCCGGGTGTCCTGTACCTTCTCTACCTGGGCGGCTGGTGGACGGCCGCGTTGCTGGGCTTCGCCGCGGGCGCCTGCGCCTGGGAGTACATCAGCATCACGCTCAAGGGCCCGTTCACGCCCGTCGCCGTGCTCACGGTGGGCATGGCGTCGGCGATGCCCATGTTGCCGATCGCCGTACCGCTTCACGCCAACGCGCTCATCTCGGGTGCGACCGGCATCGTGCTGTTCTCTGCGTGGGCCTGGCACCTGCTGCGCGGCCCGCTGCCTGAAGCACCGCTGCGCACCGCTCACCTCTTGATGGCCTTCATCTACGGCCACGGCGGGCTGACCGCGCTCGCGGCCCTGCGGCTGGTGCCTGATCACGGCCTGATGTGGGTGGTCAGTGCGCTGGTGATCACCTGGGGCAACGACACGATGGCGTACTTTGCCGGTCGGCTCTTCGGGAAGCACAAGCTCTACCCCGAGGTCAGCCCCAACAAGACCTGGGAAGGTTTCGCGGGCGGCTTCGTGGGCGCCATCGGGTTCCTTTTTCTTCAGCGCGCCTTTTTCTTCCCCCAGATGACGGTGGTCGACTGCTTCGTGATCGGTGGTCTGGGCAGTCTGCTCGGGCCCGCGGGCGACCTGTGCGAGTCGATGCTCAAGCGCGCTTACAACGTGAAGGACTCGGGGGTGATCATCCCCGGGCACGGCGGCATGCTCGATCGCATCGACGCGCTCATCTTCAACGCGCCGATGGTGTTCCTGTACGTGCAGTTCGTCCGGGGCTCTTTGGCCTGACGAGCGCGGATGAAACCGGGCTCGCAGCCGGTTAACGTCCCCACCACATGGGTGCCTTTCAGAACGCGATCTACTTCGCCATCTTCCTGGGCGTCCTCGTCACCGTGCACGAGGCGGGGCACTTCTTCGCGGCCAAGTGGGCCGGGGTCAAGGTGCTCAAGTTCTCCATCGGGTTTGGGCCCAAGCTCCTCAGCTTCCGGCGCGGCGAGACGGAATACCAGATCGCGTTGTTGCCGCTGGGCGGCTTCGTGGCGATGGCGGGGCACCACCCCGGTGAAGACGTCGCAGAAGAAGATGCGGGGCGTACGTTCCTGGGCGCGGTGTGGTGGAAGCGGGTGATCATTCTGCTCGCGGGCCCCATGGCGAACCTGGTGTTTCCCATCATCGCGTTGTTCTTCGTCTACCTCGGTGACTCCACGGAGTTCACCCCGCGCGTCGGTGCGGTCGAGCCGGGATCTCCTGCGGCGGTGGCGGGCCTGCGCCCGGGGGATCTGATCCTCAGCATCGATGGCGCTCCGATTCGCACCTTCACCGAGCTGTCGAAGATCGCCTCGGCCAGCGCCGACAAGGAGCTCGCGTTGGTGGTGGACCGTTCAGGCAAGCAGGAGTCGCTGCGCGTCACGCCCTCGAACGTCGAGACGCTCGGGATGATCGAGATCTCCCGGAAGGGCCGCATCGGCATCTCGCTCGCGGAGCAGGCGGCGGTGCTCGGCGTTCCCGCGGGTTCGACGGTAGAGAGCGCAGGGCTGCGCACGTTCGATCGGGTCATTCAGCTCAATGGCGAGCCGGTGCGTACGGCGCGTGAGCTCGAGCTGGCCCTCGACAAGGCGACCGGGCCGGTGAAGCTGAAGGTGGTGCGGTTCTCTGCGCTGCACGATGGGTTGGTGTTGCCCGAGATCGTCGAGGTGGAACTTGCCGTCGGTGAAGGTGCGGGTCTGGCTCGAATCGGTGCAGAAGGCGGCGATGCGTATGTGTGGGAGGTGCGACCCAAGACGCCGGCCGCCGCGCTGGGCATCAAGGTGGGCGACCGGTTTACGGCCGTGAGCGGGCAGGCGGTGCACTCGGTCGGCGCGGTGGAAGATCGCATGGCGCTGGCTCGCAAACGGAAGGTCGACATCGAGTGGCGCTCGGGCGGGGAAAAGCACACCGCCGCGGTCGGGCCGTTCGTGCCGGAGGGCAACGCGAAGTACTGCATGGCCCCGACTGATTTCGGCGTGCGGTTTGGTGCACCGGGGCTGCCCATGGCGCCGATTGCGGGTGACACGATCACGCTGCACTTCGGCCCGGTGGAGGCGTTGGGGGCGAGCCTCAAGAAACTGCCGGAAGGGATCATGTTGATTGGCCGCATCCTGGCGAAGTTGCCCACGGGTGAAGTGCCGCTCGAGTCGATGGGTGGGCCGGTGCAGATCTTCCAGGTCGCGTCGCAGACGGCAGAGGCGGGGCTGGGGGCGTTCTTGAGCGCGATGGCGATCGTCTCGGTCAATTTGGCGCTGGTGAACCTGTTGCCCATCCCGATTCTCGATGGGTTCGGAATTCTGACCGCGTTGTGGGAAGCGGTGCGGCGGCGCCCGGTGCCGATGCGTGCCCGCGAGATCGCCTCGTACTTCGGGTTTGCCGTGCTGGCGTTGTTGATGGTGGTGGCGTTCAGAAACGACATCGCCCGGCTGCTCTTCTGCTGAGCTGACGAAAACGAAACCGAAATCTGTCTCCCTCTTCCCCGCGGGGGAGAGGGTCGGGGAGAGGGCTTTCCGTCCTCCTCTCCGGTATGAGCACTCGCAGTGATCCTCGCTCTCGACTGTTCGACGCTGACCCTCTCGCTCGCGCTGCTGCGCACCGATGGGACTCTGCTCGAGCACCGCCTGGTCGGGCCGCCGCAGCGTCAGAGTGAGATCCTGCCCGGCGAGATCGAAGCGATCCTGAAGGCACAGGGTCACACGCTCAAAGAAGTGACCGGCTTCGTGGTCGGGCTCGGGCCCGGCAGCTTCACCGGCCTGCGCATCGGGCTCTCAACGGCGAAGGGTCTCGCTTACGCACTCAAGGTGCCCATCGCAGGTGTGTCGTCGCTGGCTGCTCTCGCTCTCGAAGGACCCCTCGGGACCGAGCTCTTCAGCTGCGCCGTGGTCAAGAAGGGTGAGTTGTATGTCGGGCGCTACAAGCGCGTCAGCCCTCTCCCCCGCGGGGGAGAGGGAGGCCTCATTGGTGTTGGTGTTGAGCTGTCTTCGCCCGAGATCTCGATGTCGCTCGCTCAGGTGGCTGAGGCTTTGAAAGCCGCGCCCGATGCTCGCATGATCGGTCCCGCGCTCACTGACTGGCGTGCGCCGCTCGAGGCGCTCGGTGTTCCCGCGGCGAGTTTTCTTCAAGGCCCGCTCGTACCTTCCGCTGTGTGTCTGGCCCTCCTGGCCACCCTCCCCACCACCTTCAGCGCAGAAGCGCTCTACGCGCTCGAACCGCACTACATCCGCGGGTCCGGCGCCGAAGAGAACCCGAAGTTCCCACCGCTCCCCGGCGTCGAGCCGAAGGCGCGCCTGAAAGAAGACTGACATGTCCGATCCCGTCATCGCCGTCGTTGGTGCCAGTGGCACCGTCGGCCGGCAGATCATCGCTTCGTTGCAGCTCCACGACGTCGAGCCCGATCAAGTGCGCTTCTTCTCGAGCGAACGCTCTGAGGCCGAAGAGCTCGAGTACGAAGAAGAGACGCTCCCCACCGAGAAGCCGGGCCCCGACGCCTTTCGCGGCGTGCAGGCGGTCATCCTCGCCACGCCCCCCGACGTCGCGCGGAGGCTCGGTCAGCAGGCGCAGCAGCAGGGCGCCTGGGTGGTCGATCTCTCCGGCGCCTACCGCGTCGACACCACCGTGCCGCTCGTCGCGCCGGGCGTGAATGACGGCGTGCTCGATCGCCCCTTCGCCGGCCGAATCGTGGCCATCGCTACCCCGGCCACCCAGGCGCTGCTCTCCGTGCTCGCCCCGCTGCGCGCGAAGTTCGGGCTCGTCTTCGCCGACGTGACCATGCTCTTCGGCACCGCTTCCCGCGGCCAAGAAGGCCAGGAGCAGCTCTCGAAGCAGACCGCCGCCCTGATGAACGGCAAAGATCCCGAGGTCGACGTCTTCCCTCACCGCATCGGCTTCAACGTCATCCCCGCGATGGGTGGTTTCGAAGGGCCGCTGTGTGACGCCGAACGCCACGTGCTGGTCGAAGCCGCGCGCATCTGGAGCGGCGACGCGTTGCCCGCGCTCACCGCCACCGCGCTGACCGTGCCGACCTACCACGGGCTCACGCTCGTGCTCTCCGCGCACCTCGGCCGGCCAGTCGACGCCGATGGCATTCGCGCGCTGCTCAGAGAAGAGCCCGGCCTCAAGCTGCTCGACGATCCAGCGCAGAACATCTACCCGATGCCCATGCTCACCACCGACGACGCCACCACCCACGTCGGCCGCGTGCGCGCGCTGGGAACCCGGGTTCAGCTGGTCGCCGCTACCGACAACGTCTTCCGCGCCGCTGACACCGCCGTCGACCTCGCGCTCAAACTGGCTGACCGCACCTGACAAAATGTCAGTCGTTCAGGCAGCCCAGAACGTGAATCCTTCGTTGTTTCAGCGGTTTGAACGGTCTTGTGGGTGGCCTTCAACTTGCTCAAAGGTGAGCCCCTCATGACGCTGCGCCTCGCCACGCTTTGTACGTTTCTCACCGGCACGGCTGCGTTCGCGCAGCAGCCGCGCCTCGCCATTCACCGCGTCGATGACCCGAACCTCGACTCGTACACGTTCGGTTCGGCGCAGTGCAACGCGACGCTGACGCTGACCTGGTCGAATACGTTCATCAACCCGCTCAGCAACCAGTGCCTCTCTCAGCCACTCAGGCTCTGGTCGACGCAGGGCGAATGCACGGATGAGCCTGCGACCGGCGACACCCGTTACCCCGACGTGGACCCCCTCACGCTGAGTGCCGGTGCGCGGACGGGGTCGTTTGTGGTGAAGATTTCAGAGTTGAATGCCTTCAAGATCACCACCCTTTCGGACGGAGGCATGAACGCACCCTGTGGCACCACCGAAGACACCATCACCCATCGCGTCTGCGGGAGTGTCAAAACACAGTCAGGCTTCCCCCCCACCTGCGGGCAAACGGCCTTCACACACGCCACCTCTCTTCGGCTGATCTACGACACCAGGCCTCCGGGGCTGCCGATCATCGAGACCAACACGCCGCAGGACGAGGCCGTCAAGGTGACCTTTTCGGTCGACAGCGACACGACCGTGGTGATGCTCGAGGTCAAGAGCCCCACCGACGCCGACTACCGGCAGATCGCCGAGGGGCCTTCCAGCAACCTTTCCATCCGCGGTGACAAGCTCGAGAACTCGGTGCCCTATTTCGTGCGTCTTCGTGCCCGAGACGCGGCAGGCAACGTGAGTAATCCCTCGGCTGAGATCACGATGACGCCGATCAGGACTATCGGCTTCTTTGGCGCCTGGGAAAAGGCCGGAGGCACGGATGCGGGCGGTTGCTCCACGGGTGCTGGCGTAGTGCCGTTGCTGCTGCTGGCCTTTGCCTTCCGTCGGGCACGCAAGCAGGTAAGGAAGGACTCCTGAACATGAAGACCTCACTGACTCTCGCGTGTGCGCTGTTCGCCTCGGTGGCCTCCGCCCAGGGCCTCGAACTCAGCGGCGCCGCTCCCGCCTTCGAAGTCACCGGCACCAAGAAGCGCCTCGAGTCGCCGCGCACCATGTTCCTCGAGGTGAAGCTCTCGCCGTACACGCCGCTGCTCGACCGTCCGTTCATGGACCTCGCGGAGGCGCAGCGCCCCTACTACACGGTGTTCGGCGGCGGCCCGATGCTCCTGGGCGAGCTCGAGGTCGACTACCAGTTCTTCCAGAAGTTCGGCTCACTGGCCGGCGGTGTCTCGCTCGGCTACGCGGAAAAATACGGCCGCTCGATCGACGCGGTGACCCTCGAGCGCGTCGAGCAGAGCACCGGCCTGCACATCGTGCCCATCAAGGCGCTGCTCGTGTACCGCTTCGACTGGGCCAAGGAGAAGTTCCACATTCCCCTCGTGCCCTACGCCAAGGGTGCCTTCGTGATGATGCCGTGGTGGGTCGTCAACGGCGGCAAGGTCGAGATCAGCGGCACCGAGCGCGCTGAAGGCGTGAAGTTCGGCTTTGCCGGCGTGCTGGGCCTCTCGCTCGAGCTCGACTTCATCGATCAGCGGCTCGCGCGTGACTTCGACAGCAGCGTGGGGGTGAATCACACGTACGTCTTCGCCGAAGGCACCATCCAGGAGATGAACCTGTTCAACCCGGTGGCGCGTGGCTTCGACTTGAGCTCTGCGCACTTCATGTTCGGTCTGGGCTTCGAGTTCTGATCCGCGGCGGGCTGCTCGCGTTCCTGCTCGGGCTGACCGGCTGCGTCCGCCCGGTTCACGTGGAGACGCGCGAGACTCCCGTCGAAGCAGGGCTCGAGGTTCCCTTCGTTGCCGAGGCGGTGCGGCGGTGGGACTTCGGAGACGCCAGTCCTCCCGTCACCGCAGCGCAGACCACCCACGCCTTCGCGAAGGCGGGGCGCTACGTGGTGCGCGGCTTCGAAGGGGAATCGCTGCGCGAAGAGCTGACCCTCATCGTCTCGCCGCGGGCCGCGTTTCACCTGGTGCCGCCCGATGCGCGCTTCGCGGTGATCGCCCGCGGGCTCGAAGACCTCGCGCCGGCGATCGACTTTGGCGAGCGCATGGCGGGCCCACAGAGCACGCAGGCCTGGCTCGATGGTTCGCCGTTGCTCGGCTGGGCGTTCGATCAGGCGAGCGCGGGCACTTCGGGGTGGGTCGACCCCAGAGAGGGCCTCGCCACCTTCGCGTGGGCCGACGCGGAAGACACCCGGCTCAGCGTGGTGGGCATCGTCGACGCGCCGAAAGCGCTCGAGTCGCTCAAGGCGTGGTTGATGGAGCGGGGCTGGTCGCCCATCACGCCCGTGCAGGGTCTGTGGCGTTTCGAGCAGGAAGAACGAGCGCTCGACGTCTTCGTGGATCGCGGCGCGGTGTACGCCGTCGACACGCCGCTGACGGGTCGTTTGCCCTCGGCGCAGACCCGCATCGCTGCCGCTTCTTCTCAGGGTCTGGAGACCGATGGCGCGGTGGCCACGGCGCTCGATCAACTTCCCAGCGGCGGGCTGGTCATCTTCTCCCGGGCCCCCGAGGCGCTGAGCTGGCGCTTTGCCACTGCGGCCGTTCGCATCGCTGGGGATGAGGCGCGGCTGGAAGGCCGCCTTCACGGCGCCGCACCGCTCTGGGTAATGCCGACTCAGCCGAGCGCTGTTCGGTTCTTGAGTCACGCGCCGGAAGGCCCGGTGCTGGTGGCGTCGGCGAGTGTTCCGCCTGCAGAGCTCGCGGCCCTGGCGCTCGGCACGCCGGGTACGCCGCGCCGCAAACAGCTCGAGCTCGAGCTCCTCGCCCAGGGCACGGATGTGGATCGGGTGATCTTCGCCTTCGCAGGGCTGTTCGAGCTGTGCGTGTACGCCGACGTGCCGGGCTTCGTGCGCAGCACGCTCCAGGCGAACGGCCGGCCGAGCCCGCAGGGCACGATCTTGTTCGAGGCGAAGGTGCTCACGGCTGAGCCCATCGAAGCCTTCGTCGATGCGTTGGCGCGCAGGTGGAATCTGTCGTTCACGAAGAACCGGGAAAAGCAGCTGAGGCTCTGGCGCGGGCCGTTGGTGGGTCGCCCGCTCGAGGTCGCGCTCACCGACGAGTCACTCTTTGCCAAGGCGGGGTCAGCCATCGACGAGCGAGAGCCGGTGGAGCTCAGCCGCACGCTCTTGACCCGATTCGACGGCGCGTTCGGGCCCGGGCATGTGTCGGTGTTCCTCGACGTGGGCCAGCTGCGGCGTGAGCTGCTTCAGCCGCGGTTGATGACTGACATCGATCCTCGGCGCGCGCTCACGGCGCAGGCGCTGGCCGTGACGTTGCTCGACCGGCTGTCGCTGCTCGATTCTGCGATGGTCGATCTATCGCCCGCACCCGACGGAGCCGCGATCCAGGCCCTGCTCAAACTCAGACCCCCTCACCCGGCCGCAGGAACCAGTACCTGGCCACAGTGAAGATGATCGGCTGGCCGCGTTCACACCGGTCCTCCCGAGAGGGTCTTTGGAAATAGAAATCGGGTTCCATCACCGGTCTCCCCGAGCCCAGTCGAGGGGGCACTTACCGCCCGAAGGCGAGGTAATCCCTCGACTCCGCTCGTGATGAACGGTGGCCGCTCCTTATTTCGATCAACCCTGCGAGAGAAGTCGAGGGATTACCTTTGCTCGCGCGGCGGGTGGCATCTCGACTGCGCGCGATGCGAACGGTGGTGCGCTGTTCCTTAGTTCGTCTTGGCTCGAGGCCTGCGGGGAGGAGGCGGAGGAGCAACCTCTTCTTCAGGCTCAGGCTCATCCGCGACCTCGACCGGAGTGACGCTCGGCGCCTGGCTCGGCTGCACGACCTCATCATCAGCCGCGGCATTCGCGATGACGCCGCACGTGCAGCACCCACCGGCCACAAACATCACCCCAAGCACGATCAACACCCACTTGAGCCCCGAGCTCTTCGCCGGCGGCTGCGTGGCCTGCGGTGCCACCACCCAGCCATTCTGTTGCGGCTGCGCAGGGGGCGGGGTGACCGCGAGCGGCAAGCCCGTATTCGCCGAACCACTCGACGGCACCACCCAGGCCGAAGGCGTCGCAGGCTGCGGGGTGTGCGTCTTCTCGAGGCCCTCCACCGGAACCGGTTGGAACGCCGGGCCACTGTGCGACGGCAAGAACGCGGGCGTGCTCCCCGGCTGAGGAAGCCCGAGCGCCGACCGCAGCGCATCTGCGAACTCACGCGCCGACTGCCACCGCTGCTGCGGCTCCTTGGCGAGCCCCACCATCACCACCTGCGCGAGCGGCAACGGCACGTTCGGCGCGATCTGATTGAGCGGCGGCGCCTGCTCGGTGCGCACCTTCACGATCAAGTGCGCATAGCTTTCGGCGTCGAAAGGCAGCTTCCCCGACAGCAGTTCGTAAAGCATCGCCGAGACCGAATAGAGATCGGCGCGGGCATCGACACTGCGCGCATCGAAGAACTGCTCGGGCGCCATGTACGAAGGCGTGCCCATCGCCACGCCCGTCATGGTCAGCCCCGACGTCGCCGCATCGCCGTGCATCTTGGAGATGCCGAAGTCGAGCAGCTTGACGAAGTCGCGCTCCACGCCGCGTTCATCACGCCTTCGCACCACGAAGACGTTCGCCGGCTTCATGTCGCGGTGAACGATGCCCTTGGCGTGCGCGGCCGAGAGCGCATCGAGCGCCTGCAGCACCACCATCACCAGCCGCAGAGGCGCCAGCGGCCCCTGCTGCGCGTTGAGCTCCTTGAGATCGAGCCCGTCGAGATACTCGAGCGCGAGGAAGGCCTGGCCATCGGTCGACAAGCCCGCGTCCATCACCCGCACGATGTGTTCGCTGCCCACCGACGCCGCCGCGCGCGCTTCACGCAGAAAACGCTCGAGCATCTGCTGATCCGCCCCGAGGCTGCGCTTCAACAACTTCAAGGCGACAGTGCTGTCGGTGTGCACGTGCGTCGCGAGGTAGACCGAGCCGAAGCCGCCCGAGCCGAGCAACTTGCCCAACTGGTACCGATCGACGCGGGTCCCCACCAGCCCCGGCGACTGCATCGACTCGCCCGTCGCCGTACACTTCGGGGCTCCGGGCGGGTGTTCTCTCCCGCAGTGCTGGCAGGCATTCATCGAAGCCCGCAGTTGTAGCCGTTCAACCGCCTTTGAGCGCGTGCTATTCGTTCGCGCGAAAATGACGTCGCCTCCCGCTTCGCAGCCGCGCCCGCCCTGGGTGGAGATCGCCATCGCCGCATTGCCCGCGGCGCTCCACGCGCTGTTGCTGCTCGGCCGGCTGCACCCCGACGAGCTCTTTCAGTCGCTTGAGATAGCCCTGCACCGCGCGTACGGCTTCGGCGTCGTGCCCTGGGAGTGGCAGGTGCCCCCCAACGCGGCCACCGCCACGCAGCCCTGGGGCATTCGAAACCACGCGGTGCCCATGCTGCTGGCGGCGATGTTCAAGGCCGGCGAGCTCATCGGCGTCAACTCGGTGATGGGGCGGCGCGTGTTGGCCGAGGTGCCGCAGTTCTTCCTGCACGTGGCCATGCTCGGAGCGGTGTGGCGCGTGGCCGCGCGCCGGGTGAGCGCTCCCATGGCGCGCGCGTGTTTGTGGCTGGTGGCGCTCTATGGGCCGCTGGTCTGGTTCGGCGGCCGCACCATGTCAGAGGCGTTCTCCACCGCCTTCCTCGTGTGGGGTCTGGAACGCCTCGACGATCAAGAAGCCAAAGCGGGCGGGTGGGTGTGGGGCGGGGCGCTCTTAGGTTTCGCGCAGGTCACCCGCTACGGCTCTGCGGCGGTGATCGTTCCGGCGATGCTCTGGCTCCTCATCACCCGGCGCTTCCGCACCTTCGCGCTCGCGACGCTGGGCGGCCTGGTGGTCGCCTTCGGCCTGGGCCTGCTCGATAAGCTCACCTGGGGCGATTGGTTCCACTCCCTCATCCACTACGTGCGCTTCAACGTGGTCTCGGGTTCGGCTGCCGCTCAGTTCGGAGCGCAACCCTGGTGGACGTACGCGCCCCGGTTGTTGCTGGCGCCCTTCGCCTTCATCGGGCTCTTCTTGACCGCGCGGCGCGATCGCGGCCTGGGCCCGGCCTCCACGGTGCTGGTGCTCGCGGTGGCCATGGCGGCGATCTCCACCCGGTATCCTTCGATGAACGCGGGCTCTGCGTGGTTCGGGTTGATCGCGGTGGCGGCGCTCGGCTTTCTGCTGCTCGAGCCGGGTACCAAGCGGCCCTCGCTCTTCATCGCCGCGGCGCTGGGCTACGCGGTGATCCTCTCGGCCACCGCGCACAAAGAAGACCGCTTTTTGTACCCCTCACTCATCCTGCTCACCGTGGCCGCCGCGCCCACCTTCGTGGCCTGGGCCGCAGAGGCCTGGTCGCGCCGCAGGGCGAACCGGGTGGCGGTGGGGGTGATCGTCGCCTCGGGCGTGGTCTTCTTTCTCTTCCCCTCGCCCTACGACGTTCAGCGCAAAGAGCAGTTTCAGCTCACCGCGAAGGCCAGCAAGGGCGTCACCGGCTACGTGCTGATGAACGAAGGCATGTGGGGCTCACCGGGCTTCTTCTACCTGGGCCAGAACGTGCCCTGGTGCCCCTGCGATTTTCCGCAAGACGGCTGCTTCCAGCTGGCCGCCCGCGACCTTCGCTTCAACCGCGGGGTCTACTGGAGCAACGGCAACGACGGCGAAAAGCCCCGTGACGCGGCCTCGAAAGCGGCGTTCGAAGCCGCCGGTTTCCGCCTCGTTGAGCAGCGCGGGCTCGCGTCACTCTTCGAACGGTAGACGCGCACAAAAGAAAATCCCCGTGGCGGCACCAGGCCAACCACGGGGACTCTCAAAAGGGACGGCCAGGACACACGCGAAGTAACGCTACCGTTGCTTCCTTCCGGACCTGGCGGGGTTCACGGCCCCGCGTTGCCCTGACCAGAAGATGCTGCTTTCGAAAAACCTTCTACTCCTTAACAGCGGAGAGGGTGGGATTCGAACCCACGATACCCTTTCAGGTACACACGCTTTCCAGGCGTGCGCCTTCAGCCACTCGGCCACCTCTCCAACGAACGAAGCGCCCGTGTCTGCGCCAGCGGAGAGCGTAGGATTCGAACCTACGGTACCGTTACCGGTACGCCTGATTTCGAGTCAGGTGCCTTCGACCACTCGGCCAGCTCTCCAGATTGCTCTGTTGCTCTATTCAGTTTTGTTCGCGCGACGAAGCTGCGCGAAGAACGTCTTGAGCGCCTGACTGCACGCTTCTTTCATCACACCCGAAGTCACCTCGACTCGGTGGTTATGCCTCGGATCCGCTGCGAGGTTGTAAAGAGATCCCACCGCGCCTGCTTTTGGGTCGCTCGCCCCGAAGACCAACCGCGTCACCCGGGACTGAACGAGAGCGCCAGCGCACATCGCACAGGGCTCGAGGGTGACGAAGAGGGAGACGCCCGTCAGGCGCCACGCACCGACCGCTGTCGCAGCCTCACGCATGGCGATGAACTCGGCATGAGAGAACGGGTCTTTGTCGACTTCGCGGCGGTTGTAGCCACGACCGATGATCTGCCCGTCTTTGACAGCGACCGCACCGACCGGCACTTCGCCCATCGACGCTGCAGTCGCCGCAAGCCCGAGCGCAACGCTCATGAACTCTTCATCGGTGGTCATCTTTTGAGGCCTGCTTGCGCTCCGTGGAGGATTCGAACCTCCGGCCTTTGGATTCGTAGTCCAACGCTCTATCCAGCTGAGCTAACGGAGCTTTTTTTTCAACGACACAGCCCTGCTTCAACGACACCGATTTGCGGAGTGAGAGGGATTCGAACCCTCGATACACTTTCGCGTATACAGGTTTAGCAAACCTGCGCCTTCAGCCGCTCGGCCATCACTCCACAGCGAAATGACGAGACGTCCTGTCAAAGAACTGCGCTCCCACTACCACGTCCTACGGAACAGGTAGGATTCGAACCTACGAACGCCTTTCAGCGTCTGCGGTTTTCAAGACCGCCGCCTTCAGCCGCTCGGCCACTGTTCCAGACTGCGTGGACCGACGCCCCTGACGACCGACTTCGGACGGCAGAGGGCCGCTCCAGTACAGCAACCACTTCGGGACTGCAAAGGGTTTTCAACTTGCCGCGACGAGCTCCTTCAAACCGCCCATGTACGGCCACAGAACTTCGGGCAACCCGACGCTGCCGTCTTCCCGCTGGTAGTTCTCTAAAATCGCCACCACCGTGCGGCCGACGGCGAGGCCAGAGCCGTTCAAGGTGTGCACCAGCTGAGGCTTTTCCCCCGGGGCAGGGCGAAAACGAATCTTCGCTCGGCGCGCCTGGAAGTCTCCGAAGTTCGAGCACGAGCTGATCTCGCGGAACGCGTTCTGACCCGGCAGCCAGACCTCGAGGTCGAAGGTCTTCTGCGAGGCAAACCCCATGTCGCCGGTGCACAGCAGCGTGCGGCGGTGATGCAGGCCCAGCTTCTGGAGGATGTTCTCGGCGTCTTCCACCAGCGAGGTGAGCTCTTCGAGCGAGTTGCCCGGGTGGGCAAACTTCACGATCTCCACCTTGTGGAACTGGTGCATGCGAATGAGCCCGCGGGTGTCTTTGCCAGCCGCCCCCGCTTCGGCGCGGAAACAGGGCGAGAAGGCCACGTACTTCACCGGCAGGGGCCCCTCGAGGATTTCATCGGCGTGGAAGTTGGTGACGGGCACCTCGGCCGTGGGAATGAGGAAGAGCTCGCGGCCGGTGACGGTCTTGAAGGCGTCGTCTTCGAACTTGGGCAGCTGGCCGGTGCCGGTCATCGACTCGCGCGAGACCAGATACGGCGGCAGCAGCTCGGTGTACCCGCGCTTGCCGTGCTCATCGATCATGAACGAGACGAGCGCCCGCTCGAGCCGCGCCAGGGCGCCCTTGCTGAAGGCGAACCGGGGGCCTGACACTTTGACCCCGCGCTCGAAGTCGAGCAGGCCCAGCTTCTCGCCGAGCTCGAAGTGCTGCTTGGGGGTGAAGAGGAAGGTGGGCTTCTCGCCCCAGGTCTTCTCGACCCTGTTGCCCGTCTCGTCGGCGCCCACCGGCACCGATTCGTGCGGCACGTTGGGCACGATCATCATCAGCGAAGAGATCTCTTCCTCGACCGCCTTGAGCTTCGTCTCCTGGTCCTTGATGACCACGCCCAGATCCTTCATGCGCGCCTTCACCTCATCGGTGCGCTTGGCGGGATCCTTCATGACCTCCTGGGCACTGTTCTTCTCGGCCTGGTTCTTCTCCAGCTCCTTGAAGAACGTGCTGCGCTCCGCAAAGAGCGCCTGAAACCTAGACAGATCGAGGGTGCCGCTCCGGGTCTTGAGCCGGGCCACCACCGCTTCGAAATTCTTCGCGACTTCCTTCAGATCCAGCACGACGACCTCATGGGTTGCCTTCGAGGAAGTAGATCGTGTCGCCGACCTCCTTCTTGTTGTCTGCTTCCGGGCGCAGCTCCAGGTACTTCTTGAAGGAGACCACGGCGTCCTTCTTCTTTCCGATCTCCTGATTCACGTACCCCAGCGCGAGCCACGCGTCAGCGTTCTCGGGCTCGGCCTTGATCGCATCGCGGTACCACTTCACCGCCTGCGGGTACTGCTTCTTCTCCTGGTGAGCCTGGCCCAGCTTCGAATAGGCCGCCTTGAGATCGGGGTCGGCCGCCAGCGCCTGCATGTAGCTGGCGATGGCGCCGCCCCAGTCTTCCATCTTCATCTGGGCGTCCCCTATCAACGCGCGCACCGAGAGCCTCGAGGGGTCGGCGGCGAGCGCCTGCTGGTAGAACGTGACCGCCTTCTGGAAGTCGTTGCGATCGAAGTAGATCTTGCCGATCGCCTCGAGCGCGTCGGCGTACTTCGGGTCGACCTCGAGCGCCCGCTTGAGCTCGGCCAGCGCGTCATCACCCTTGCGCGCGTCGGCCAGAATGCGCCCGTACCAGTACAGGTAGAGCGGGTTCTTGGAGTTGGCGTCGAGCGCGCGCTTCATCGCTTCGATGGCCTGCGTCTGCTCATTCTTCGCGTTCTTCAGACGGGCGAGCACGAAGTTCGCGTCGGCGTGGCCGGGCTCGGCGATCAACGCCGAGTTCAGGTGCGCCAACGCGCCGTTGAGATCGCCCTTGTCGAACTTCACTGCGCCCAGGGTGACCACGATCTGGGTGACCTTGGGCTCAGCTTCGTGGGCCGCCTCCAGCTCGGCGATGGCCTCCTCGAGCCGGTCCAGCTTCCACAGCGCCACGCCGCGCTGCAGCCGGCCTCCGGGGATGCGCGGGTTGAGCTCGAGTGACTTCTCGACCTGGGTGGCGGCGAGCTCGAACTTGCCCCGCTCCTGCGACACCCGAGAGGCGCCCAGGTGCGCGTCGGCGGAGTAGGGGTTCAACTCGATGGCCTTCTTGAACTCGTTCTCTGCGCGCTCGAGGTTGCGCTCGTGCAGCGCCAGCTCGCCCATGCCCACGCGCATCGCGGCGTTGTCGGGCGCCTGCGAAAGGCCGTTCTCCAGCACCGGGCCTGCCTCCTTGAAGCGGCGGTCACGCATGTAATTGCGCGAGAGGAAGAGGTACGCGTCGATGATCTTCGGATCTGCCGCGATGGCCCGTTTGTAGGCCTCTTCGGCGTCCTTGGTGTTGCCCAGCGCATCAGCGACGCGCGCGGTGAGGTACGAGAGCGTGGCGTTGCCCGGGAAGCGCGTGTTCGCAGCCGACATCACCTGGGTGGCCTCGTCCATCTTGCCCAGGATGATCAGGCTCGAGAGGTAGCCTTCGGTGTTCTCCAGGCTCTCCGGCATGGCCCTGACGGCGACCTGGAAAAGCGGCGCCGCCTTGTCGGGCTGATTGAGCTCGGCGTAGGCGTGGGCGAGCCGGCCGTTCGTGAACGGGTTGCTGGGGTCGGCCTTGAGCGCCTCTTCGAAGAGCGGCACCGCCTCGTTCAGCTTTCCCTGCACCACCAGAGATTCGGCCTTGAGCGCCAGGCTCTTGCCGACCGCACCGGGTGAAAGCGTGGGGCGGCCTTCGTCGCTGAGCGCCTTCTCGAGCAGCTCGTTGCCGCGCTCGACCTCTTTTTTCCGGATGATGATGATCTCGGCCAGCTCGACGGCAGACACGAGGTGCGCAGGGTCGGCCTCGAGGGCCTCGGCCAGCCTGCCGGCGGCTTCGTTGAAATCGTTCTGCGCCTTGTGGAGCATGCCCAGCCCGTGCAGCGCCTTCGCGCTCTTGGGGTCTTTCTTCAGCACGGCCTCGTATTCCGCCTTGGCCTGCGCGGGCTGCTTCTTCATCAGGTACGCCTCGGCGCGCAGGAAGAGCGCTTCGAGATCGTCGCCATCGCGCGCCACGGCGTCGGCGATGGTGGCCAACGCTGCGTCTGCATCCTTCCGGCTCAGGGCCGCCGAGGCTTCGGTCTTCAGCACCTCGGGGTGCTTTTCACCCAGCAGGCGGATGTTGACGATCTCATTCTGGGCCTGCTCGAGCTCTGCGGGCTCGGCCTTGCCGAACTTGCGGTCGAGGTAGAACACCGCCTGGCACCAGACCGCGCGCGCTTCGGGGTAGTCCTTGATCTGCAGCGCTTGATTCGCCGAGTCCTTCGCCAGCTTGTAGGACTTCCACGTGTCCTGCAGGAAACCCTTCCGGGCCACCTGGAGGTACCCGTACTCGCGCGTGTCGGGCTTCACCTTCGCGGGGAAGAGCACCTTGAGCGCGAAGAAGCCGTACGGCGTCGCGAGCCCCAGGCCCACGCCGCCCAGGATGAAAGTCACCAGCAACACGCCGAGGATGATGAACGGCAGCTTCTTCTTGAAGGGGATGGGCTCTTTGCTCTGCACGACGGCGACGGCCGCCATGCGTCCTTCGTAGAGCTGCTTGAGCCGGTCCATCGACGGGCCGCGCGCGTCATCGACCTGCTGCATCTGGGTCTGCGTCTGGGTGCGCGCAGGCGCCTCCATCAGGCGGGCGATCACCGCCTGCAATGCGGGCTCGGTACCGATGGCGTGCCAGTCGACCGAATCGAGCGAGACCTCTTCGTTGCCGAGGAGCTGGCCGTCTTCGAGCATCTTGACGACCACGGCCTCTTCGAACGGGCCGAACACCTTCCCGCTGCGGCGCTTCACGTGGAAGCGGCGCACGTTGAGCATCTCGTCGGGCCGGGCTCCGGCTTCTCTGGCCGTCTTGTCGATGAACGACAACATCTCGAGGCCATCGCTGGGGCCGGAGGGGCCCTGGTTGCTCTGGGGGAGCGGGGCGCTCAGGTCGGCTTCGAGATCATCGGCGGGCGGCTTCTGCGACGACGCGCCACCGGTCGGGTCGAACTCGAGATCGCCACCACCACCGAAGTCGACTTCACCAAAGCCCATCGAGGCCCCCGGGTTACCGGTCGGAGGCGGAGGCGGGCTGCCGAAGTCGAAGGCGCCCGCTGAAGGCGAAGAGCCTGCGAAGTCGGCAGGGGCCGGCGCCGCGGGAGAATCGAAGTCGAAACCACCGGGAGCCGGAGCGGGCGGCGCGGCAGACTCGGAGAAGTCGAAACCACCGGGCGCAGGCGGCGGGGAGGCCTCGAAGTCGAAACCACCCGGCGAAGGAGGCGGCGGCGCGGCATCGAAGTCGAACCCACCCGGCGCTGCGGCCGGAGGCGGATCGGCGGGCGCCTCCGAAAAGTCGAAACCGCCGCCGTATTCGGGCTTCGCGTCGTTACCGGGCAACGGCACAGCGCCCGTGTCGGTGAGATCGAACTCCATCGAGTCTCCGCTGGGCAGCGGCACCGAGCCATCGTCGTAGCCACCGGCGCCGGGCAGCGGCACCGAACCATCGTCGTAGCCACCGGCGCCGGGCAGCGGCACCGAGCCATCGTCGTAGCCACCGGCGTCGTACCCGGCCGCGCTCGCACCGGGCAGCGGGATGCTCGCCGTGGAGAACCCGTCATCGAGCGGAATCTCTTCGCTCCGGCCCGGCAGTGGAATGCCCCCGCCCTGGGTGGGGAACCCATCGTCGAGGGAAAAAGGGGCACTGGCGCCCGGCAGCGGAATGCCCGCAGACGAGTTGCGGCTGGAACCCGGCAGGGGCACCGCACCCATGTTCCTGGGCAGCGGAGGCGGGGGAGGCGCCGCGGCAGCGCCGGGCAAAGGAATGGAGAACCCAACGTTGGCACTCGAGCCAGGCAGCGGCACCGGACCGCCCGTTTTGCGTGGGGGCGGAGGCGGCGGCACGTAGGCTGGCGCGATCGAAGTGGCGGCCCCGAGGTTCGAAGCAGCACCGGGGAGCGGAATCGCTCCACTGCGTGATGGCGGGACCGGCACATACGCAGGGGCCACGGAGGTCTGGGCGGTGTGCACGCCACCCGGCAGAGGAATGCCCGCGGGCCGGCCGCCCAGGTCGAGGTCGAAGGAGGGCCGCGCAGCGCCGGGCAAAGGAAGGCTGCCCACGCGGGTGGCTTCCTCTTCCCATTGCTGACGCTGCGGCGCAGCCGCGCTGATGCCGGGCAACGGCACCATGCCCGAGGCGGAGCTGCGAATGGCGGAGTGCTTCACGTTCGTCGGGGGTGCCGAGACGGTCGTCGCGCCGGGGATGGCGGCCGCCGGCATGGGCATCTCAGCGACCCGCGTCGACTCCTCTTCCCAGTCCTGGCGCTGGGGCAGCGCTGCGCTGATACCCGGCAGCGGTACGAGACCCGACGTCGACGACGCCGGGGGCGGGGGTTTGACCGGGAAGACGTTCTGGCAGGTGGGGCACTTGATGCGTGCGCCGCCGGGCGGGATCTTCTTGTCGTCGATGTTGAGAACCGAGCTGCACGACTGACACGAAACCTTCATGCGTCTCCTTCGAAGAACCGACGAGGAGACACAGGCTACTAGACGAACATGACGCTGGTCATTGTCCGTGTTAGCTGCCCCCCCGCTCATGGCTGCTTTCCCGCAGGTGTCAATCGTCATCCCCGTCTACAACGAGGAGGCCATCGTCGAGCAGGCGGCGACGGAACTCTGTGCCGGCCTCGATGCGCGTGGGTGGGACTACGAAATCATCTTTGCCGAGAACGGCTCTCGCGACCGCACGCAGGAGATTCTCGAGCGGCTCACGCAGGCCAACCCCCGGCTCAAGTGGTTCCACTCAGACCGCCCGAACTACGGGGTCGCGCTCAAGCGGGGCATTGAACTGGCCCGCGGTGAGATCGTGGTCTGCGACGAGATCGACCTGTGCGATCTGGTGTTCTACGACCAGGTGGTGCCGCCGCTCCTTCGGGGCGAGGCCGACCTCATCATCGGCTCAAAGGCAGCCAAGGGCGCCAGCGATCGTCGGCCGCTCATCCGTCGGGTGGCCACCCGGGTGCACAACGGCCTGCTGCGCGTCGCGCTCGGCTTCAAGGGCACCGACACGCACGGCCTCAAGGCCTTCCGCCGCGAGCGCCTGATGCCCGTCATTCAGCGCTGCGTCGTGGACATGGACGTGTTCGCCTCGGAGTTCGTGGTGCGCGCCTGGCGCGAGAACCTCGACGTGCGCGAGATCCCCATTCAGCTGGAAGAGAAGCGGCAGCCCTCGATTCACCTCTTCCGGCGCGTGCCCAACGTGCTCAAGAACGTGGCGCGGCTGGTGTACGTGATCCGCGTTCGCGGCGAGTGATGCGGCTCTCGGCGCTGTCGGTCGATCTCGACTCGCTGCCGCACTACTGCCGCATTCAGGGACTGCCTGAGACTTTGCTCGATGAGCAGGCGCGCGGGCTGGTCGCCAGCAAGGCCATTCCGCGGCTGCTCGAGCTGTTTTCCCGGCACCGTTCGCCCGCCACGTTCTTCGTGATCGGCGCCGACGTCGAGTTGCCGGGCATGCGTGACGCGCTGCGGGCTTCCCACGCCGCGGGCGTCGAGTTGGCGAGCCACAGTTTTTCGCACGACTACGCGCTGTCACGCCGGCCACTCGCGGAGATCGAAGCCGATCTCGTGAGGTGCGAAGCGGCGCTCGACACCGTTGGCGTGAAGCCGCGCGGTTTTCGGGCGCCCGGGTACACGCTCTCGCCGGCGCTGCTGCAAGCGGTGGCTGCGCGGGGCTACGAGTACGACTCTTCGGCGTTCCCGGCGACGCCGTACTACCTGGCGAAGGGCTCGGTGATGGGCGTGCTCTCGGCGCTCGGCCGTCCTTCTCGGGCGATCCTCGATTCACCCCGCGTGCTGCTCGCGCCTCGCACGCCGTACCGGCCGGCTCTTCATGCGCCGTATTCGAGAGGCGACAGCGCGCTGGTCGAGTTGCCCATGGCGGTGGCGCCCTTCACGCGCTTGCCGTTCATCGGAACGTTCGCGACCTCCGCGCCGTGGGTGCTGGTGGAAGCCGCGTTTCGTTCGCTGCGCCGCGACGTGTTGTTCAACTTCGAAATGCACGCGCTCGACGTGCTGGATCGCACCGACGGCGTGCCGAAAGAACTGGTGCGCCAGCAGCGCGATCTTCAAGTGCCTGCGCGCGTGAAGCTGGAGCGCCTGGGCAAGTTGTTTGCCTGGCTCGGGGCCGATCGGGAACGAGTCACGGTGCTCGAAGCCGCCCGCCGTTTGAATCCGGTGCTCTGACAAGGACCTCCCTCTCCCCCGGCGCGAAGCCGGTCCAGCGGAACGCTGGGCGAGCGCAGCTGCAGCGAAGCGGAAGATGCGCCGAGGCGAAGCGCCCAAAAGAGAGGCGGAGAGGGCAGACGCGCTGTTGTCTCACCTGCGCAAACGGGCATCCCCACCCTTGGCTCACCGAGTAGGGTGCGCGGATCGATGTCGGAGATTCTCGGCCGCTACCGCCTGCTCAAGCTGCTCGCCACCGGCGGCATGGGTGAGGTCTTCCTCGCGCGCCAAGAGGGCCCGGCCGGCTTCACGAAGACCGTCGTCATCAAACGAATTCTCCGGCACCTGGCGAGCGACCAGAACTTCATCGATCTCTTCCTGAACGAAGCGAAGCTGGCGGCCCAACTTCAGCACCCGCACATCGCGCAGGTCTTCGGCCTCGAGAACGAGGGCAACACCTGGTTCATCTCGATGGAGTACGTGCACGGCCGCTCCCTGCGCGACATCATCGGCGCCGCGCGCGAGCAGGGCCTCAAAGTCCCCCCGAGAATCGCAGCCAGACTCGCCAGTCAGGCGCTCCAGGGCCTGCACTTCGCGCACGAGCTGACCGACGCACGAGGCCGGCCGCTGGGCATTCTCCACCGCGACGTGAGCCCGGAAAACCTGCTCGTCGCGTTCACCGGCGTGGTGAAGCTGGTCGACTTCGGCATCGCGAAGGCGATGAGCGGCGCCGTCACGCGGGTGGGGCGGCCCAAGGGCAAGCTCTCGTACATGGCGCCCGAGCTGACGCTCTCCGGGGCAGAGGTCGACCGCCGCGCCGATGTCTTCGCGATGGGCATCGTGCTCTCTGAGGCGCTCACGCTGCAGCAGCCGCCGAACACGCCGAAGTCGCTCGAAGAAGCGCAGGGTGCGCGTCAGCCGTATCAACCTGATCCTTCGTTGCCCAGGGGCCTCAACGACATCCTCACGCGAGCGATGTCGCCCGAGGTCGACGGCCGCTTCACGACCGCCGCGGCGATGAGTGAAGCGCTCGAGGCCTGGCTGTTGACGAGCGCGCAGACGGTGGTGCCTGGAGACATCATCGGCTTCCTCGCAGCGCTCTTCGGCAACGCGGCCATCGAAGCGAACGCGGGTGTGGCGCTCGGTGACGGAGTGCTCGGCACCACCGGCGTGCTCGCTGCGCGAAGGCCGGGAACTCAGCCGCTCTCCATTTCGTCGCTGCAGCCGGTGCGCGCGGTCTCTGAGCCGTGGCCGCAAGACGACGGTCCTCGCAGCCTGATCTGGCCCATCCTGGTGGGGAGCAGCACCGCGCTGCTCGTCGGCTTCGTTCTGCTGCTGGCCCTGTGGCCCCGCGCGCAACCGCCGGTGGTGGTGGTGGTCGAAGCGCCGCCCGTGCCCGCGGTCGCGCGCGAGGTGGTCATCCCCTCGCAGGTGGAGTTCGACGCGCCGTTGCCCGTGGAGATCCCCGAGGCGGGCGCGCAGGTGGTGAAGGCGCCCGTGAAGCCGAGGCCTCCGGTCAAACGCGCCGCGAAGACGGGCAAGGTGACGGTGCGGGTCAACCCCTGGGCGCAGGTGATGTTCGGCGGAAAGAATCTGGGCACCACGCCGCTGCCGGCGATCGACGTGCCTGCGGGCATTGCGACGTTCGTGCTCAAGAACGATCAACTCGGCGTGACGCGCAAAGTCTCAGTGAAAGTGCCCGCGGGTGGATCCGTGGTGCTCAAGGCAGACCTCTTCAAGAAATGATCGCGCCATGAATCGATGGACGGTGGTGATCGGCGCACCCGGGAGGACCTGGTCAGTCGAGCTGCCCGGCGGCCGCAGCGCAGTGGTCGGTCAGGCCAGAGGCAGCGCGCTGGAGATCACCGACGCCGGTATCGCGGACCGTCACGTGTCGTTGTTGCCGCGAGACGAGGGCGTGGTGGTCGAGCCGCTGCGAGGTGGCGGTGAGGTGTTGATCAACGACGTACCGGCGAGCGCGCAGAGCGTGGTGCGTTCAGGGGACGAGCTTCGAATCGGTGAAGCGCGGTTGCTCTTCACGATCGTGCCTCCGGCGCCCCAACTGCGGCCGCGCATGACGGGGCCCGAAGAGCTCATGAGCCGGCTGGAAGAAGAAGTGCGACGCGCCGGCATCGCGCGGCCTTTGGGCCTGGTGCTGGTCGCTTCACCCGGACTCAACGTCGCCGCTCGGCAAGCGCTCGTGCGGCGCGTGGTCGACGAAGTTCAGCGCACCGGTGGCACCGCCTGTTTCGGCGAGCTCACCAGTGAAGTGCTCGCGGTGGTGTTGCCTGAAGTCGCGGCGAGCGCCCTGGGCACCCTGTTCACGCGCATGCCAGAGGTGGTCGGACCGCGTGCAGCCGTGGCCGTGGCGCGCGCGCCGGAAGACGGTCTCGATGCAGAGACGTTGCTGGGTGTCTGTTGGGATTCGTTGATGGGCGAGGCGGCGGAGCGGGGTGAGCCGGTCTACGTCGACGCGTCGATGGTGCGGTTGGCGGGGCTCTTCGAATCACTCACCGGCGACGATGGTGCAGTCTGCGCGGTCGGCTCTCCGGGTTCAGGACGGCGGACGTTGCTCGAGGGTCTCGCGCGAGCTGCGGGACGCCGGCTGTTCGTCGTCTCCGCCCTGGATGCGCCTGCTCTTTCGCGTGCTGTCTCGCGACCCGGCGACTGGGTGCTCGCGCGCGATGTCGATCGACTCGAGCTCGCGGCTCTTCGTGAACTGGTCTCCCGAACGAAGACGCGCCTTCTCGCCACCGCGACGCGAGCACCGGCAGGGAATCACTTTCTCCACGTGATCGAAGTGCCGCCGTTGAGCGCGCGCCGTGACGACGTGCTGCCGTTGGCCGAAGCGTTCGTGTCACGTGCGCGAGTGGCAGTCGGCCGGCCGCGACTGACCCTGAGTGCCGAAGCGCGCACGATGCTGCAGGCGTGGCGATGGCCGGGCAACGTGCGTGAGTTGGCGAACGTGCTGGCTCGCGCAGCCAGAGCCGCCGTACGCGACGAAATCGGTCGCGATGCCCTGCCAGCGCGCATGTCGAGCGAAGCGCCCGCCGACGATTTCCGGGGCGCGATGGAATCAGCCGAGCGAGAGGTCTTGCTCGAGACGCTCGCAAGAACTCGCTGGAACGTCTCTGCCGCCGCGCTCCGTCTTGGAATGCCACGACGCACGATCGTTCACCGCATGGCGAAGCTCGGCCTCAAACGTCCGGCCCGCTGACGTGGAGCGCTCGGTCGAAAGTTTGGTCGCGTTTCAAGAACCGCTCACCGCGCCAAAGAAACAAACCACCGTTCGCATCGAGCGGGTCTTTGGAAATAGGAATCGGGCTCCATCACCGGTCTCCCCGAGCCCAGTCGATGGGGCACTTGCAGTGCGAAGGAAAGGCAATCCCTCGACACGCTCGGGATGAACGGTGCCCGTTCGTTATTTCG
>JAYVFP010000285.1:0-3011 GCA_043773025.1 Archangium sp.
AGTTGTTGGCCCTTCTCGGCCTCGACTCGAATTCGGTAGAGCGAAGGATCGGGCTGCGCGAGGCCGGTGTCTTTGCCGTTCACTTTGGCCCGGCTCAAGACCACCGCCCCCGGGTGGTTCGCGTTGGGCGTGCAGCGCAGGTACAGCTCGGTCAACGGGGACTTCGCGGTGATGGTGAGCGCGACTTTGCCGGTCACCAGGCGGGCCGCAGGGTCGACCACGAAGTCGCCGCGGTAAAGGGGGAGCTGGGCGGCGTCTCCCAGCACGGCTTCGAGGCGGGCCTTTTCTCCCGGCCGGAGGGAGGTCAGGGCCAACTGCGCCTCGGGCGAGAGGTCGGCTGCGAAGCAGGGCAGGGCGATCAGGCAGGCAAGAGAAAGCACGCGGATCAACGGTTCTTCTCGCGCAGCCGAAGCCACTCATTCCTGCGGTCGGTATCCAGCAGCTCGTCGAATGCGGCGAGCGTCGCGGAGATCCGCGCGGCGTCCACCTCGTATCCCAGCGCCAGGAGCGCCTGAACGTCTTGAATGTCCTTCGGACGCGACGCCACCAACTTGTAGATGATGAGGTCCGTCACCCTCGGGACGCGGATCGTCACGCGACCATATTGCTGAAGGACCGCCGCCTTCAACGCTGCCAACTCGAAGCCAAGCTGCGCGAGGCTCACGTCGATCTCCACGCCTGTCGCCTCATGCCTGAGGAGCAACACGAGGCTCTCTTGCGCGAACGCCAGTGCATCCCCCTCGCGCGCCTCGAAGCGCGCCTCGAAGCCCGCCGCGAGAAACGCATCGAAGACTTGCGTCAAATCCTCGAGCGGCGCCGCGATGGCGCAATCGATGTCGGCCGTGAGCCGGGCGTACCCCCAGGCGATGACCGCGATTCCACCGATGACGGCCGAGGGCTGCTCGAGACCCTCGAGAACGCGAGCGACATCGGCGAGGGCCCTTTCCTGGCGGCCCTGCGCACGGCCTCTCGGTACAGCTTTCGAACCGGTTCGTCTTGCCGCCGCCGGCTTTCCCGGTGGGCGCTTCCCTGAAGCTTTGGCCATGCGACCTCGAACATTTCCGACGAAACCTCGACCGCCCACTCGAGGCGCGGACCTTCGCGGCGGGTGAGCTCCCGCTGCTTTTTTTCGGCGGCTTCGAAGCCCGCCATGACCTTGCGGGCCAGCGCCCTTTCTTTCTCCAGTGCCATGAAAAGAGTGTAGCCCACTACGGCCCCTCACCCCGACCCTCTCCCCGCTTCGCAGGGAGAGGGAGAACGGGTAGATGCCCCGGCCATGGCCGAGCCTCTCGACGTCACGAAGATCCTCACCGGCAAGCGCGTCCTCTTCGCGGGCGCCACCGGCTTCGTCGGCAAAGTGTCCTTGAGCATGTTGCTGCACCACTACGGCGAACAGCTCGCCCACGTGTACGTCCTCGTTCGCAAGGGCAGCAGCAAAGATGCCCACACCCGCTTCTACGAGAAGGTCGCCACCAGCGAACCCTTCCTCCCCGTTCGCGATCGCCACGGCGGCGAAGCCGCTGCCATCACCTGGCTCAAGAACAAGTGCACCATCATCGACGGTGACATCACCGACCCGTGGATGGGCATGGATGAAACGAAAGCCCGCGCCCTCAAGGGCGAGATCGACGTGGTCATCAACTGCGCCGGCCTCGTCAGCTTCAACCCCTCGCTCGAGGTCGGTCTCAACGTCAACACCCACGGCGTGAAGTTCCTCGTCGAGGCCTGCCTCCACTGGGACGTGCCCCTCGTCCACATGTCCACCTCCTTCGTGGCCGGCAACCGCAGCGGCCTCGTCTTCGAAGACGAAGAGGTGGTCGGCTATTTCCCCCGCCGCAACGAGCTCGATGGCCGCGACTTCAGCCTCGAGCAGGAACTCAAAGACGCCGAGAAGGCCGTCGCCCGCCTGCGTGAACAGGCCGATGACAAGGCCCTCACCTCGACCTTCCGCGAGAAGGCCCTCGAGCGGCTCAAGGAAGAAGGCCGCGACTGGAAAGACGAGAAGACCCTGCGCCTGGCCGTCGGCCGCGAACGAAAGCTCTGGCTCACCACCCGCCTCGTCGAAGCCGGCATGGAGCGCGCCCAGCACTGGGGCTGGCCCAACACGTACACGTACACCAAGTCGCTGGGCGAACAGGTCATCGCCGGGACGCCGGGGCTCCGCTACGCCCTGGTGCGCCCCTCCGTGGTGGAGAGCGCCCAGAAGTTCCCCTTCCCCGGGTGGAACGAGGGCTTCACCACCTCGGCGCCGATGATCTACTCGTGCATCAAGGGCCAGACCGCGCTGCCCGCAAGCGCCACCTCGGTGCTCGACATGATCCCCGTCGATCAAGTCGCAGGCTCGCTCATCGCCATCACCGCGCAGGCCCTGCGCACCCCGGAGCGCCGGGTGTACCAGCAGGCCACCGGTGACTCCGCGCCCTTCATCGCCAACCGCTCCGTCGAGCTGGTCGGGCTCTACAAACGCCGCCGCTGGCGCAACAAGGAGACCGGCAACCAGTTCGTCAACTCGCTCAAGAGCCGCATCGAGCCCAAGCCCGTCAGCAAGACGTTCTTCGAGTTCACCAACTCGCCGCTGATCGGCAAGGGCGCTTCCTGGCTCAATAAGGTCATCGACGAGAACCGCCCCACCTGGGGCGCACCGAAGTTCAACGCCGCCCTCGATCGCGTCAAGGTGCAGCTCGACGACGTCACCCAGCAGACCGACCGCGTGAACATGATCGTCGACCTGTTCCTGCCCTTCATCTGGTCGAACAGCTTCATCTTCCGCTGCGACAACACCCGGTCGCTCTACGTCGACATGCCCGCGCACGACCGCGCGAAGATCCCCTGGGACCCCGAAGCGATCGACTGGCGCACCTACTTCCTCGAGACGCACATTCCCGGCCTCGAGAAGTGGGTCTTCCCCGGCCTCGATGAAGAGACCCAGAAGCGCAAGACGGTGCACGCCTACCGCGACCTGCTCGAGCTGCTCGACGCCACCACCCACGAGTGGCGCCACCGCGTCGCCT
>JAYVFP010000286.1:0-3002 GCA_043773025.1 Archangium sp.
GATGTTTCGCGCAGTGAAACTGACTGAGCGCTGCGGTGTCTCAGCGAGCCCAGGCGAGCTGAGCCCTGCGCACAGGCCCGTGTTCGCGGCGCTGCGAGGAGGTAAGAACGCCTTGAACGGGCGGCGGCCCGGCCAGCGCAGAAACGCGGAACGCAAATACGGTACATCCGGACGACGCCTCGGCTTTCGCTTCGAGGGCAGGCGGGCGAGGAACGAGTCCCGCCTGCCCGGCAGGCAAACTCCGGGCGCTGGCAGTTTCGTGGCGCGCCAAGTGGCGAGCCCCGCCACTGCAACGAAAATGAGGTTTTCACGCCGTTGAACGTAAGCATGTGCGACACCGGAGGCCCTCGCTGGTGGCGCCGGTCCGAAAGTAGGCCAGCGCGCCGGTCTGAAACTGAGCCACCCAGTTTGAGGCTGCATATCAGGCTTCTGCGCCCGCGGTCGGGGGTCAGTCGGGTCGGGCGGAGTCGGGCACAGTCGAGGCGCAGATGGGGCCTGCCGGCTCGACGAGCCCCAGCCGGAGGACTGGGTCGAGACGGCAGGTGTCCACCATGAGGACGCGGCCTCAGCCCGGCGCGGCACCCGCCCGTTCCCGTCGACGAGCCCGGTAGCTCACGCCCTTGGTCACAACGACGACTGCGTTTTCCGCGAGCCGGTCGAGGACCGCAGCCGTCAGCTTCTCGTCGCCACCGAAGACCTTTGGCCACTCGGAAAACGCGAGGTTCGTTGTAATGATGGTCGACGCAACACGATGCCGCGACGAGAGTAGATTGAAGAGCAGTTCACCGCCCTCACGGTCGAACGGTACAAAGCCAAGCTCGTCGAGGATGAGCACCTTCGACCTTGCGAGCCGCCGATGAAGGCGGCCAAGCTCGCGGCCGCTCTTCGCCTCGAGCAACGTACTGACGAGGTCAGCAGCGCGAAACCACGTGACGCGCAGACGACGGCGCGCCATCTCAAGACCGAGCGCTGTGGCCAAGTGCGTCTTGCCCGTGCCGACGGGACCCACGAAGACGATGTTCTGCTTGTCGTCAACGAATCCACCACGAGCCATGTTCAACAGTTGCTTCTTATCGACCCCGCTGGCGAGTTCGAAGTCGAAGGTGTCGAGCGTGAGTACGTCGGGGAACTTCGCCTCGCGGATGCGCTCGCGCACCGAGGACGCCTCTCTCGAAGCGACCTCCGCCGACAGCGCGTCGTCGAGGATCTCGATGCTGGACCACGCTTCCGCGTCAGCCTGTCGCACGAGTTCGTCGAGCCTCTTTCCCAGGCCGGGCATCTTCAGCGCGAGGCACAGCATGCGCACATGCTCGACGACGACGGGTGACGGTTTGGTGTTGGTCTTCACGCCGCACCTCCGACTGAGCTCAAGAGCAGGTCGTCAAAGTGGAGCACTGAGGCCGACTCGACTTCGATGTCGAAGACGGCAGGCACGAAGGGCAGCGACCGCTCCGTCGTCGAGGATGGGACCAACAGCGCGACCCCGAGCGCCTCGCCACTCGCAAACGCGCGCGCGACGCGGCGCTCACATTCGTCTCGACCAAGCTCGATGATGCCGCGAAGGATGCGCGCCATTTTCCGCGCTGCGTCGCGCGGATTGTCGTCGACGAGCAGCTTTTGCCACCAGTCGGGAAACGGCGCGCCGAGCTGCGCCACAAGCACATCGGCCACCTGCCGCACTGCCTGCGGCTTCCTCGACAGCGCTTCCAGGTAGTGAGCGGCGTAGTCGATGTCGCTCTCGCCCTTCGGCACACGACGACGACGAACGGACTCGCCGCCAGGCCCGACCATCTGCACCTCGTCGACGCCGGCGTGCGTAGTCACCGACAACCGCGCCCACAGCGATGGCACCGAGTAGGTCGAGCCTTCGATGGTCACCGTCGCGCTCGCCGAGACTGCCGTCGAGGCGTCAGTCTTGCGCGGGTCGAACGGCAGCCGCGGAGACGGCGCCAGCGACGCGCTCTCCGTCGCCCACCGAGCCTGCGCGTCACTCTTCGCCCAGAAGCGCTTCTCGACGTCGGCGAGCACCTGAGCGGCGACCTCAGGCAGCGTGAGGCCGGAAGGAACCGGCACCATGCTCTGCAGCCGGATGTTCTTGCCGCGGGCCTCCACGCCGCCCTTGTCGTGGCCCTCGTAGGGCCGGCAGAAGCTCGACTCCAACGCGTAGTGCGACGTCATCGCCAAGAAGCGCGGGCTCAGCTCACGCCGGCCTCCCACGAGGTGGCGCTTCACTGCGGCCTTCAGGTTGTCGTAGGCCGCGCGCTCGGGGACGCCGCCGAAGTGCGCAACGGCGCGGACGTGCCCGTCGAGAAAGCAGGTCTGGTCCTGTCGAGGGTAGAGCCAGCAGAAGTCCCGCGACGACGACATCAGCCGCATGAGAAAGAGGAACGCCGTCGTGCGCTCTCCGTCGATGTCGACCTCAACCTCGAAGAAGTCGACCTCGGCGAGCTCGCCGGGCTTGTAGACCAGAGGGACGAAGACCTCGGCAGCGGCCCGCCGGCGCTCGGCCATCAGCGCCTTCACCGTCGTGTAGCCGACGTCGACGCCACGGTCCCTGAGGAGCTCCCAGGCGCGTTTGCCTGTGAGCTGCTGCTTCTTCGTCACCGCGGTCTCGGCGATGACGGTGACGAGCGCAGCGGAGGCCGCCTCCGTCTTCGGCGAGGAACGCAATGACGACGTGCGCTCTCGCGGTTTGACGTCATCGCGGAGGTAGCGGTCGACGGTGTTGCGAGCGACCTTGAACGTGCGGGCGGCCCAGCGGCGCGAGTGCCCGAGGTTGAGAACGGCGTGACGAATGGCGGTGACCTGGTCCATCTGCAGCATCTCCCAACGGAGCACTTGGCTCCGCGTTGGGGTGGCTCAGTTTCAGACCGGCGACTGGCCTAGTTTCAGACCGGCGCGAGCACGCGAGGCGTCGATTTGCCGAATTGCGGCATGTACTTCTTGAAGACGACGACGGTGCTGAGCACGTCATCAAGTCGCTCGCCTACCTGAAGACGAAG
>JAYVFP010000287.1:0-72016 GCA_043773025.1 Archangium sp.
CTCGGGCGATGTGATCGACATCGACGTGGTCGTGTTCAACGAGCGCACGGGCCATCGTTTCCCGGGCGGCGTGTTGGACAACCAGGGCACCCGCGTCGAGGTGACGGTGCGCACGGCGAAGGGTGGGGTGCTGGCGATCTCCGATGAGCACGAGGTGCGATCGCAGGTGGTCAACGCGAAGGGCGAGCCCGTGCAGAAGCGCGAGACCCACGAGTTCGTCACCGCCGTGTGGAATCACACCGTGCCTTCCCGTGATGCGCGCGTCACCCGGGTGCGTGCGACCCTTCCGCCCGGGCTTCCTTTTGACGCCTTCCCGTTGCGCATCGAGGCGCGATTGATTCACCGCGCGCGCTCCGACGAGATGATGAAGGCCGCCTGCGATGACCTCAAGACCCCGCGCGGTCAGGCGTTTCAGGCCGCGTCGTTTCAGCAGACCGGCGCGAAGCTCGACCCCTGCGTGGTGCAGCCGGTGACGATCATCGACCGCGCCGAGGTGTCGCTGCTGGGCATCGCGAGCAAGGACACCTGGCTGCGCTCATACCGACGTGGGCTCGGGCTTTCCGTGGGGCTGCAGGAATACCTCGATGAAGCCGAAGCCGCGTTCGAGCACGCCAGTGGGCTGGCCGTGGGTGAAGACGTGGGCGTCACCCGCTGGGCGCTGGGCCAACTGGCGGCCAAACGAGGTCAGCTCCCCCGCGCGTTGGAGCAATTGAAGGCAGCACAGAAGGTGCTCGGGCCCACCGCGGCGATCCTCAAGGCGCGCGGCGATGCGTACGGCCAGGTGTGGAAGTGGAAAGAGGCGGCCGCTGCATGGAGCGCTGCGCTGAAACTCTCACCGGGCGAGCTCGGGCTCTGGCAATCCGTCGCGATGGCTGAGGCCAGCGTTGGCCGCTACCCGCAGGCCCTCGTCGCTGCGCAGGGAGGACTCGCGCTGCACCCGCGTGATGGTGACTGTCTTCGCGTGCAAGCGCTCGCGCTGCAGCACCTGGGGCAACCGGCCGATGCGGCGCTCGAGGCGGCGCTCAAGTGGCGCACGCCTGACGATGGGCCACGGGCAAAGGCGCAGTGCAGCGCGAAGATTCCCGGCTGTGCACAACGCCGCAATCCCGTGCCGCTCTACGAAGCGCGCAGCAGCCCGAACTGAGGGTGGGCTGAACGCAGAAAGGGAGTACGAGCGGCCATGCCGAAGAAACCCGCAGCAACCGAAGAAAAGAAGCCCGCTGCTCTCGCCGGTGAAAAAGCTGCTGCGACGCCCAAAGCCCGTACCGCGAAGCCCGGGACCAACCCGTTCGTCGCGCAGAACCCCGGGAAGCCGGGTCGCTCGGGGTCAGGCATGAACATGATGCTGCGGCGCGACCCCCGCTGACCCGGTCCTCCCGAGAGGGTTGGCGGAAATAGGAATCGGGTTCCATCACCGGTCTCCCCGAGAGGGTTGGCGGAAATGGGAATCGGGTTCCATCACCGGTCTCCCCGAGCCCAGTCGAGGGGGCACTTGCAGTGCGAAGGAAAGGCAATCCCTCGACTCCGCTTTGGGATGAGCGGTGTCCGTTCGCTATTTCGATCAACCCTGCGAGCGAAGTCGAGGCCGTACTTCAACAGTCTCCCCGAGGAAGAGGGGAACTCACTTCACCAGCCGAATCGGAAGCGCCGTGGGAGGTACGCGCAGCACCACGTCACGCTCTTCCCACTGCGGCGCGCATCGGCGGCTGGTTCCTGACAGCCCCGCCCAGCGCAGCCGGCTGGCGGAGAACACTGCGTACGGTGCCTCGACCCGGAGTTCCTGCAGCTCGAGTCGCGCCATCAACGGAGGAGCAGGCCGCCAGCCCGGCCCGCCGGGATCAGCGCACGCCGAGAGCATTGGAACGCTCACGCGCGCCCGAATCACCATCTCTCCCGGCGACACCCCGGCGTTCTCCATCATCGGGCCGGGCAGGGTGCGCAATTCAGTCTCGCCCCATTGGGTCTGCACGCCAGGCGGGAAGGTTTGAAACGACACGGAGCCAAACGCGGGCGAGAGCATCGGTGGCGGCGTGCCTTCGAGATGCCAGTACACGAGCGGCAGCCGGCAGCCACGGGCCCGCAGGCTGGCGAGCCACTTGCGCGCGCCCGCTTCATCTTCCATCGGCGTGGCTTGGGGCCCATCGATGACCGTCAACCCGCGGGGCGCCGCGACGATCGCAAGCGACGTGCAGCGTTTCACGAGGATCGGTGGCTCTTTGGGCAAGGGGATCATGTCGCGCGGCTCATCGAGAGAGCCGGGGATCAACGGCTGGCGCGGCGCGCGTTTGCCTGCCGCTGGAAGCGCCGCCCGCCCGTCGTCGATGAATCGAATGGGCAGCGGCCAGCCGCCCATGGCCAGCCACGTTTTCTCCCGCGACCAGCTCACCTCGAAGCCGAGATCCTGCCAGGCAATTCTGGAGGACCGGACCGTGACGTACGGCGGCGTCACTTCAGTCTGCGCGTTGGCAAACAGCGCCTCGATGGGGCCCGTCCACATGGAGGCCCGGGGCTGCTCCAGCTCAGTCGCCACGAAGGCGACCGGTTCGTTCAAGGCGCTGCGGGGGTACAGCCGGCGCACCGACTCAGGCAGAGTGGCGTAGCGGTCACCCCGAATGATCGACGGGTCTTCTTGGGGGAAGCGTTTGGCCACCGAGAGCAACCCAGCGGGCAGCACGTCGAGCCCTTCTTCGGCCCACACCGTCACCTTCGGGCAACCTGGCGCGCGTTTGGCCAACCACGCGTCGAGCGTCTCCGGCGCCAGCGGCTCGACCTGATCCGCGCGCACTCCGGCCAACCCTGCGGAGGAAGACACGAGGTGCATCGAGGGGCATGCCGCGGCGGCGAGCAGAACGAGAGACCACATGCGTCCACCCTACACGCCGGGTGGGCCGTTGGTTCCTCGCCCGGGAGAAGCCGGTTGGGGTGGGCGCGCCTTGAAATCACGTGAGCTCGCGGTCATAAGCCAAAGCAACACTTCACGTATTTCAGGAGAAGAACCATGGCTCGAGAAGTCGTCATCGTCGGCGCAGCACGCACGGCAGTCGGTTCGTTTCAGGGTGCCCTGTCGTCGCTCACCGCCCCCCAGCTCGGCGCGGTGGTCATCAGGGCGGCGCTCGAGCGCGCAGGCGTGAAGGCCGAGTCGGTCGACCAGGTGATCATGGGCAACGTGCTGACCGCCGGCGTCGGTCAAGCACCCGCCCGCCAGGCCGCGCTCGGCGCCGGTCTGCCCACCAACGTTCCCTGCGTCACGGTGAACAAGGTGTGCGGCTCGGGTCTGCAGGCGGTCGTGCAGGCGTACCAGGCGATCGCGCTGGGTGACGCCGACGTGGTGGTGGCCGGCGGCCAGGAGTCGATGTCGAACGCGCCCTACATTTCCATGCAGATGCGGGGTGGCGCCCGCATGGGCAACGTCGAGTTCAAGGACTCGATGATGAGCGACGGGCTGACCGACGCGTACGACAACGTCGCGATGGGCGTGTTCGCCGAGGCGTGCGCGGAGAGCATGAAGATCAGCCGCACCGCGCAGGATGAGTTCGCCGTCGAGTCGACCAACCGCACCATCCGCGCGCAGAAGGAAGGTCTGTTCAAGAACGAGATCGTCGCGGTCTCCGTGCCCCAGAAGAAGGGCGACCCCGTGCTGGTGACGGAAGACGAGGGCCCGAAGAACGCAAAGCCCGAGAAGATCCCCGCCCTCAAGCCAGTCTTCAAGAAAGACGGCACCGTGACCGCGGGCAACGCGTCTTCGATCAACGACGGCGCTGCGGCGCTGGTGCTGATGAGCGCTGAGAAGGCGAAGGCCCTCAACCTCACCGTGCTGGCGAAGGTGGTCGGTCACGCGGCCGCTGCGCGCAAGCCGGTCGAGTTCACCATCGCTCCCGCCGATGCCATCAACAAGCTGCTCGCGAAGACCGGCAAGACCGTCGCTGACGTGAATACCTGGGAGATCAACGAGGCGTTCGCCGTGGTGTCGCTGGCGAACAACGAGCTCCTCAAGCTGGATCCTTCGAAGGTGAACGTGCGCGGTGGTGCGGTGGCGCTGGGTCACCCCATCGGCGCCTCGGGTGCGCGTGTGCTCGTGACGTTGCTGCACACCATGAAGGATCACGATCTGAAGCGCGGCGTGGCGTCGTTGTGCATCGGCGGCGGTGAAGGCATCGCGCTGATGATCGAGCGCTGACACCTGCCTCCCTCTCCCCCTGGAGACTGTTGAAGTACGCCCTCGACTTCGCTCGCAGGGTTGGCCGAAATAAAAATGACTCCAATCACCGGTCTCCCCGAGCGCAGTCGAGGGGGCACTCACCGCCCGAAGGCGAGGTAATCCCTTGACTCCGCTCGGGATGAACGGTGGGCGCTCCTGATTTCGTGTCGGGCTGAACGGATTTCGGCCGGTTCCGTTCGTGCCGACAAGGTTGGCCGAAATAGAAGTCACTCCAATCACCGGTCTCCCCGAGCGCAGTCGAGGGGGCACTTACCGCCCGAAGGCGAGGTAATCCCTCGACTTCGCTCGGGATGAGCGGTTGGTTGTGCCTCCGGGCGAATTCGAAAGCGAAGCCCCCTGCGAGTTACATGAGGTCATCGCAGGGCGTGCCCAGGCGCTGACCCGAGTAGGGCCCCAGGTCCATGTAGACCATGCGGCCGGTGTTGTAGTCATCGAGCGGCACCTCCACGAGAACGGTGGTGACCTTGCCCTGAATCCACTTGCCCTCGAACTTGCCGCCGGTGCTGGTGATCAGCCGCAGGTTGCCCGTCTTGGTAGAGAGGATCATGCCCTGCGCGTCGTCCACCACGTCCTTCAAAAGCAGCTGCTTCATGTTGCCCTTCTGGCCGGCGAAGACCCGGAAGTCGCGGCGGTCGCTGGTGTCTGGCGAGCGGAACCGATCGACCAGGTAGTAGACGCCGGTGTCGTCACGCAGCAGCTTCTCGGGCACGCGCGTCCACGTCGGGGCGATGAAGGTGGCGGCGGCCAACAGCTTCCTGGTCTCGTCGGCAGACACCTTCGTCATCGGCGTGACCTTCTTCGCGCAGCTCACCCAATAGCTCTTGCCGGAGTCCTGCATGTCGATGCTCGCCGGAGAGTTGCCCGCGTGACGCACGCGCGGATCCCACAGGGAGACGTTCCACTGCTCGGTGCCGTTCTTGCCCCCGCCCTGCACGGGGATCCGCACGAAGGTCTTTCCGTCGCCGCTGCTGAAAGTGGTCTGGCTGCCGTACGGCGACTCGGGGTCGAGCGCCACGAAGTGGTTCTTGCCATCGGTCAGCACCAGCAGCTTGTCGCGAAAGGCAGCGGCGTCGATGGTCTCGGGTTTGGGCTGCCCCAGGGTCAGGGCGATGAGCAGAGTCGGGAGCATGGGAAGACTCTGCTTCGAAGTGGGGCCGAACTCCAGCCGCCAAAGCCGGGCGTCGAGTTGTAAGGTGCCGCGGCCATGACGGACGCCACTTCTCCTCTCTCGCCGGGCCTCGTGATCGCCGAGACCTATGAGATCGAACGTCAGCTCGGTCGGGGCGGCATGGGCGAAGTCTGGCTGGCGCGGCACCGGCGCCTCGCGGGGAAGCAGGTCGCGGTCAAGGTGCTGCACGTCGACCGCCAGTTGCCGCAAGAGGCGCTGGCCCGTTTCAAGCGCGAGGCCGAGATCGCCGCGCGGTTGGAGCACCCGAACATCGTGCAGGTGCTCGACTTCAACACCCTGCCCAGCGGCCAGCCGTACCTGGTGATGGAGTTCCTCAAGGGCCAGAGCCTGGCAGCGCGCGTGCACGGCAAGTCGCTCGACGTACCCCAGGTCTCGCTCATCATGCGGCAGGTCGGCGCAGCGCTGCAGGCCGCCCACCGCGCGGGCGTGGTGCACCGCGATCTCAAGCCCGAGAACATCTTCCTCATCCCCACCGCGGTGGGCGATCGAGTCAAGGTGCTCGACTTCGGCATCAGCAAGTTGTCCGACTCGAACACGGTGCAGACCACCGAGTCGGTGTTGATCGGCACCCCGCTCTACATGTCGCCAGAGCAGGCGCTCGGTCAGAACCGCGACGTGACGCAGCAGAGCGACCTCTTTTCGCTGGGCAGCATTTGTTACGAGCTCTTCAGCGGCCAGGCGCCCTTCAACGCCGACACCATCGCGAAGGTCGTCTTCCGCATCGCGTACGAGAAGCACACGCCCTTGCTGGCGGTGCGCCCCGATCTCCCCGCGGGCGCAGCGGCAGCGGTGGAGCACGCGCTGGAAAAAGAACGCGAGCGCCGCACCAAGAACATCGACCGCTTCGTGCTCGAGCTGACCGGCCAGCCTCTCGAAGAAGTCGCGCAAGACGAGAGCAGCGGCGTGTACACGCCCGGCATGTCGGTGACGCCTTCGATGGGCTCAGGCGAGACGAGGGCGCCCAGCGGCGGTGGTACGGCCAACCCCAGCCTGCCACCCGGGCCCGCCGAGAGAGCCTCGGTGGTCTCGGGCAAGCGGCTCATCCTCGCCATCATCGGCGTGGTGGCGGTCATCTCGGGCATCGTGGTGAAGGTGCGCACCGACAACTGGACGGAACGATCGACGTATCGCACCGCGATGATCGACGCGGGCTACACCCTGCTCGCCGACGGCACCTTCAACATGGATGCGGGCGTCAAGCTGGCGCCGGTGGTCGACGCCGGGCCTGAGGCCGTCGCCGAAGTCATCGACGCAGGGCCGTCACCGATGGTGGTGGTGATCGATGCAGGCCCCGCGGTGGCAGAGTTGGTGAAGCCGAAAACGCCACCCACCGCCGCTGAGCTCGAGCTGCTGCAGTCGCAAAGCGCCCTGCAGACCGGTGAGAAGTGGGAGACCATCTGGGAGGCGCGCAGCACCTTGCGCGCGAAGCTCCACACGCCTTCAGCACGCGAGCAGGGGATGTCGATCTTGATCGACGCCGCCTGCGCGCGGCACGACAACGGCGGGCTCAAGCCGGTCATCCGCGACTACAAGACGGTCGCCACCACCGTTCAGGTCAGGCTCGCGCGGCAACGCTGCATGAAGGCGTACCCGAGCTCCGAGTTCCTCGACTGGTGACCGAAACGCCTCGGGGAGAGGGTCGGGGTGAGTTACCCGAGCTGCCCAAGCATCGTGGCCGCGTCGCTGACCTCGAACTTGCCAGGCGCCTCGACGTTCACGCGCTTGACCACGCCGTCTTCCACCAGCATCGAGAACCGGTTCATCCGCACGCCCATGCCGTATGCAGTGAGGTCCGTGTCGAGCCCGACCTTCTTCGCGAACTCGGCGCTGCCATCACCCAGCAGGCGCAGCTTGCCGAACGCGCCCAGCTCCTTGCCCCACGCGGCCATCACGAAGCCGTCGTTGACCGACACGCACCACACCTCGTCGACGCCCTTCGCCTTGAGCGCGCCAAGCTGCTCGACGTAGCCGGGCACATGCCTGGCCGAGCAGGTCGGCGTGTACGCACCGGGCAGGCCGAAGATGACGATCTTCTTGCCCTTGGTGCCTTCAGCGACCGACACCTTCTCAGGCGACAGCGGGCACGCCTCACCGAAGACGGTGGACTCGTACAAAACGGCTTCAGGGATGCGGCTACCGATTTCGATGGTCATGCAGGCTTCTGAGCACAGCCGCGCGAGCCGTCAATCTGCAATGGACTAGCGGATGCCGGAGAGCGTGCCCGAATCGGAGTCTTCATCGAGCACCTCGAAGACCGCCACCTTGGTTTTCTGCCCGACCAGCAACCGTTCACCCAGGGGCGTGACGTCGAAGCGGGCGCCGACGTGCGCGAGCGACTTGCCGGTGAGCAACACCTGCCCGGGCTCGCCGCTGGCGCACAGCAGGCCAGCAACCACCACGGGATCGCCGAGCAACACGGGGTCGAGCCGGGTTTCGGTGCCCACGGCTCCTGCGAACACGCGCCCGGTGGTCAGCCCCGCGCGCACGCTGAAACGGTCCTTGCCGCCCCGCTTGAGGCAGAGGCGATCCCACTCCGACCGCAGGGTCATCGCCGCGCGCACCGCCCGGATGGCGTCATCGCCCTTCGGGTAGGGCACGCCGAACACGGCCCTGACGGTGTCGCCCGCCAGCACGTCGATGGCGCCCTCGAAGCTCATCAGCAGCTGCGCGGCGATGCGTTGCCACTCGGCGACCAGCTCGGCCAGCCGCTCGGCGGGAATCTTCGCGGCGGCCGCGGCGAGCCCGCAGAGCTCGGCGTGCAGCACGGTGCCGTTGACCTCGAAGACCTGGCTCACCTTGCCGGCCGCGCGCAGCTCGACCGCACGCCGTTCGGCGACGTCAGGGGCGTAGAGACGCTCGAGGCCGATCTTCAAACGATCGACGCGCGCGCTCGAAGGTGACTCCTGAAACTTCGCGACGCCGGTCTCGAGCAACTGGGTGATGGCGGTGCACACGTCGAGCAACGCCTCCACCGGCTCTTGGTCCGCGCGGGTGCGGTTCAGGTAGAGCACGCCCGCGAACGGCGCCTTGGTGCCGATGGGAATGCAGAGCACCTGATCGATGCCGTAGAGCACCACCGAGTCGCGATCGGCGAAGCGGCTGTCGTCGAGCACGTTGGCCACCGCGATGGCCTGGCCCTTGGAAAGCGCTGCCTCGAGAATGGCGTCAGAGACCGGCACTTCACCGTGGGCGAGCTTCTGCTGGTGACGCACTGCCGAGGGCACCATCACGCCCGAAGCGTGCTTGAGCAGCACCACGCCGGTGGTGGCGCTCACGCGCTTCATCACCAGGTCGCAGGTCTCGTCGAGAAACGCCTGCAGGCTGGGCGCTCGCGCGAGGCACTCGGCCACCCGGTACAGCAGCACCAGCGACTGCACCGCGACTTTGCCGCTGTCGTTGGGCTGGTTTTCGGTCTCGTCGGTGTCCGACGCACCAGGCCCGACGGGCGGTGGTGAGATGTCGAACGGCGCGAAGTTGTCCAACGCGCGCAGCACGCTCGATTCTTTGATGTCGCGCGCGAGCATCACGGCTTCGTTGATGTCGACGCCCTGGCCGAAGCGCTTGACCTTGCCGCCGCCGCCGGTGTCGACCATGTCGGTCTGGAACGCTTCGGAGTTGGCCAGCTTGCGCAGCGCCAGCGAGTTCTCGCCGATGCCCACCACGTCGCCCGACTTCAAATCGACGGAGCCCACCACGGGGTTGCCGTTGAGCTTGGTGCCGTTGCGGCTGCCGAGGTCTTCGAAGACCACCGCGCCGTCTTTGACGTGAACGCGGCAGTGCTTGCGCGAGACGAGATCGCCCGAGAGCACGACGTCGTTCTCGTCAGCGCGGCCGACCTGCGTCACGCCCTCGGGCAGGTCGTACGCCGTATCGAAATAGCCGGGGCCGTTGATGAGGAGCTGCCACATGCGCGGGGCCGAAAGATGCCACAGCTTCGTGCTATTCGCCGCGCCCATGGCCATCCGCCTCGTCGTGACCGACATGGACAACACGCTGTACTCGTGGATCGACTACATCGTGCCGGCGGTCGAGGCGATGGTCGACGCGGTGCAACTGGCGACCGGCTTCCCGCGCATCAAGGTCGTGCAGTCGCTCAAGCAGGTCTATTCGAAGTACGAATCGAACGAGTACCCGTTCGCCCTGCAAGAGAGCTCGATCTTCGCGGAGTTCCCCGAGTTCGGCAGCTTCGACAAGCTGGTGATCGAGCCCGCGCGCATGGCCTTCTCAGAGGCGCGGCGCAAATACTTGAAGCCCTACAAGGGCGTGGCAGAGACGCTCGCTGGGCTCAAGGCGAAGAACATCGTGGTGGTGGCGCTGACCGATGCACCGCGCAACCCGGCGGAGCAGCGGGTCAAGCGGCTGGGGCTCGATCAATGGCTCGCGGCGCTCTACACGATGCCAGGCTTCACCTTTCCCGAAGGGCCCGATGGCAACGCGCTGGTGGCCCCCGACATTCTGCAGCGGCAGGTCAAGGGCGAGTACCGCGCGGCGTGCCCGTCGTTCGAGCTGCCCCGCGACTGGGAGAAGCCGAACCCTTTGGGGCTCGAGCAGATCCTCACCACGTACGAGATGAAAGCATCCGAGGTGTTGGTGGTGGGCGACTCGGTGAAGAAGGACGTCGCGGTCGCGCAGTTGCTGGGCTGTCACGACGCGTGGGCGGAGTACGGCACGTACGTGAGCCTCGAGTACCGCGAGCGGCTCGACATCATCAGCTCGCCCGCGATTACAAGGCGTCATGCAGCGCACGTCTTCGAAGGGGGAGCACAGCAGCTCGCCCCCACGCACACGTTGTCGAACTTCGCTCAGATCCTGAAGCTGGTGGACACCCTCTAGAAACCTCCCTCTGCGGGCGAAGCTTGGGGAGGGTCTGGGGTGAGGGGCCGCTGCGCTGCGACCGCACGTCTTCACGCCGTCAGTTCTGGACGACGACCACGGGCACGAACGAGGTCAGCGCGCAGACGACCTCCTGAATCTCGTTCTCGCCGTAGCCCATCTCAGTCATCGCCTGCTTCACGTCGCCGCCGGCGGAGAGGAAGTCGCCGCTGGTGATCTTCAGGTCCTTGTGAGCGGACGCCATGTCTCGGCCCTTGTAGTCGGCCTTGCCGCCGGTCCCGACCACGAGGAAGTCGGTGACGTTCTTCACGAAGGCTTCCTTCTTCACCTTGACGAAGAGGCGCCCGATCTTCGTGTTCTTGCTGTGCGCGGCGAGGATCTTCTCGGCCAGAATCTGGATCTTCGACTCCTTCCCGAGACGCTCGAAGAGGGACCTCTCGAGCTGCCGCTTTCCGATGGCCGGCCCATTGTCGGCGCACATCTTCTGCAGTCCGGCGACCTGGTCAGCGTCGCTGGGAGGCGGCGGTGGATTGGCCACGGGGGCCTTCTCAGCCTTCTGGGCCGGGCCGACGGCGAGCGCGGTGGCACTGCCCAAAAGCAAAACTGCGGTGCAGACTGACTTCAAGAAAGTGACGTTGTGCATGAGCGCTCCGTGTGAGTGAGGCCCCCTGAGTACCGTGCACTTCACGAGCGCAATGGTTCTTTATTTGTACCAACCAAGGGAGAGACGTTGAGCGACCGGGGAATCTACAGCCAATTTTGTCCCGTAGCGCGCGCCGCGGAGATCGTGGCCAGCCGCTGGACGCCGCTGCTGCTGCGCGAGCTACTCGCCGGCAGCACGCGCTTCTCAGAGCTGCGCAAGGGACTCTCGCGGATGTCGCCCTCGCTGCTGGCCCAGCGCCTGCGCGAGCTGGAGGAGGCGGGCGTCATCCGCAAGGAGAAGGGCGAGGGCCCGCGCAGCGCGAGCTACGCGGTCACGGAGATCGGCCGCGAGCTGACGCCCTTCGTGATGGCCCTGGGGACATGGGGACAACGCTACGTCATCCACGAGTTGGCGGAGCACGAGCTCGACCCGGGGCTCCTCATGTGGGACGTCCGTCGGCGCCTCGATCTCGAGAAGTTCCCGGCGCAGGGCCGATTCCTCGCGGAGTTCACCATCAGGGACGCCCCCACGACTCGGCGATCCTGGTGGATCCTCGTCGAGGAACGAAGCGCCGAGTTGTGCACGCAGCACCCGGGCTACTCCGTCGACCTCCGCGTCGAGGCCGACCTGCGCACGATGGTCGACGTGTGGCGTGGCTACCTGCCTCTCCACACCGCGACGAGTCTCGAGATGCTGAAGCTCGAGGGAACGGCGAAGCACGCGCGCAGCTTCGGCAAGTGGTTCCTTCTCAGCACGTTCGCACCCTTGACCCCCGCCGCCGTCGTGCACCCCGGGGCCGCTCGGCAGGCTCGCCTTCGGAGACCCGCCCGAAGCAAGGCGTGACTAAGGCCTCTTACGCCGCCAACTCCGGAAACTTCTGCGCGTAGTACCGCCTGAACTCACCCGCGGTGATCTGCCCGTTCTTGTCGAGGTCGAAGATCTTGTTCACACGCGCCACTTCAGCGCCGCCGATGTTGTAGGCGTCGGGCTTGCCCACGCCGGCCGGCCAGAACGTAGCCATGTACAAGTCGGTGCCCGATTTAATCTTCCCCTTGAAGGGCGCGAAGTACTTCTCGACGTACTCGAGCTGCTCGGTCGCGCTCATCTTGCTGAGCGCCTCCGTGGTGGTGCCGAGGCCCCGCGCGGTCGCGGGCATGAACTGAATCAACCCCGTCGCGCCACCATGGGGGTTCTTCGCGGTGGTGCTCATGCCGCTCTCGTTCTTCATCACGGCGAGCACCCACTCCGGCTTGACGCCGAGGCGAGTCGACATCTCTTTGACCTTCTGGAGAAACTCAGGGCCGTGCTTCTGCAGCGCCATCGCCTCGAGCGCGCGAGCTGTCGCTGTGTTCCCCGAAGGGGAAGCCGGACTCGTCGGCGTGGCAGGCGTCTGACCACCGCTGGGCGTCGGGCCGGGAGAGGCAGGCTGACCCATCAACGCGCCGCGCGTCTGCGGACCCACGATGCCGTCGACCTGAAGCCCGTTCGCCTGCTGATATGCGCGCACCGCGGCCTGCGTCTTCGGGCCGAACTCACCATCGAGCGGACCTGGGTCGAACCCAGCGGCAGCGAGCTTCTTCTGCAGATCTTCCACGCCGGGGCCGGTCTTGCCGTTGCGCAGCCAGGTGGACTGATCAGCCGTGATGCCCTCGACGCTCGAGGCCGTTCCCGCTGAAGGCGCTGACGGACCGGTCGGAGCAGAAGGCCCGGTCGGAACCTGCACGTTCGCGGGCTGAGGCCCGGAGTAGTGCATCACCGCCATCGGCTTCCAGCTCTTGGGAAAGCCCGTCGTCGAGCTGATCGACTGCGTGCCGTCCTGGTTGATGTTGTTCGAGCCGATGAACTTCGGGTTGCCCTTCGCATCGCGGCCTTCGAAGACCACGACGTGGTGGCCCTTGGTGCCGTCCTTCTTGGGGTACTCGAAGGCGACCACGTCACCGGGCTTCGCGTTCTCGAGCGAGACCTCGGTGAAGTTCGGGTTCTTCTTGAGCTTGGAGACGAGCGTGGTGACCGCCGCGTGGCCGCCGCCCTTCCCGATCTGGCCCGAAGCCTCGAGCAGGCCAGAGACGAAGTTCGCGCAGTTGACCGTGTCAGGCACCCAGTCCTGCATGGCCGCGCCGAGCTTGGTGTCGTTGGCGAGCTTGAGGTCGTGCGCCTTGGTGCCCATCACGCTGCGGGCCAGCGCGATCAGCTGCTCACCGGGGCTCTGCACGGAAGCGGTGCCCAGCGAGACCGGGCCTGACCTGGTGGTCTCGAAACCATCGTTGTCAGCGCGCGGCGGAGGCCTGGCCGGGAGCTGCAGCGCGCTTCGGGGCTGGCCGACGGGGAGGGAGGGCCGGGGTTGGTTGATCTTCATCGTCCTTCATCATCTGTCTAATCCGCGTTTCGGTTGCGGTGTGCGACAGTGTGCCGAAGGCCCGCACGTCGGCGCTACGCCATGAGAACGCAGACTTAAGTGAGTCGCTTCGTCGTCACCGTCTCTCTGGGGGCGATTCTTCTGTTCCTGGTGCAGCCGATGGCGGCTCGCGCGCTGCTCCCGTGGTTCGGTGGATCAGCCGCGGTGTGGACCACCTGCCAACTGTTCTTTCAGTTGCTGCTGCTCGGCGGCTACGCGTGGACGCACGGGCTGGTGGGCCGGTTGTCGCCTCGCCGCCAGGTGACGGCGCAGCTCACGCTGGTGGTGGTGGCGGGTCTGTCGCTCGCGCTGACCGCTGCGTGGTGGGGCGGCCCGGTCATTCCCGGCCTCGCGTTGCGGCCGCCCGACAGCACGTACCCCATCGCGCGGTTGTTGCTGGCGTTGTTGCTCTCGGTTGGTTTGCCGTACTTCGCGCTCGCGACGACGGGGCCGTTGCTCCAGGCGTGGGCGTCGAGCTCGGGCGCGAGCCTGGGCTCGGTGTACCGGCTGTACGCGGTGTCGAACGCGGGCTCGCTGCTGGGGCTGCTGGCCTATCCGTTTCTTCTCGAGCCGACGGCGCCGCTGCGTACGCAAGGTTGGTTGTGGGCCGTGGGCTTCGTGGCGTGGGGCGTGGGCCTGACGTTCGCGGGCCGAGGGCTGCGTGATGAAGCGGCTGTGAAACGTGAAGTGAGTCAGGCTCGACGGCCGTGGGCGAGCTGGCTCGCGCTGTCTGCAGGGCCGGTCGTGCTGCTGCTCGCGGTGACGAATCACCTCACGCAAGAGGTCGCGCCCATTCCGTTTCTCTGGGTGCTGCCGTTGATAGTCTACCTGCTGAGCTTCATCGTCACCTTCGAGAGTGACCGTTGGTACCGGCGCGAAATCGTCTTGCCGGTGCTTGCGGTGTCGGCGCTCAGCGTGGCGGGGCTGCGCAGTCAGGACGTCAATCTTCCCCTGCCCCTGCGCATCGCGGTCTTCGTGCTGTTTCTGTTCGTGGCTTGTGTCGCCTCTCACGGAGAGCTCGCGCGAACGAAGCCACCCGAGTCGCAGCTCACCTCGTTTTACGCCGCGATGGCGTTGGGCGGGGCGATGGGCGGTGTCTTCGCGGGGCTGCTCGCGCCTGCGTTGTTCTCGGGGTTCTACGAGTTCGAGCTGGGCATCGTGTTCGTGCTCGGTGCGCTCGCGCTGCGGCAGACTTCACGCAATGTCATTCGGGCCGCCTGGCCGCTGATTGCCGTGGTGGCGATGTTGTTGCTGATCGGCGCGCTGAACGACCAGGTCGGGGTGCTCGCTTCACGCCGCGACTTCTTCGGTGTGGTGCGCATCGCGCTCTCTGGTGACGGCGATGATGAGACGAACCTGCTGATGCACGGGCGCACGGTGCATGGTGCGCAGCAGCGATTTCATCGCGAGGCCCCGACGACCTACTACGCGCCGGAAAGCGGCGTGGGTCAGCTGCTCTCGCTCGAACGGGTGACACCGCGCAGGGTGGGCGTGATTGGCCTGGGCATCGGAACGCTCGCGGCCTACGGGCGGCCGGGCGAGGTGTACCGCTTCTACGAAATCAGCCCGGCGGTGATCGACTACGCCCGAAGCGAGTCGTTCACGTTTCTCTCGGGCTCGAAGGCGAAGATCGAGGTCGCGCTGGGTGACGCGCGCACCACGCTCGAGCGAGAGGCACCGCAGGGCTTCGATGTGCTCGTGCTCGACGCGTTCTCGAGTGACTCGGTGCCGGTGCACCTGCTCACGAAAGAAGCGATGACGCTGTACGCCTCGCACCTCGCGCCGGGTGGGGTGCTGGCGTTGCACCTGTCGAATCGATCGCTCGAGCTGGTGCCTGTGGCTTCGAGGGTGGGGAAAGAAGTGGGGCTGGTGCCGGTGGTGCTCCTCAGTCAGGCGAAGAGCAACTGGGCGCTGCCTGCTCGGTGGCTTTTGCTGGCGCGTACGCGCGAGTCGTATGCGGGGCTCACAGTGACCGACGAGAACCCACCCTCCGACGTGCCGCTGTGGACTGACGACCACTCGTCGTTGTGGCGCGCGGTGCGTTGGTAAAAACCTCTCCCTGCGACAGCGGGGAGGGGGAGTACGGCGGTGAATGAACGGCGCCCGGCTCCGTCCTGGGGCCGCCCATGGAATCCGAAAACACCGTCGAGTGCGCCATCGCCATCGTCTGGCCCGAAGGCTTCGCCGATCCCGTCTGCGAGATGTTCCGCGTCGACCACCGCACGATGACGTGGACCTCGAAGCATTACTCCAGCGGAGTCACCTTCACCGACGGCGGCCGGCTTCACGACGGCGAGACCGCGCGAGCCCTGGCTGAACTCGGCACGCGCAGCGGCATCAACCGCCTCGTGCACCGCACCTCGGTGACCTTCGTGATCGCCGATCTCAAGCCAGAGCAGTTCGAGTCGACCCGCCCCACCGACTGGACCGTGGCTCAGCTCTCACAGCTCCCGGGCGCGCAGGTCGAGAGAGCGCACTGACTCAAGCCAGTTCGCGCTGAGCCATCAGGAAGCGCACCAACGCGACGGCACGTTCCCTCGACGCCAGGTCGCGCACCTCGAGCTTCACGTAGCCGTCCGGTGAACGAGTCGCCCATTCGTTCGCGGTGTCGGCCTTGAGGTCCTGGCGCTCCTGTTCCCGAAGAGACAGCGCCACCACGAAGAGCGCCTCGGCCACGGTGACCTCGAACAGCACCTTGTCATCCGCGTGCACCTTCAGCTTCCAGCCGTACTTCTTGCCGTAGTGGCGCCACTCTCGTTCGCACGAGGCGGTGAGCTGCTGCAAGGCCTCGAAGTGTTCCCACGCCGGCCCCAGCGCCGCCTTCACCTGAGCGTCCGTGGGCTGTTCAGCTGCGTCGTTCAATACGTTGAGGATCATGAAGCGCCTCTCAATCATGGCGAGGTGTCAGCCGTCAGAAATTCTGAAGCAGCACTCTATTTCTTCAAATAGGGGCAATCGTTGGTGGTCATGCACGCATCCATCGAGATGCGCGTGCCTCCGCTGCCCAGGTAATCCGAGAAGAGGTTGAGCACGTACGTGCCGAGATCGAACCGCGCGTCGGGGTTGGGCACCGGAAGGCTGTGCTGACCCTTCGGGTTCATCATGGGAAACAACGCACCCACCTTGCCGGCGGCGTCCTTACTCGCGCGCGTCAGCCGCATCGGAGGCGCGAGGCGCGGGGCTCCGAAACCATCGTCGGCGTTCGAGACCAACTGCAGCACGTCGACGTCCATCAACACGTTGCCGTTCGCGCCCGTGTAGCGGCCGGTGCGCTCGACCCCTTCCACGAAGCCCACGTCGATGAGCTGCTGCATCTGCGTCTTGCCGTAGCGCGGGTCGACGTTCTCTGAGTCGACGAAGCCGGCCGCGCGCATCAACGCGGTCGCGGTGGCCACCGGCACGCCGGGATCTCCGGTCATGGGCAGAAGCAAAGCGCGCGTCGCCACGGTCTTGCCATCGGCATACGAGAACGTGCGGTCACCTTCCCAGAACGGCGCGAAGTTCGCGGGGTCTGCAGGCTCGAGGGCAATCTGCGCGAGCGAGAACAACCGCCGCAGCTCAGGGCTGCCACGACGCAGACCAAAACCATCTGCCAACGCCGACAAGGGAGCCCCCGCTTCATACGCGCGCCCCTGGAACTCGAACGCCTTGGCGAACTGCTCGATCACCAGCGTCGGGGTGAAGCCCGTGGGGTCGCAGCCTTCACGCAGCTTGCTGGGCAGCTCCTGTGCGTAGAGCTCGAAGCGCAGTGGATCTCCGCTGTCCGACGAGACCGCCATGCGCAGGTGACCATTGGGCTGCACGCGGCCGCAGCGCCACTCTTTGGTCTTCAGGTTGCGGATGAGCGCGATGCTCCCGGGCAGAAGAGGCGCCGGCAGCACCGCCACCTCACGCTCGGTCTTCTTCACCACGTCAGGCACCATCTGGAACAAGGCAGGCACGCCCTGCTCGTTGGGGTGCACCAGCATCAGCGGCCCCATCATCCGCAAGACGAGCGGGTTCTGCACCTGGCCGAGATCCGAACGCGTGCCGATCTCCGACAGGTAACCACCGGGGAGAATCGGAGCGATCGCGTCGATCTCCGGCTCGATGCCGCCCATCAAGCTCGCGAGGATGCCGCCCAACGAAGCGCCCGCCACGTAGATGGGCACGTTGGGCCCGCCGAGATCGACCACGCCGTCGCCGTCGAAGTCGCCCGCAAGGTCGTTCTCACCATCTCGATTCACATCGAACGCCCAGCGCCGCTGCCCATCGAAGGAACGCAGCACGCGCACCATCTGCATCAGGTCGACGGCCGTCTGTCTCACCGTGTCGCGCGTGTGCGTGACGTAGCCGGTGAAGTAATCGGCGCCCGAGTCGATCAGCCCATCGCCGTTCTGATCGATGCCGCGGCCATCACTCACCATCGCCTGCGCGAGCGGCTCGATGCCGTACCGCTGGGTGAGGCCGGTCACGAGCTCACGATCGACCGCGTTGAGGCTCAGCCCGTGGCTCACGGCGTCCATGCCGATGGTCGCCACGCCCGAGCGCGCGAGCGGGCCCATCACCAGCAGCGCGTCGAGCTTCGAGCCGCTGTGGCCGTGCATGAAGATCGCGACGGGCGCAGGGCCCGTTCGCACTTTGGGAACTGACATCAGGAAATTGATGGTCTCGGGCCGGTGGAACGTCTCTTTGCGGCCGACATCGATGTCCATCACCTGGTCGTAGAGCGGCAGCCACTTCCCGTTCGCGTCGAAGCGCGGAAAGAACTGCGGCGAGACGAACGACGCGGTCGCGTAGAAATCGACCTCTGACAACCAGGTGTTGAGCAGCGCGGTGGTGCCCGGCGACTGCGAGCCCGCGAAGACGTCGAGCAACTGCGCGCCGAACTGGAGGAACTGCTCACCCGGCACCGCCTTGGTGTTGCGATTGGTCGGCGTGATGCGGCGCCCATCGGGGATCGAGGTCAGGTCGACCGGGTATTCCTTCTCGAGGAACGCCAGCGGGCCCGAGCCGTAGAGCCCGTCACGGAAGGCGCGGTAGTCGACGGTGATCGACTGCGTGGTGAACGACCAGGTGAAGGTCACGTCGGTCATCGCGAGGTTGCGCTGGTTGAGACACTCGGTCAGCGGCTGCAACGCAGGGGTCTGCGCGAGGTGGTTGATGTTGGCGAAGGGCGATCGCACCTGCTGGCCGTCTTTGCCGACGAGCCTCGTGGTGAGCACCACCGCGTACGTGGTCGCTTCACGCATCGGGTAGAGCGGGCGCGCGATGAGGGTGTTGGTCTCTTTTTCGTAGAAGCCGATGACGTCGAAGGGGCCGTTCTTGCCGTCGAGCGTGTTGGGGTGATCGAGCACCCCATCCATGTCGGTGTCTTCTCCGGGGTCCATCACGCCGTCGCCGTCGAGGTCTTCTTCTTCCTGCTCGAAGGCGAGCGTCTCGAGGCTCTTGTGCGGCTCGTCGGGGTAGTACTCGCGATCGTCGAGGATGGTGGGGAAGTGGCCCTGACCGAGATCGAGCGGCACCGGCTTGCAGAAGTCGGGAGACCCGCGCGTGACGTCGATCACGTACAGCGCGTCGTCACCAAAATCTGACGGGCGCTGGTGGCGCCCCATGATGTTCTCGAGATCGAGCGGCGCGTCGAAGGAGACAGTGATGGGCGCCAGCGTGCCCCAGCCCGACATTTGATCGAGGCCTGCGCGGGTGCGCTTTTCCCACTGGGTCGGCGCGGCTTCGATGGAAGCGTTGACGCGGAAAAGCGTCGGAGAGGTCGCGTCGAAGCGGCTGGCGAAGTCGTTGGGGAGCGGGATCTCAGGCAGCGGCTTGGCCATCACGTCGAAGTTGACGCGCGGGCCATCACCTTCGACTGCGAGCCCCAGCCCCTGCGGAAGCGGGGGCGTGCACGCCAACAGACAGGCCAGGAGCAGCGGGGGAAGAACGCGCATGGAAGCCGTCTACTTGAGCCCGGCTCCACGCCACAACCGGTGCACGCATTATCTTTGCGGTATACGCGCAGCCATGAACCTCGCCCTCGTGCTCATCGCGGTCGGTGCTGTCGAAGCACAGACGCCGCCAGCGCAGGTCACGCCTTCCGTGGAGCAGAAAAAACCCCTGGGCATCACCGCGGGCGAGTTCGGGGTGAAGATCGCCGCGACGCTCCGGCTCGCGCAGACCATGAGCAGCACCATCGTGCTCGATGATCTCGGCACCTCGGAGCAGCCCACGCCCTTCGAGCTGCGCGTTCGCCTCGGGCCCGAGCTCAAGTTTCACGACTTCAGCTTGATCTCCGAGTTCGACGTCGCCACCGGGGCGGTCTTCGGCACGCCCGACTCGACCGTGGTGGCCGCGCGCGTTCCCACTCCGAACTTCCGCCCGGCCGAGCTGCGAGCGCTCTACCTGCAGTACCGCTGGGCCACCGGCGCCGCGCGGCTCGGTGTTCAGACCTCGAACTTCGGCCTGGGCATGCTGGCCAACGCGGGGGCCCGAGATGGCGAAGCGGGTGACTTCGGCATTCAGCACGGCGGCGCGGTGGTGGCGCGGGCGGCGGTGCTCGGTCGTCCGCTCTTCTCGCTGGGAGGCGCGTGGCAGGCCGTCGAGCCCATCGCCGCCTTCGATCTCGTGGTGCGCGACCCGACTGCCAACCTGCTCGAAGGCGATCGCGCGCTGCAGGGCATCCTCGGGCTGCGCTTCAACGTCGATGAAGACCACCAGGTCGGCCTGACCGCCATCTACCGCAACCAACGTCGCGACGGTGGTGCACCCGGTGAACGCAGCACCGATGTGTTCGTGGCTGATCTCTTCGCGCGGTGGACCGTGATGAAGACCGCCGATTCTTCACTCACGGTGTCGGGCGAGCTCGCGGCCATCACCGGCACCACCACGCAGTCACGCAGTGACACGGCCGAGGTGCTCGACGTGCGGCAGCTCGGGGTGGTGGCGAAGGTGAACTACAAGAAAGGCCGCTTCGGAATTCTGTTCGATGGCGGTTTCGCGTCGGGTGATCAGAACCCCTACGACACCACGCTGAGCAACTTCCGCTTCGACTCGAACTACAAGGTGGGGCTCATTCTGTTCGATCAGGTGCTCGGTTATCAGAGCGCGCGCAGCGGTTGGCGCGGCGCAGACCCATCGCTTGCGGGTGTGGCGCCGGAAGGCATCGACCTGCTCCCCAGCGCGGGCGCGGTGACGGGCGCCTGGTACCTCTTCCCCCGCGCGAAGTACGGCTTCGCTGACTGGATCGAGGTCTACGGCGGCCCGCTGTTCGCGTTCACCAGCGCTTCGCTCACCGACCCCTTCAACACGCGCCTCAATGGCGGCACCCCAGTCAACTACCTGGGCGGAACGCCGGGCAACTACCTGGGCACTGAGCTGGATCTCGGCGTGTCCGTGCACGCTTCGCCCACGGCGTACCTGAACGTCAGCGCCACGCTCGAAGGTGGGGTGCTGCTGCCCGGTGATGCGTTCCGCACCGCGGCGGGTTCGAACATGGGCCCCGTGGGCGTGGGCCGCCTGCGCCTCAGCGCTTCGCTCTAGAGAACGATCGGCTTGGTTTGCGCGATTCTTTCGCTCGACACACGCGCTGCGTCACCCGAGCTGCTCCCGGAGTGATTCACCCGGTTGCGGTGGATCGCCCTATGCGTGCATTTCTGCGTGGAGGCACCACGTCATGACCATCGTCTGCGCAACTCACTTCACCACCTCTTCAGCCAACGCTGTCACGGTCGCTGCGCTGCTCGCCCGACAGAGCAGTGAGCGTCTCTGGCTGACCAGTGTCGTTCCCCATTCCAGAATCCGCCCTGCACGCAAAGTCGATCAGGCGGCCGACCAGGCCCTGCGCGGCGAAGCCGAGGTGTTGCGAAAGCAGGGCGTCCAGGTCGAGGCCAGGCTGCTGCGCGGCGCGACGGATCGTTCTGTCGCGCGGCAGTGCGACGACGTCCAGGCCGAGCTGCTGGTGGTCGGCGACACCAGTGGCAAGAAGACCCGCTTCCTTCAAACCTCGGCTGACCGCTTTGCGTCCGAGGCGCACGTGCCCATTTTGGTGGTGCGCAACCCACAGCCCTTCGAGGCCTGGGCAAACGGCCAGCGCGCGTTGAAGGTGTTCCTGGCGGTCGACCACTCGGGCAGCGCCGCAGGAGCGCCCCAGTGGCTCACACGGATCGCCCGGTATGGACCTCTCGAGGTGACGGTCTACGCGTGGGGTCCGATGAAGACCCGGCTCGACGGGCTGCCTGCCAACGCCACCTTCCAGGTCAACGCGCGCAAAGGGCGTTTCCCCAGCGGAGCAGCCGTGCTGGCGCTCGCCGCCAGTGAGAAGGCCGACGTGGTGCTGCTCGGCGCAAAGGCGCAGCGTGGGCCGCTGGGCAGGCGAACGTCGGTCGCGCACGAGGTGCTGGTCGAGGCGCCCATCTCGGTCGCGCTGTTGCCCGAGGCAGAAGAGCTCACCACCACCACCACCGTTCCGCTCTTCGTTCATCAGCGCCGGGGCGCCGTGAGCATCGGAGCGGTCGCGCTGGTGCTGGTGGGCGCGCTCGCCACGACCTTGCTGCTCTTGAAGACCTACCGCGACGGCGTCTTCGTCGACGCGGGGTGCCAGGTGGTCTGCCGCGGGCCGTGAGCTACTTCGCGGCCAGATAGCCTTCGGCTTTGAGCAGCTCGGCGGTGAGCACCGCCCCACCCGCCGCGCCGCGCACCGTGTTGTGCGAGAGCGCGACGAACCGCCAGTCGAACACCGCGTCGGGGCGCAGCCGGCCGATGGTGATGCCCTGCCCGTTGCCGGCATCACGATCGAGCTTCGTCTGCGGCCGGTTCTCTTCTTCGAAGTAGGTGAGGAACGCAGAAGGCGCGCTGGGCAGCTTCAGTGTCTGCGGCTTGCCGGCGTACGAACGCCACGCCGCGAGGATCTCCTCACGCGAGGGCTTCTTCTCGAACGCCACGAACACCGCCGCCAGGTGTCCGTCGGACACCGGCACGCGAATGCATTGCGCGGTGATGGCGGGGGAGGTCGCGGCGACGATGCGCCCGTCGACGACCTGGCCCCAGATCTTCAGCGGCTCCTGCTCGCTCTTCTCTTCTTCGCCCTTGATGAAGGGGATCACGTTGTCGGCCATCTCGGGCCAGCTCTCGAACGTCTTCCCGGCGCCAGAGATCGCCTGGTACGTGCACACCGCCAACCGGGTGGGCCCGAAGTGTTTGAGCGGGTGAATCGCCGGCACGTAGCTCTGGATGGAGCAGTTGGGCTTGACCGCGATGAAGCCGCGCTTGATACCGAGCCGCCGCCGCTGCGCTTCGATCACCACGTTGTGACCGTCGTTGATCTCGGGAATCACCATCGGCACGTCGGGCGTCCACCGGTGCGCCGAGTTGTTCGACACCAGCGGCGTCTCGCGGCGCGCGTAGTCTTCCTCGAGCTTCGCGGTGACGTCTTTGGGCATGTCGACCGCGCAGAAGACGAAGTCGACCGAGTCGGCCACGCCCGCGATGTCGGACGCGTCCATCACGTTGAGTGACGCGGCGTTGGCAGGCACACCACCCGGGAGCGACCAACGGCCGCTGACGGCTTCTGCGTAGGGTTTGCCCGCCGAAGCAGGGCTCGCCGCCACCGTGGTGAGCTCGAACCACGGGTGGTTGGCGAGGAGAGAGACGAACCGCTGGCCAACCATTCCGGTCGCACCGAGAACACCGACTTTGAGCTTCGAGGCCATGACGGCGCCGACCGTACACCGATCGTCAACCGTCGCCACCGACGCTCCTTCTGGGTCGAGCCTCGCACCTGGCTTCGAAGGCGCCGAGGTCGTTCCCGTACCCAGGCCCCCCAAGACGGTGGTGTTCGCGCCTGCCCTCAGCACGACGCGAATGTCGAGAACATCGAGACCGGGCTACGTTGCGTGGATGCAGCACGCGACCGATCTCTCCGAGTTTCAGACCAGCGCCGCGTACATCAGCGCGATCGCCCGGGTGCTGAAGAAGCTCGGCCAGTTCGAGCAGGTGGTGGCTCAGGCCGATGCGGGCGCAGCCCAGATGTTGCGCACGCCCAACGCGCAGTCGTGGTGGAGGGCTCCTGAAGCGTTCGCCATGACCCGGGCCATCGGCGCCGTGGGCGGTGATGAGCTGGTGCGCCGCGTCGGTCTGCTCGCGGTCACCGAGTCGATGTCGATGATCATCAGGCCGTTCGTCAGCGTGCTGCTGGCCATCTCGGGCCCTTCGCCTGCGACCCTGTTCTCGCGTTTCGGACAGCTCAGCCAGGCCGCGATCAAGAACGTGAAGTTCGATTGGAAGGTGACGGGGCCCACCGCGGGTGAGCTCACCATCACCTATCCGCTCGAAGTTCCCGCCGAATACCCCACGTACTGGCTGGGCGCCTTCGAGTTCGTCTGGGAGACCACGAAGAAGGCGGGCACCACGAAGGCGAAGCACAACGGCAGCTCGTTGCACTTCGCCCTCAGCTGGACCTGAAGAAAGCAGGCGTCACGAATTCAAACCCCCACCGTTCATCCCGAGAGGGTCTTTGGAAATAGGAATCGGGTTCCCTCACCGGTCTCCCCGAGCCCAACTTCTTCTCTTCATGGACGCCAGGTGTACGTGACCTTCGCCACCACTCGCAGCTCGTTGGGCTCAGAGTCGGGCGCGCGATACGCAGAGCGGCGATCCGTCACCACCACGTAGACGAACGACAGCGGCAAGAACTCCCAGGAGAGCCGTGCATTGAGCAGCTGCGCGTTGCCGTCGGTGTCGCGCTGATAGCTGCCGATGAGCTGCAGCCGCGCAGAGAGCGCCAGGCGCGTCTCGACCAGCAGCAGGTGCGTCTGCGCGAAGGCGGCCAACACACCGGCGCCCCAGAAGCGGTTGTACGTGTACGAGCCTGAGAGCAGCACGTGCGGTATCGGCTGCACCGACCCGCGCAGCGTGCCCGAAAAAGACGACGCAGAATAATACGTGCCGGTCGAGATCTCCCCGCTGCCTGCGACCTTCCGGCTCGCTTGCGTCGAGGCCGCAACGCCGATGCGCTCGTACGAGTACGCACCGGGCGCGAACTCCACCTTCTGCACCGGCAAGAATGAATTCCTGAGCACCTGGGCCGCCTTCTCGACGAAGAGCCACGCTTCATCGCCGCCCTTGAACAAGAACCACATGGGCGCGAAGTAGACGCTGGCCTCCTGGAACTTCTGGTCGCTCACACCCCAGAACGCGTAGCTCTCGAAGAACGGCCCCATCGAGCGCAGCCACGAAGGCAGCCAGTTCGGCCGCCAGTCGATGCCTCCGTTTCCACCGACGCCCATGATGTCGCCTCGCGCGACGAAGCCCGTCTTCGCCTCAAAATCAGGCGTGACGCCCAACGCCTCTACGGTCAGGTTTCCCCAGTTTCCCTGCAGCGCGGCCTGCAGGGTCGCGGCCGTACCGAAGCGGGCCCTCGTGCTGGGGCTGGAAGTCGACGAGCCCATCAACGTCGCCTGAAAGGTGAGCGGCCCGCTGCGATACAGGCCGTCGAGCACGGGCACCACGTTGTCGGTCGCTTCTCCGCGCGCACCCTCGAAGTCGTGGCGCACCACCACCATGCCTCCGATGCGACTCTGCGCCCCGAGGTTGCGGGTGTAGCGGCCCACCGCGAAGAGCGACGCGTTCGAGTTGGCCGTGGGCAAGGTGTGCACCACCAACCCGCCTGCGCTGTGCTCGAGCGTGCGATACACCGCGCGTGCCCCGAAGGTGATGGGCACTGACTCTCCGTCGTCGTTGAGGCCGATGCGCCGGCTGAAGAACGGCTGCAAAAACCCTTGAAAGCCCGCCGCGAAGACGCCGGCTGATTCGAGGAAGAACTGCCGCCGCTCGGGAAAGAAGACCGAGAACCGCGAGAGGTTCACCACGCGGCGATCGACATCGGTCTCGGCGAAGTCGGTGTTGGCGGTCAAATCCACCAGGGTCGAGGCAGTGGGGTTCCACGTCACCTCGCCGCCGCCGCTGGGCATGATGCTCAAGGCTGCGTCGCCCACCTTTTGAAGGCGGCCAATCAGGTACGGCCGCAGCTGCAACGACAGCAATGAAGCGTCGGCGGGCTCGAGCCCCTTCACCACGCCCGCGTACGGCATGCGCCAGGGAGAGACGGTGCGAGGCACGGGGCTCCACACCGTGTCTTCATTGCTGCCCCGTTCGCGCCGGTAGAACTGAATGCCCCACACGGCCGCCTTGCCGCCGTGGCGCAACGACTTCCACGGAATGGCGATCTCCACGTGCCAGCCGTGATCGTCCCGCTGGGTGGAAGCGCGCCAGACGGTGTCCCAGTTGGGCTCGAACAAGGAGTCGTCGACCACCTGCTCTTCCCGCTGCGCACCGAACGGATTGACCGAGAAGCTGAACGCGTTGCGGCCGTCACCCAGCGTGTCGAGGATGACGGAGAAGCTGTCGCACTCGTTGGTGGGGAAGTCGCGGCGCAGGTCGCGCTGGTTGAAGGCGCTGAAGCCACCGGGCTGCTCGAGCTCGGCGCTGACGTAGAGCGCGGTGTCATCGAACACCATGCGCACGATGCTGGTGTGAGTGGTTTTCTGGCCCTGCTTGGGCTCGTACTGAACGAAGTCGCCGCTCGGCACGGCCGTCTTCCAGGCCTCGTCGTTCAGCTCTCCATCGATTTCAGGGGCGAGGGTGACGCGGGTGGCTTGCAGAGGTCGCCGGGCCTCGCGCGCAGGGGGGTCGAAAAAGGCAGGTAGCTGCGCCCCGGCCATGCCCGGGATGAGCACCAACAGCACTGCCACCATCCGCATCGAGCCCCCTCACGTTCGCGGCCGGCAATCTATTGCCGGAAGTCTCCGCAGCGAACGATTTGGGCAGCCGTGGCCGCGGGCCTGCAGAACGCGCTGGCCACCTCGTACAGCAGCGCGGTGGTGCGCACGACGCACATGACCGGCATCGTGACGGATCTCGGGGTGCACTTCGGCCACGCGATCCGCGGTGAGCCCTTCGAGTGGGGCAAGGTGAAGCTGCTGGGCCTGCTCCTGGGCGGCTTCCTGCTGGGCGGCCTGCTGGGCGCGATCGCTTTTCCAGTGCTGCGCGCGTACGCCTTGATGCCGCCGGCGCTTGCTCTTGCAGCCGGTGCGCTCGCGTTCTTCTGGCGTCTGCGGCGCTGACTTCAGTCGCCGTCGGGTTCGGCCGGCTCTTCCGGCTCTTCTTGGGGCAGCTCTGGCTGGGGGTTCTTCAAGACGTCGATGGTCTTACCGCCGACCGTCACGTCGATGACGTTGTAGCTCCACTGGCCGTTGCTGCGTTGAGCGACCACGTGCATCGAGCCTTCACCCTTGCTGCCCGTGATGGGCACCGTGAAGTCAGCTGAGCCGCTGGAGTCGTTCTCTTTCACCGACCCGCTCAGGCCCAAACCCGGCGTCACCGGCGTGCCGAGCGCAGCTTCGACTTCGGGGTTCGCGTTCACCTCGGCAATCGCACCCACATAGGCGCCGCTGTTCTGAATGACCTTGCTGACCGCCACGTACGTGCCGATGCCGAACACGCCGCAGCACATCAGCGGCACCAGGCACCCCACCGGCACCAACCACTTCCAGTTGCGAGAAAACCAGTTCGGCTGCTGCATCGGGGCTTCTGTGTTGGGCGTCATCGGGGCGTGTCTCCGGTCAGAGGGGATCGAACTTCTCGAAGGGGTTTTCCATCATTTCCTTCACCGTCTTGGCGAGGATGCCGGCGTGAAAGCCGTCGATGAAGCGGTGATCGAAGCTCGCGTTGAGGCTCATCACCTTGCCGGCGATCACCTTGCCGTCTTCCACCACCGGCATGTCGAGCACGGCGCCGGGCGCGATGAAGATGGGCGTGTTGGTGTACGGCACCAGCGGCACGTACGCGATGTCGAGGCCGAGGCTGCCGACGTTGGTGATGGTCACGCCGCCGAACGCGTCTTTGGGCATGCCGAAACGCGAGAGGTCCAGGTTGAGCGTGTACATGAGGAAGCCGAGCAGCTTGAGGAACATGTTCATCCACATGAAGGGGATCATGGCGATGGTTCCCTTGCCCTTCTCGAGGGCGAGATCCTTGCGGTTTCTGACCTTGTCGATGGTCTCCTGCATCTCGGCCGCGAGCGTCTTGAGCGACTTCTTGTCGGCGTCTTCGATGCGCGCGGCGGTGAGATCGACTTTTCCATCGCCCTGATCAGCCTGCACCACCAGCACCGACAGCGTCACCTTGTTGCGCAGGTAGATCTTGTTGAAGCGCAAGATCGCGTTGGCGTCGGGGCAACGCTTGAGGCCCTCTGCCACCGCCTTGGCCACCAGGTGCGTCACCGTCAGGCGAACGCCGTGCACCTCGCGAAACTTCTCGATGTACGCGAGCGACTTTTCCATGCGAATGCGCATGGTGCCGTACACCGTCGGGTCGTAGGCGGTCTGCCACGTGCCGATCGCCATCTTCCGGAAGCTGGAGACTTCTTTCTTCGGGGTCAGCTCGAGGTGGGCCATGGGCCGTGGAGCGTCGCAGGCTCCACGCCCGGGTTCTACCTTTCAGACGGCAGACTCAGCCCGGCGGCCAGGTCAGCTGACGGCCACCCAGCAGGTGCAGGTGAATGTGGAAGACCGTCTGCCCTGCCCCTGAGTTCGTGTTCCACACCAGTCGATAGCCCGTGTCCGCGATGCCCAGCTCGCGGGCGTACTTCGTCGCGGCAATGGTGAGGTGGCCGAGCAGCTCGCGGTCTTCCGGCGTCGCGTCGTTGAGCGTGGCGATGTGCCGCTTGGGGATGAACAAGGTGTGGTGCGGCGCCTGCGGGTTGATGTCGAGAAAGCCGACACACAGCGCGTCGTCATGCACCTGCTTGGCGGGGATCTGACCTTCGACGATTCGGCAAAACAGACAGTCGGACATGGCGCGGCTCTCTAGTTCAGTTCACGGCGACGTGCGCGCCGACCCGCACCGTGCCGGGCCGGGCGCGCGGTGCACCAGGTTCAGGCCGAAGAGGGCGCCCTTTCCGGATATCGCGTCGAGGTTCACCTCGCACATCGACTTGACTGGAGAGAGCGTAGATCAGCTTCACGGCGGAGGGCCCTTTTGCTCGGCGAGCCACAAACCAAAGCGGCGCATCACGCGCTCGTGCAGCACGGACTGGGTGAAGCGATAGACCACCCATGGCAGCGCAGGCTGGTAGCCGACCATCGCGGCCATGGCGGTGACGCCGTCGAGCAACACGCGGAACTCGAAGCGGCTCTCGGCGCTCCCGCCGTTCATCGAACCGTCGGCGACGGCCAGCCAGGCGCAGTCAGAGGTGGAGCGCCCGGGAATCAGCCGCAGCACCAACGCGCGCACGCCTGCGAAGTGGATGCTGAAGACCCCCGCGTGTTCGGTGGTCTTCACCAGCGGCACGTCAGACGGCAGCCACTTGAAATACGCGCGCGCGATGTCGAGCGCCGCCCAGCCAGGGGGCCGGCCGTAGCGTTGAATGGAGCAGGTGGGGGTCGAGGGCGGCCGCGCTTCGGGGGCGAGCCCTGTCCACGCAGGCGTCTGCGCGTGGCCAGAGCCTGCGCCCGCGTTCACCATTCCGGCGAGCAGCTCGACCGGGTCGGGAAAACCACCTCGAAGGATGGAGACGGGCACCCCGCTTTGCTCGAGCAGCGGTACACGCACGTCGTCATCGCCGTTCGCGAAGAGGATGAGGTGTTTCGCGTCGACCAGCCGGGCCGCGCGCGCGACGGAGTCACCCAGGAGACGATCGAGATCTTCGAGCGAGGCGTGCTGGAGGCGAGCGGGTGCGCGGCGGGCCTGGGCGAGCAGCACCACGGTGTGAGCACCCGTCAGCGCGACCTCGGCGCCGTGCAGGGTGGTGAGGTCGGCCTGGTACCAGCTGAGGCGCTCGCTGGAGGGCGGCAGGTCGCTCGACTGGCGTACGGCGCGGACGTCGTGCGTCGCTGCGAGTTTCTGGGCGAGGGCCTTACCGATGGCACCGGCTCCGGCGATGACGACGCGCGACATGCGCTGCGCTTACCCTGAACTCGGCGAAGCGGCCACCGTTCCTCCCGAGAGCAGTCGAGGGACTACGCTGCATCGCGTGCCAAGTGGCCCCTCGACTGCTCTCGGGGCGAACGGTGCGTATTCCCCTGGCTCTTGCTTCAGTGAGCAGCCTGCAACGCCAGCGCCTCCGGGTGAGCGCGGTAGTGAGCACGCACGATCTGGGCGAGCGCGACCCGCACTTCATCCGTCACCTTCGAAGGCTGCTCATCGGGTAACGCCGCGACGATGGCTCGCAGCAACTCGTCTTGCGGCTCTGGCATCTTCGGCTCCCACGACGCCAACAGGCCGCGATCGACGTACGAGGGCAACGAGCCCATCACGCCGAGGTCGTTCTGATCATGCACGAGCAACCCCGACGTGGTCCCGCGATCGAGGGTGAGCACCTGGAACAAATACACCGTGTGGTACTCCAGCTGTTGGGCCCGCGCGGCGTCGGTCGGGTTCGAATGCCGCACCAGCGCCGACCGAATCAGCTGCACCCACGTATCCATCACCGAGCTGACGAAACGCCCCGCCGTGGCGCGGTCGGTCTCGAAGTCGCCGGTCGAATGGTCCTCCACGTAGAAGTGCGTGATGCCGCGATTCCGGCCCAGCGCAGGAATGAAGAAGTAGCGATCGCCCTGCGCACGCGCGGCCTGAAAAAGCGCAGGCGCCACCTTCTTGAGGTTGACCTCGAAGTGCTCCTTCTCTTCGGGATCTCCGTGTGAGGGGTTGAGGTCGGCCATCAAGCGCCACGAGCCCTTGCCGTCACGCAGCTGCGTGTAGCTCGCGTGCAGGTGCAGTGAAGGCGCGTGGGGGTTTCGCGGGTGAATGATGGTGGAGAGCGCGGTGGCCGACGCGAGCTGACGCTGCGGTTCGTCGTCGTAGTGCACGCACGAGACGTTCACCGACGCGCGGTTGTAGCGGGCCGTCTCGGCGCAGGCGAAGCGCTCCCCTCCCCCGTGCCGGCCGAGGTCACGCAGCCAGACGTGAGAGATGAACTCGGCCGCTCCGAGCGAGTCGACGAAGCGGCGCTGCAGCGCCTCGACGAGGGTGAGCGCCGAGAGGGCATCACTGGAAACAGGGGGAACGCGGTTCACGGGTTGGAGGCTACCGCGAGAAGTGCCCGCACCTCTCGCCATCCCCGAACTCCTCAGCTATGGCCACCTGGTGACTGCCCTGCTGCCCAGCCTGGTCGGACTTTCGCTTGGCATGCGCCATGCCCTCGAGCCCGATCACCTCGCTGCCGTTTCGGCTTTGGCCAGCGAAGAACGGGGCGGGCTCAAGGCCAGCCTCCGCCTGGGCATTTTCTGGGGGCTGGGCCACACGCTGGCGTTGTTGTTGGTCGGAGGGTCGCTGGCCGTGCTGGGCGCGCAGATGCCGGCCCGCCTGGGTTTTGCCTTCGAGTTGCTGGTGGCGCTGATGATCACCGCGCTGGGCGTTCGAGCGATGGCGCGCGCCGTGGCCGAAGGCCGCGCGGGCTCGGAGCACACGCACGCGCACGGCGGCTTGACCCACACGCACGCGGCGCCTTCTGAACACCTTCACTTGAGCCGGTGGACGCTGGCCACCCGGCCGCTGCTCATCGGGCTGATGCACGGGCTTGCGGGCAGCGGCGCGCTCACGGCGCTGGTGCTCGCCGAGCTGCCGACCACCTCGGCGAGGCTCAGCTACATCGTGTTGTTCGGTGCGGGGAGCGTGGTGGGCATGACGTTGCTCACCGGGCTCGCGGGCGTGCCGATGATGAAGCTCGCGCGTTCACCTCGGCTCGCGGCGGGGCTGCTGTTGTTCACCGGCTTCGTCTCGACGGGCATCGGCGCGTGGTGGGGCTGGGGCGCGGTGCAGCAGTTGCTCTCGACCTGATCCCCCTCGACTCCGCTCGCATGGTTTTTTCGAAATGGCGAACGGGCACCGCTCATCTCGAGCAGGGAACCGGCTTCGCCGGCGATATCTTGCCAAAGAACAACCGGTCCTCCTGAGCGAAGTCGAAGGAGCACTTCCTCCTCGCGCAGGAAGTGGCCTCTCGACTTCGCTCGATGCGAACGGTGCGGGCTGTTCCTTAGGAGACCAGTCGAGGGAGTCCCGCTGCCTCGCGCAGCAAGTGGCTCTCGGGGCGAACGGTGGTGGAACCCGATTCCTATTTCCGCCAACCCTCTCTGGCTGAACTGATTTTAGCCGGTTCCGTTCGTGCCGAGCGGAGTCGAGGCACCTATTTCATCAGTCTGTGAAGCGGGGAGAGGGCGGCGAGCAGTCGCTGTGCGAGCTCCGGCGTCGGCAAGCCCGCTTCACGAACCAGCACGGAATCCACGGGTGCCTCGAGGTCTTGCTGCAGCTTCTCGACCGCACGTCGACGGGCCTCGTGCACCGCCGCCCGACCCTCGGCGTCGAGCCGACTGAGGACCCACCGATCCAGCCCCCACGAGATCTCCGCGTGACGCGTCTCGTCCTCCGCGATGCTGATCATCGCCTGCCGGATGTGCGGATTCTCTGCGTGCAGCGCCTGGTACTGCGCGACCAGCGCGCCGAACGTCTCCCGCACACACCCTTCAGCGGCATTGTCGATCGCCAGCTCGCGCAACGAACGCAGCGGCTGCTGCTGCACCGCAGGCGCGACAGGCTGGGCGCCGAACCCCCGCGCGAGGTCTGCCGTGATGCGGGTGTGCTCGAGCTCCTCCAGCGCTGCGCTCAACATCGCCTCCCGCAGTGCCTTCGGTGCGCCGTGAAAGGCGAGTTCCAGACTCAGCCGCTCGAACGCAGGAACTGAAGCGGCCTCGAGGTGCGCGGCCTCAGCAAAGAACCGGCCGAGCGCGAACGCGCAGTCTGAAGAGCCACTCGACGAGAGCCCGGGCGGTCTGCGGCCGATGGCGCAGTTCGATGCGCCACGCTCGATGATTTCCGCGCGCGTCTCGGTCAGCTCACCTTCCCGCGTCACGTTGAGAAAGTGGCGCGTCACCGCGGTGCCTGCACCACACGCGATGCCCCTGGTGCCGATGACCTCCCAGCCGGTGCCCACGCTCTTCGCGCTGCCGCGATCGGGCTTTTCGCAGCTGAGGTTGTAGCCGTTGGCGAACGCGATGAAGAGCGCCTCCTGCGGCGTATCGATGGGCCCGAGGAACACCTTGAGCGCCTCCAGGCTCGAGACCGCCTTGACCTCATCTCCGCGCGTGGTGGCGAGGTGGTAGTCCTGACAAATCTGAAGACACGCCGCCGCGAAGCCGCTCATCGGCGAGAGCGCGGTGAAGTTCGTCTGGCAGGCATTCACGTCGGTCGCCGTCGCGCAGGCGGTCCCTTCGCTGTTCACCTTCACAAGCGCGCTGTCGGCCTCGAACTGCCGGTTGGTGACCAGGCGCAGTTCGATCACATCGGGGATGACGGGCGGCTGCAGCCCACGCACGGAGATCTGAAAATCATCGCACGCGAGTGGGGTGTAGCCGGTGGTGTCTGGCCCGCAGCCCGCCAGCGCCACGGGACCGATGACCGAGACCTGCAACGCACGGCGAAAGAGTTCACGAACGTTCATGCCCGCAGCCTGTGCAACGAGGAGACCAGCACACGACCCACGCCGTTCATCCCAAGCGAAGTCGAGGGACCTTCTCTCGAGCGCGCGGCGATTGCCCCCTCGACTGGGCTCGCAGGGTTGATCGAAATAAGGAGCGCTCACCGTTCATCCCGAGAGAAGTCGAGGGATTACCTCGCCTTCAAGCGGCACGTGCCCCCTCGACTGCGCTCGGGGAGACCGGTGATTGGAGTCATTTCTATTTCTGCCAACCCTCTCGGGGAGACCGGTGATGGAACCCGATTCCTGATTTCCGCCGACCCTCTCGGGGAGACCGGTGGAAAACTGAGGCCTGCAGGGTACCCTCGTCACAGGTGCGCGAAGCGTCGGCTGAGCCTTCACCACCGACGCGCCGCGCTCACCTGCCTTCGCACCGAGTGCTGAGCAAGGTACATCGCGTTGGTGGACTCCCGCCGCACGACGTTGATCTGGCTGCTCGTTGCGTTCGCAGTCTTCGGCGTCGGCGCGCTCGTCACCCGCTTCAAGTCGCTGCCCCCAACGCCTGCGCCCTCCTGGCAGAAGGCCGTCTCTGAGCTGACCGATGGACAACAGCGCGTCTACCGCGAGCTGCGAGCGCAGGTCCGCGCAGCTGAACGCGAACGCGGCGCCACGAAGAGCTGGCCTGCGCCGGCGGGAATCTTTCCTGACGGCTGGGTGCAGCGCCGGCAGGGCATGTACGTGAACTACCTGGGTGAACGTGATGGGCTGCGGTGGCTCGTGCTCTTCATCGAGCCCGACCCACGTGCGGCTTACGAGAAGGCGCCTGCCGAAGATGACGAACACCACACCTTGAGCGATGGCACCGCGCTTCACGTCACCGTGTGGACGCAGGCGTTGACTGAGGCAGCCACCCAACGGGTGACCGCGTTTCCCGCAGCTGAAGGTTGGGTCGAGCGCGTCGCGCGCTGATAGACGAGGCGCTGCGATGACGCTCTCCCTCACCGTGGTTCAGCGACTGCTGGTGATCTCCGCGCTGGCGTGGGCGCTCGTGCCGGTCTGGGGTGGCTTCGCCTTCGCGGCGAGCTGGGTGTTGCTCATCATCGCCACCCGCAGCCGGGTCCGTCGCGCGAGGCAGTTGCTCGAGAACAACCTCGACCAGGTGAGCAGTTTGACGCCCGATGGCCTCGCGTTGACCCGCCGTTTTCCGCTCGCCTACGTCTGGCCCGCGAGCGCCGACGCGTGGGGCACCACGTGGCAGATGACCGGGTTGATCGCTGCATTGCTTGCGGGCGTCTTCGCGCTGCGGGCGTTGATGACGTGGGACCCGTGGCATCTGCTGCTGCTGCCCCCCCTGGTGGTGCAGTTGCTCGCGGGTGGCGGCATGGCGCGCAGGCTGAAAGTTGCCGAGCGCGTGCGAGAAGATTTGAAGGACCTTCGTGTGACGCACGACACCACGGTGGCGTTGCTCAGGCTGAAGACCACCGCGGGCCAGTGGCCTCCGGAGCCCTCGCCCGATGAAGTCGCTGCGAAGCCTGCTGCGTGAAGTCGCTCGAACGGCAAAGACTCGAGCAACCGCGCCTCCGAGCGCCCGCACACAGAGGCCTGCGCGGCTCTCGAATGGGACCGCATCAGTCAAAAACCCAAGCTTGATGAAGAGCCGACTCAGTGCAGCGGCTGCACGAAATCTCCACGCTTCACTTTCTTCTCGCTGCCCGTCACCTTCCCGGTCTCGATCAACGACTTGAAGCGCACGAGATCCTCATCGAGCTGCTTTCGCGGATTGCCGCCCAGCGCGCTCACCAGCGCGTGACCTTTCGCTCCGCCTGGCGGCGTGTACGCGATGCGAACCCTCAAGCGGGTCCCCCCCGCTGAACGCTCGAACCTGATCGACCCGCACGTCTCGACCACCGAACCCTCCACGCTTTCCCACGCGATGAGCTGGTTGGGCACGTGGTAGCTCTCTTGCGCTTCCCAGCTCAGGCCAGCAGGCCCTGCGAGGGTCCACCGCCAGCGACCGTCTTGATCTCCTTGGTGAACGACCTCGCTCACGTGGCTCATGAACCGGGGCAGGTTCTCGAACTGCGAGACGAACGCGAACACCTCTTCCACCTTCGCCTTCACGTGGAGATCCTTCTCGAGTTCGATCACGCGCCGCCCTGCGCCGATGGACGACTTGAGGGTGCTCAGCAGCAACAAGCCCAGCCCGATCGAGGATCGCACGACGCACTTGCGCGCGAGGCCCCAGCCCAACAAGCCAAAACCCACGAGGCCGAACAACGTTCGCGACGAGGGCCTGAAACCTTGCTGCGTCGCGAGAAGGCGCTCGCCCTGCAGCGCGGGCACGTGCTCACCCGACTGGAAGCGGTGGAGATCGTCGTCGATCTCCCGCACGCCGCGCACCCGGGCGATCGCCCGCACCACCGAACGCGCTTCGTCTTGAAGGATTGGGCCTTTCAGCTCGACCCTGCCATTGAGCGCGCTCACCTGGATCGCGCTGGCATGCGAGCAGACGCGGCCGAGCTTCGAGCGCACGCGGTCGATGAGCACCACGTCGTCTGCCGTTTCACCGCGCGCTTGAGCGCGGGTGTCTGCGATGCGGTGGCTGACCTCGGCCGCCATGCCGCGGGTGCGATGCGCGAGATCGCGCGCACTCATCTCGAACGCGCCCGAGGCCTGCCTGACCGCATGGACCACGCCCTGCTTCACGTCAGCCCGGCGCCTGGCCCCTCGATGAGGATCGAAGAGATACGAGAGCGCAGCGCCCACTGCGATGCCGCCGAGCCCTGTGCCCACCGGGGTCATCGATCCTCGTTTCGAATTCATGAAAGTCCCTTTCGAAGGAGTTCAGGATCGAAGGGGTGAGCAATCGACGTACCTCGACGTCGCGCACGGGAGAGCCCGCCGGAGGGCCCGCAGCACGCACCACCTGTGGCGAGACAGACCGCTCACTGAGGCCTCGTTCCTGACGCGGTCGCCCTGACACTCGAGGCGTGAGCGCGCGGCAGAATGAGGTCATTTCCAGCCCTGAAACGTGCATCCCTGCAATTCACCTCAGATCTGAAGCTGACCCTGTCAGTCATTGTGGAGGGTTGGTGCCGGAAACAGGGCGGCCCATGGCATGCAGAGTGTGCGCCCATGCAGATGCGCGATCTCCCCCTGGAGTCCTGTCTCGCCGTCCGCAGCACCACCTCATTGGCGAGGGTGGCGGAACTCGCTGCGGAAGCAGGCGCCCGCTACGTGCTCGTTCGTGAGGTCACCGGTGACGTGCGAGGTGTGCAGCTCACCTCGGTCGCCAGTTGGATGGCTGAGCAATCGCCGACCAGCATCGCCGAAGAAATTCCGCTCGTGGGCAGTGTGCAGGTCGAGCTGGGCACCAACGTGTGGGAAGCGCTCTCGATGATGGCCAACTCCACCGCGGCGGTGCTGTTGGTGCGTGAGCCGCAACTGGGCACCTGCCGCATCGTTCAGCGGAACATGGTCGAGATGAGCGCCGGTATGGATGCCGCCGGCGTCGTGCGCACCACTCACCTCAGCTGAAAATCCGCTCGCAGTCGCACAGGCAAACGAAGACCCGCGCCTCCCAGGAGGGACACGCGGGTCTTCGCACGTCGCACCGAGGGTGGGTTTACGGAGCGACGTAATGGGCGGTCAGCGAGTAGGTGCCCGCCGCGTAGCCGTTGATGGCCATGAAGAACTGGGTCGCGGTCGAAGGCACGGTGAGGGTGCAGGTCTCGCCCCCGCCGCCGACGTACGGGCGGCAATCGAACACGGTGAGCGACGGCGCGCCGGCGAAGCGAACGTAGAGATCCGGGTCACCCGTGCCGGTCATCGTGACGGTCAGCTGCGTGCCGGGAACCACGGTGATGGGGTTGAACTGGAGGAACTGGCTCTTGCCGATGGAACCCGACGCGGTCGACGTTCGCGGCGTGCCTGAAGAAGCCGGCGGCGTGACGGTGGCGCCCCTGGTGTACGTGACGCTCAGCGAGAAGGTCGACGCGGTGTAGCCGCTGACCGTGATGAACGCGCTGGTCGCGGTGGTGGGCACGGTGAGGTTGCACTCTTCGTTCGCACCATCGAGGTACGGACGGCAGGCGTAGGTCGAGGCGGTCGGCGCGGCGCCGAAACGAACGTAGAGGTCAGAGTCGCCCGTGCCGCTGAGCACCGCGCGGAAGTTCGTGCCCGGCTTCACTTCGAAGGGGCCGTACGACTTGCTGCCGTTCTGCGCGACGGTCGCCGAGAAGTTCTCGGTCGTCTCAGTGCCGCTGCCGCCCCCTGCGCCACCACCCGTGCCGACCGAAGGAGCGCCGTACAGCGCGGCCGCGCCCTGGGCATCGAGCGCCGTCAGGTCGAGCGAGCTGAAGCTGCCCGTGCCGTTGCACTGGGGGTAGTGCATCACCGAGGCCGAGTCGTACGAGGTCAACGAGCGAAAGTTATTGTCTTCGAAACAATCTGTCGCGCCTGCTTCCGGGCGGGTGTGCTCGTGGCGAAAGCCCAGCACGTGGCCCAGCTCGTGGCGGAGGATGCCCACCAGCGAGACGCTCGGATCTCCGAACGAGGTGTTGTCGACCAGCACGTTGCGGTTCGCCCGGGTCGCCGCGGGAAAGAAGGCGCGCGCGAGGTACTGGCCGTTCACGTTCACCGGGCGCACGTCGAAGAGCACGTTGCTGTTGCTCGCGGTGCAGTTCGCGTCTTGCGCGGGCACGTAGATGAACTTGAGGTTCGCGACCGCCGACCAGGCGCTCGTGGCTGAAGCCATCGCCTGCACCATGGTGGCCTTGTTGCCGTTGAAGCTGTTCGACACGCAGTAGGTGAGGTTCAGCTTCTGCGTCGCGCTCCACTTGTCGTCGGCCGAGCCGATGCGGTTGACGATGAGCTGCCCTTCACGAACGTTCAGCTCGTAGAACTCGCGCAGCTGCTTCTCGCTGAAGAACGGGGTGTCGTGGTCGGCGATGAAGACGCCGCTCTCGGGCTCGACGAAGACCTTGGTGGTGCGGAACTGGTCCCAGGAAAGACCCGAGCCGGTGGCGATCACGTCTTCGCCCTGATTCGACACGGTGCCCTGACCAAGGCCACAAGCCGTCGCCAGAACCGCCATCACTGCACCGACCATCGCGTTCTTCATGACTGTGTGCTCCCCGCGAAACCCAACCCCCACCGGGTCGATCTCGCAGACACACCCCAAAGCACGTGGCTTGCCATCGCTAAGCCAATGAATTCAGACATGAAATGCAAGGTAGGTGCAGCTGCGCCGGCTCCATGTATGTGTATCTGACTTTGACATAGTGATTCCGGCAGGTTGCAAAAATGACAATACATTCATTAGGTTACGAACGACTGTCATGAGATCGTCTTCAAAAACGACAGCCTGGTCGGATCGACTGGAGACAGGTCGATCGCGAGTGGAGTGTCTTGTTTCAGGGCAATCGCGGATCCACCGAGAGGGGCCCCCAGAGGTCGTGCTACTCGCCGCCTCATGCTCACCAAGTCCCTGTTCGCCGTGTCCTGCGCGCTGGCGTTGACGGCGTGTCCCGAGAAGAAGGCCGACCCGGTCAAGGCGGTGCTCGACGCTGGAACGGCAGCCGCGCCCGCGCCGCAGAAGAAGACCTACCAGGCGCTGAGCCGCATCGACTTCAACTCGCGCGCGCAGGAGCGTTTCCTCCCGCTCTTCTGGCGCACCGACGCGAACAAAGATGGCTCGCTCGATCCGTCAGAGCTGGTGATGCTCATCGGCCCGTGGACGGTGAGCCAGGCGGACCTGGTGAAGGGCGACGCGTTCACCCCGAAGTTCGACGAGCTCTATGCGCAGCTGCAGACGCAGCCCGACGAGTCGAAGCTGGCCCCCGACGAGAAGACCCGCCGCGACGCGCTGCGCCTCGAGCTCTCCCAGGGCAAGGCCACGCTGGTCGAGACCGACCTCACGGTGGGCACCGACGCTGACCGCAAGGCGTTCGACCACTTTGCTCGCGCCGCTGCGATGATCGAGAAGCTCTACGCGCGCCAGCACGGTGGCGCAGAGCAGAGCGCCGCCATTCCCCCTGACGACACGCTCAGCCGCGCCGTCTACTTCCGCAACCAGTCGCCCTTCTGCGTCGCGCCCGCCACCGAGAAAGAGGCCGCGTGCAACGCGCTCTGGCCTGCACCCGCGCGCGTCTTCGGGCTCTACCCTGCCGCGATTCAGGCCGACCCGAAGTTCTGCGCCACGCTGGAAAAAGAGAAGAACAAGGCCGACCTGATGGGCCACTTTTCCGTGGTGACCGAAGCCGGCAAGGGCTTTACGGCGGTGCCGTACACCGAGGCCTTCAAGGAAGACATGGAGGCCGTGGCCGTCGAGCTGGAGTCGGCCGCTGCGCTCTTCGGAGGCGACGAGGCCGCGCTCAAGAACTACCTGGGCGCCGCTGCGAAGGCCTTCCGCACCAACGACTGGGAGCCGGCCAACGAGGCGTGGGTCGCGATGGGTGCGCTCAACTCGAAGTGGTACCTGCGGGTGGGCCCCGACGAGACCTACGGCGAGCCGTGCAGCTGGAAGGCGCACTTCCACCTGCAGTTGGCGCGCATCAACCTCGCCTCGCTGGAGTGGCAGAAGAAGCTCGAGCCCGTGAAGGCCGAGATGGAGAACACGCTCGCCGCGCTCGCAGGCGCTCCGTACAAAGCGCGCGACGTGCAGTTCAAGCTGCCCGACTTCATCGACGTCACCATCAACGCGGCTGATCAGCGCAACCCGCACGGCGCCACCATCGGCCAGTCGTTGCCCAACTGGGGCAAGGTCGCCGAGAAGGGCGGCCGCACGGTCGTGATGACCAACCTCTACACCGACGCCGACAGCCGCGAGAACCTCGAGAAGCAGGTCGCCTCGCTCTACTGCAAGGCCACCTTCGACGGCTTCAGCAGCGACCCGCAGGCGGCGTTGTTGTCGGTGGTGCTGCACGAGGCGGCGCACAACCTCGGCCCCGCGCACGACTACAAGGTCAAGGGCAAGACGGATGACGAGGCCTTCGGGGGCCCGCTCGCCTCGACCATGGAAGAGCTCAAGGCGCAGACCAGCGCGCTGTTCTTCACCTGGTGGCTGGTGGAAAAGAAGCTGCTCACTGAAGAAGAGGCCAAGCACGCCACCTTGCGCGACATCGTGTGGGGCTTCGGGCACATCAGCCGCGGCATGTACGACGGCGCGATGCGGGCCAAGCCCTACAGCCAGCTCGCTTCGATTCAGCTCGGCTCGATGCTGAAGGCGGGCGCCCTCACCTGGAAGGCCGAAGAGAAGGCCGCCAACGGTGCTGACGTCGGCTGCTTCGAGGTCGATCTCGCCAGGTGGCGCCCCGCGGTCAACGACCTGGGCAAGCGCGTGCTGGCGGCCAAGGGCAAGGCCGACAAGAAGGACGCCGAGGCGATGAAGGCCAGCTTCGTCGACGCGAAGGACGAGTGGGCGACCCTGCGCACCACCATCGCCGAGCGCTGGCTGCGAGCGCCCAAGGCGACGTTCGTGTACTCGGTCAAGCGTTGACGACTTGAACTCCCTCTCCCCTCTCTGGGAGAGGCTCGGGGTGAGGGGCCCATGCCAAACGAACCGTTCGTCATCCGCTACGAGTTCTCCCACGGGGAGAAAACCTCGACCTTCACGATCACCCTCGACCCCAAGACCCTGATGAACACCGCGCCCGCGCCGGTGCCACCACCCGCGTGGGCGAAGTTGTCTTTCCAGAAGTGCCCGAACTGCCCGCTGCGTGAAGAAGACTCACCTTCCTGCCCCGCGGCGCTGAACCTGACCGAGGTCGTCGCCCAGTTCGCTGACATCTTCTCCTACGAGCGTGTCTCGGCGCGAGTCACGGTGCCTGAGCGGGTCTACGAGCAGGTCGACGTCTCGGTGCAGGAAGCGCTCAGCTCATTGCTGGGCGTGTACATGGTGACGAGCGGCTGCCCGGTGTTGAGCAAGCTGCGGCCGATGGTGCGGTTTCACCTGCCGTTTCAAACCGAGCTCGAGACCATCACGCGCGCGACCTCGATGTACCTGCTGGGGCAGTACCTGGTGGCGCAAGACGGCGGCACACCCGACTGGTCGCTGAGCGGATTGTCGGCGAACTACGCAGCGACCTCGGTGGTGAACCGGGCGTTCGCGGCGAGGCTGCGCGCGGCCGCTCCGAAAGACGCGAACGTGAACGCGTTGATCAGACTCGACAGCGTGGCGCGCTCGGTGCCCGACTTGATCGACAGCCAGATGGATGAGCTGCGGTTCCTCTTCGGCAAATGAACACGCGCACCGACCTCGCCCGCCGCCTCGAACTGTCCGCGGTACAGGAACTCGGTGACGTCGTGAGCGGCCGCGCTCGCGGCATGACGGTCACACTGCAGGGTGAACCGCCCTTCACGGGCTGCGTGGTGGAGCTGGCTGCGGCGCTGCCCATCGCGCAGCTGGTGATGCGCCCGGGCGATCTCAACCATCCCGACGCGGTGGAGACGGGTGACGCCGACTTCGACGAGCAGATGCAGGCCACCGCACTGACGGGCTACGCACCGACGCTGCAAAAGTTGCTCGCGGAGAAGCCAGTGCGCCGAGCGGTGCTCGACTTCTTCCAGCGTCATCCCGACGCGGCGTTCAGCGGCTCGAAGCTTCACGTCCCGAGCGCGAGCGGAGTGACTCACGCACTGCTGGACGATGCGCTCGCGCTGGCGGAGGTCATCGCCGAGCGTTTCGCCACCTCGGGTTTTCTGGAGACCGAGGGCGAAGCCAGGCTGCCCGCAGCCGAGTCAGGCCGGTTCGTGCAGACCCTCGTGCTCGGAGGAGGTGCCGGCTCAATGCTCTTCATCGGAGCGGCCGGCGTGCTGGACCTCAAACCGGATGGTGTCGGGCTGCTGGTGGGCGGATTGTGCTTCGTCATCGGTCTGACATTTGCGGCGGTGGCTGGGCCAACCGGCGATGGGTGACGCTTACCGAAGCAGGTAGCGAACCTCGACGACGCCGTCTTCACCCGTCGCCTGTGAATCCTTCACCAACTCGAAGCCACACTTCTCGAGCACGCGCGCCGAACCGGGGTTGCTCGTCGCGACGTACGCGGTGAGCGGCCGTCTGGGATCCGCGTGTCTGAGGAACTGGGCCAGCGCTGCGCTGGCGATGCCGCGCCCCCAGAACTCCCGGCCAATCCAATACGCGACGAGGCGTTCGGTCTCGTCATGGTTCCAGCTCGAGACGTACCCGGCGACGCGGCCGTTTGAGACGATCGTGCAGGCCTTCACCGTCGGCACTGTGAGGATTTTGGTTCGCCAGTGTTCGAGGAAAGCGGGCAGCTCGCGCGGCGTGAAGGCCGCCATGCGGCACGCTTCGGGGTCGCGCTGGTGCACGTAGATTGCGGGAAGATCGTCTTCGGTCGTGGGTCGGATCATGTGGCGTCAGCCCTCGCCCCCGCGGGGAGCGGGAGATGCGGTTGATGCGGTTTGTCGCAGAAACGGCGCGATGGCGGCGACGGCGGGCGCGGGATCCTTCAGCCAGCGGAAGTGCGGGTTCATCTTCTTCGGCTGCTCGGGGGGCATCACGTTGAGCCACTGCACCTTCGCGTGCTTCACCTTGCGCAGCAGTGCCTCGGTCGTCGCGCGCGGCGCCATGGTGTCGCCCTGCACGTGAATCGCGAGCACCTCGGGCGCCAGCTCATGCAGCCGATGCTCGAGCACGCCGTCACGCTGACTGGTGAACGCGCCGGTGCGTGAGGCGTTCGACCAGTCGATGATCAAACTCTTGCCCTGGAGCCCGCCGAAGCCCAGCCGGTGCCCCGGGTAGAACCCCAGTCCACGCGCGACGACCTGCGCGAGCTGCGTGCCGGCGAGAACGCCGAGCTGACGAAGACCGGTCCATGCGCGGTGATGCACGGTGCCTGACGCGATGACGATCAACTTCGCGCCGGGCACGAACCAGCGCGCGAGCCCGACCGTCGCCAGCTGACCGCCCAGCGAGTGGCCCAACAGACTCACGGGACCCGTCACGTACGCTCGCAACAGCTCGAGGTGCTGCGTCATGTCTTCGAGCAGCTCGGCGTAGCCGTAATCGACACCCTTCTTCGCTCTCACGGAAGACGTGTCACCGCCCCGAAGCTCGACCACCAGCGTCGTCACTCCGGTCTCGAGCAGTCCTTCGGCGAGCCGGTCATACGCGCGCGCATTGACGCCCATCGCCGGCAGCACCAACAAGCCCGGCCCCGGCTGTTTCGCCTTGAAGAGCCGCGCTTCCGAGCTCGCGCCGTCGGAAGCGCGCATCGTGATCCGTTCCATCGCCACGAACCTCATACTCCCTCTCCCTGCGAAAGCGGGTCGGGGTGAGGGGCCACCTCCATCACTTCCGAAAGACGTCACCCCAGATCGGCCGCGCATCGAAACCGGAAGGCTTGATGTCACCCAGCCGCTGCCCAAGCCGCGCAAGTTCCTTCCAGACGCGGCCCTCACCGTCGACCACCACCTGAGCCGTGACGGCCCCGAGCTGACCGAGCTCACGAGCGTACCGATAGTGCATCCCCTCCCCCAGCCGCTGCTCGAGATCCGCCGCGAGCCGTTCCGGTTCTTCCGCGCCTTCGACGTACACCACGTAGCGAGGCACCTCGCACAACTCGGGGGCAAGCAACGCAAAGCGCGCCGGGTGTTCCTTGAGCGCGTCACGCACCGCACCTTCGACGAACGTCGCGTTCAACTTCTCGCCGCGCAGGTCACTGCCGCGATCGAGCCGCCCCTCGAAGCGCAGCAGCGGTGCGCGTTGATGAAAGCCGACGCAGCGCACCTGATCAGGCAAGCGATACCGCGCAAGCCCACCGCGCGTGGTGAGCAGCGGCGAATACGTCGCGCCTTCCCGCAGCTCGTGCACGCCGAACACACCGCCCTCATCGAGTGAGGCGAACTCGAGGAAGTGACTGGTGACCGCGGCGACCGGAGCCCCCACGCCCCACAGTGGAAACGACACGACGCCCTCCGTCGCGAGCAGCCCCTTCCCCTGAATCGGAGTCATCGGAAAAAACCGCCGCAGACCCGGCAACGCCTGCGCCGCCCACGCGTCGGTCCAACAACTGATGAGCTGCAGCTTCGGCCAGATCGCCTCGCCGACGAAGGCGCCCGCCTTCTCAAGCCGGTCCTCGATCTCCGCGCGGCGCTTCTTCGGAAGTGGATACGCGTAGCTCGCCCACCGCGTGACGAGCTCCTGCATCAGCAGCGTGAAGAATGAGGGGTTCCACACCGAGATGAAGCCGAGGTCTTCGGCGGCGATGAGCTGCTCCAGCGTGCGCTGCCGCCAGACCTCGACCTCGCGCAGCCGCCCCACCGAGCCATCCACCGCGAACAACCGCTTCATCGCGAAGCGGGTGGCGGGGTCGAAATACTCGGTGTCGTCTTCGAGGCCGATGCGAACGCCCCCCCGCGTCACTTCGGGATCGCGCGAGGCGGGCGAGAGGCTCCAGTACTGCCGCGAGGTGAAGAGCCGGGGGAACGAGAGAGACAAATCATCGAGCCACGGGCCGGTCGCCGCGCCGAAGTCACTCAACAAGCCCCGCGTGTACGGAATGTGTTTGGGCCCCGCCACGCTGCCTGAGGTGCGCTCGAGCATCAACACCGGCTCGCGGGTCAGCACCTCGCGTTCACCGCCTTCGATGCGCTCCACCCAGGGGGCGAACGTCTCGTACGACGCCACCGGCACGCGCTCGCGAAACTGCTGCACCGAGGTGATGCGGGCGTACGCGTGAGCCCGGCCGTACGCGGTGCCCGCGTTGTCGCGCAGGAAGTCTTTGAGCCAGCGCTCCTGGGCCCGCCGCGGGTCTTTCAGGGCCGCGTGAAAACGCGCGACGGAAGCACGCCGAGTCAGCGCCCAGGCGAGGTTGAGAGCGGTGACCTTCACGGCGCTCCTCTACAGAAAGATGCGGGTGGTCTTCTCGACGAACTCGTCATCGGCGCGCGCGAGGCAGCACAGCTCATCACCTTCGGCCCAGCGCGGGTTCGCCTGCAGGAAGAACCTCACATCGGGATCGGTCTCGAGCCGCCTGGGTACGTCGGCGAGCGACTCGGTCAGGCGCACGGCGTCGTTGCCCGCGTAGCGAAGCAACCCCGCGGCAGCGTCCCAGGCAGAGCCGAACTTCGCCTTGCACAAGGTGTCGAGCAGGGCCGATTCTTTCACCGGCAGCGGCGCGTCGTGCCTGGGCCAGTGGTTGGGGAAGTAGCGCGAGACGAGCAGATAGGTGCGGTAGCCCTTGGTGATCAAGAACCAATAGACGGGCCGACCGGGCTTCGCGTGACGCTGCGTCATCAGGTACCAGATGAACGCGCGCTGGAGCGCGGTCTGCCCCCAGAAGCCCGGCGCCACGATGGTGTCCCCTGAGAAGACGACGCACGCGCCTTCGACCTCGAGCCGCAGCAGCGTGGAGAAGCCTTGAAGACGGTGCTCCACGTCCTTCAGTACGATGACGTGGTGTTTCTCCAGGAGATCTCGTTCGAACGCCTCTCGGTGGGCGCCGGCGTAGGCGCTCTCGAACAGCGTCCACATCGCGTCGAGCTCGGGCTTCGTGAGCGAGGTCACCCTTCGCACGCGCGCTTGCAGACCGCGGCTGGGGCGGAAGAAGCCACGCCTGCGGAGCAGCTTGCTGGAGATGGTGCGGTGGGTGTTCCCGCGAGACGTCACGTCGCGAACATAGTCGGTACAGTTGGCCAGGTGACTGCTGAGATCATTCCCCGCCTGACCACGCCGGCTGACAACCAGGGTTGTCTCGACCTGTTCAGCGCGGTGCCCATGCGCGGCGAGCTGGTGCTCTCGACCCAGCGCGAACCCGACTTCTTCTCGCTCTACGCCATGCAGCGGGTGGAGCCCTTCACGTACGTGGGCGATGACGGCGAAGGCGGGCTGGTGGGCATGGCCACCGCGCTCATTCGTGAAGGCTGGCTCGATGGCGCACCGGCGCGCGTCGGGTACCTGGGCGACCTGCGCATTCGTTTCGATCGCGGGCGCACCTTCGCGAAGTTCTTCGGCGACTTCTTCGACGTGCTCTGCGAACGCACGGGCTGCACGGCGTATTACACGGCGATCCTCACCTCGAACCGCGCGGCGATGAACGCGCTGACGAAGCGCAAGGCGAAGCGGGTCAATCAGCCGTACTACCAGCGGGTCCACGCGTTCGATGCGGTGTCGGTGCAGCTCACGCGCAAGCGCAGCCCCTCGTCGTCTTTGCGCGTGCGCTCGGCCACGGCGAGTGATGTTCCACGCCTCGTCGAGTTGCTCGCGGCCGAGCACCGGCAACGTGCGTTCGGCTATCGCTTCGATCGAGGCGAGTTCGAACATCGCCTCGCGCGCTGGCCGGGGTTCACGCTCGAGAACACGTTGCTCGCTGTGGATGCTGCGGATGCGGTGCTCGGCCTCACCACGATTTGGGACCCCGCGCCCGTGAAGCGGTATCGAGTGCACGCGTATGCGGGCTCGATGAAGTGGGTGAAGCGGGGGTTCAATCTGGCCGCGTCGATCGCGCGGTGGCCGAAGCTGCCTGAGCCGGGTGGTGAGTTCCGCTACGCGTACCTGACCAACGTGTTCGTGAAGGGGCAGTCACCGGAGACGTTCCGCGCGCTGCTCGAGCATGCGTACGCGCGGTTACAGCCGCTGGGGTTTCACTTCTTCACCTTCGAGCTCGATGAGAACGATCCGCTGTCACCTGCGCTGAAGGGCTTCCGGGTGCAGAAGCTCGGGTTCACCTTGTTCGGGGTGACGCCCGCGAAGGTGGGGCGCATTGAATGGCAGCGCGGGAGGACGGGCTTCGAGATCTCCCTCGCCTGACGTGTTACGGATACTGCATCGAGAGCGCATTTAAGCGCCTGTCGGGTACTGCTTTCCCCGCGCGGGCCTCGCGCTGATGAATCTCGATGCAGTATCCGTAACACGACCTCGTCGACTTCAAACTCGCGCGGCGACGGAACTCACCGAAGACAGAGCGCTTGCACGAGGTAGCACTCGACGAAGCGCGATGAGTTCACCCGCAGCCACGGCAACCCATCTCGCCGTTCGTGCACCTTGAACTTCGCCCGCGACGCGAGGTCGACGAGCGCGTCGTCTTCGCCAAACCCGAGCGACGGTTCCGGCGTGGTGATGAGCACTTCACCGCCCCGCCTCAGCGCCTTCCGCGCCTGCTGGAGGAATTCGAACGGCTCATCGAGTAGGTCCACCACGTGCTCTGCGACCAGCAGATCGAGCGTTCCGCGGCGAATCGGCAGCGCCTCCGCGTTCATCACCACGCCCGCGACCTCAGCGTCGTGCCGAGCTGCGCGGGCTCGGGCGCGAAACACGGCGCGCAGCGAGAGATCGCCCACCAACAACCGTTCACACTTCTGTGCCAGCGCCTCCGAGCGCTCCCCTGCCCCGCAGCCCACCTCGAGCGTCAGCTTCACGGGCTCGAGCCGCCCGGCGATCCAGCTCGCCGGCCCCGCTTGTCGAGCCACGGTCAACAACGCGCCGAGCGCCTTCGTCGCCGCACCCCTGACCGGAGCCGGAGCATCACCACCCGAGGCTTCGTGCGAGGTCCAGTCATCACCGAACGACTGCGCGAGCTCCGAACGCCCTTCTGCGAACGCCTCGACCACCGCGACCACTTCGCGCTCGGCGAGATCGTGCTCAGCCAGCCCCGCGAGGATGGCGTCGTGAAACCGCGCGCAGTACCCGGATGGGTCGGCCACCAGCACCGGCACGTCACCCAGCACGGGATACGGGCCGCACGCGCTGCACCGCGCGAGGTGCTTCCCGATATCCAACGCGCCACCACACCTTGGGCACCGCAACACCGACGACCACCACTGACTCTTCATGCAAGCGCCGTTACCCGGAAGCAACACCGGCCACCAGCATCTGAGAACAGCCCACGAAGGTGGTGGTGAGTCTCAACCGGGAACCGACTCTGGCCACCACACCTGGAAGGTCGAGCCATCACCGAGGGCGGAGCTCACGGTTATCTCGCCCCCGTGCGCTGACACCAACTGCTGGACCACCGCCAGCCCGATGCCGTGGCCTTCCGGGCGGGTCGTGTAGAACGGGTCGAACAGCTTCTCCAGGGTCTCCTCGGCGATGCCCACGCCGCCATCGATCACCTCGAAGCTGATGCCGCCGTTCTTTCGACGCGCGCGCACCACCACCACCCCACCCTTCGGCATCGCCTGCATGCCGTTGAGCACCAGGTTCATCAACACCTGGTGGAGCTGCCCCGCGTCAGCCCAGACGTGCAGGCCCTTCTCGACGTCGAACACCACGCGCGAGCCCGGCTTCGTCTGCGCGGCCACGAGCTTCTCGAGCTCTGCCATCACCGGTTCGAGCGGCTGATTCATCGCCACCGGCGTCTGCTTGCGGCCCAGCGACATCAATTGCGTGACGAGGGCGGCGGCGTGGCGGGCTGATTCTTCCATCGGAGCGAGCACGTCGAGGCCGCCACCTCGCTGCAGCACGAGCAGGCCGCTGGTGATGACCCCCAGCAGGTTGTTGAGATCGTGCGCCACGCCTGCCGCCATGCGGCCCAACGCATCGAGCCTATGCGCGTCTTTGATTTTGAGCGCGAGCGCGTGGTTGAGCGCTTCGGCCGCGAGCCGATCGTTCACCTCGATGAAGTGCGAGAGCAGATCCGCCACGGTGGCAGCGAACTGGCCCTCCTCGCGTTTCCACACCCGCATGGGCCCCACGTGTTCGTGGCACAGGATGCCCACCACCGCGCCGTTCCGGTACACGGCGGCATCGAGCATCGAGGTCACGTTCCACGTCTCGAGGTACTCCTGCAGCTCGCGGGTCGGCGGCTCGGCCCGCGCGTCATCGACGGCCACGAAGCGGCGCTCTCGAATGGCGGTGAGGTACGCGGGGTGTTTCGACATGAGGAGCGGCGGCGGCGCGCCGTCACCCTTCACGTCGTGGAGCATCTTGCAGGACAACGAGCTGAGGCTCGGGTCGAAGAACCAGATACCGACCCGCTCCACGTTGAGCGCCTGCGAGGAGATCTCGCCGACCTGGCGATAGAGCGCATCCAAATCGCCGTCGAGCTGGAGCCTGCTGATCTTGAGCCGCGCCCCGGTGAGGAAGGCACGCTGAGTGACCGCACTGTCATTGCCCATGGGCTCCCGCCTCTCGGTTACTCCAGGATGCAGCCCTTCTTTTCGTCGACGAACCGGGCGGTGGCGGCCCAACTGATGAAGGCAGAAGACTGTACGCGCTTGTTCGCCACATCGAAGGACACCTTCGCCACATCCGGCGAGGCCTTCACCCAGGCGCGGCAATACGCCTCATCCATCTCCATGACGAACATGCAGCTGCAGCCCATGCGCGCCGAGTTGCCCACGGCCAGCTCGAGGTCGTTGTTGTCGTAGGTGCGCGGCGTGCCGTTCTCGTTGGCGCAGCCCGTGAGCAGCCCCAAGGCGATCATCGAAAGCACGTTCTTCATCGCGTCACCGACAGGCTGAGCTTGGTGAGCTCGTTCACATTCATACTGCCGGCGCGGTCATCGCCGACTCGCACGACGATCACGCCTTCGGAGGGCACCACGATGATGCGCTGGCCCCAGTGCCCCAGCGCCGCGTAGGTGTCACCGGGAGCGTCGGGCCACGGGGCCGGCTTGTTCTGCGAAGGCACGGGGCGGTTGAGCCACCACGAGTAACCCGACGGCGTCTTCTCATCTTCGGGCGCGGTGGCCACGAACACCTCGGAGGGCGTGGTGCTCGAGGCGACCCAACCCTCGGGGAGAATGCGCTCGCCGTTCCAACAGCCGTCGTTCAGGAAGAGGTAGCCGAACTTCGCGAAGTCACGCGGCGTGGCCCACACCATCGAGCCACCCAGCGGCGTGCCCCTGGCGTCTTCTTCGAACGTGGCGCGCGGCATGCCGATGGGGTCGAACAGCAACTTCCAGAAGGCCTCTTTGCCGTGGCCTTTGGCGAGCGCGCGTTTGGCCAGCGCCGAAGCGAGCTCTGCGTCACCGGTGGAATAGCTCCAGCGCTTGCCGGGCTCGGCGACCAGCTTGTGCGTGAGGATGTGCTTGAGCTGATCGCGGTGGCCTGAGCCGAACAGCATCGAGATGACGGAAGACACCTGGTAGCTCTGGTCTTCGTATTCTTCCTGCCAGCCCAGCGCGGTGCCGAAGGTGATCGCGTCCTTCACGGTGATGGCGCACTGAGGCGTACCCTCGAACTCGGGAAGAACCTGGCAGACGCCGTCATCGAGCTCGAGCACCCCCTGCTTGACCGCCACGCCGACCAGCGCGCTCGAGATGCTCTTGGCCACGCTCCACGAGAGGTGCCGCCTGGTCTCGTCGAAGCCGCGCGCGTAGCGCTCGTAGACGATCGCGCCGTTCTTGATGATGACCAGGCCTTCGGTGCGGTAGCCCAGCCGCTCGGAGTCTTTGCCCACCAGCGTGAAGGCGAAGTCTTCCAGCGCTTTGATCTGCGCGTCTTTGCCCGTGGTGAGGTTCTTCGGCCACTCGGTGGTGGGCCAGCTCACGCGCGTGGGGCAGTTCTGCGCAAAGGCGACGGAGGACAGCAGCGTCAACGAAACGAGGAGCGCTCTCACAGGCTCACCTTCATCAGCGGCACCATCACGGTGTCGGAAATGCCAGGCACGAACGAGGTCACGATGACCGGCTGCTTCTTCTGCGTCGCGTGCATGAGGCCCACGCTGGCGCCGCTCATGAGCAGGCCGTCGATGAGCGAGTAGATGAGGAGCGCAGCCGGGTTGGTCCACGGAACGACGAAGAGCAGGCTCGCCAGCACGTAGGCAGCGGCGTTGGCCACGAACGCGCCCGCGAGCGGCAGCCAGAAGCTGAAGCGGCCCGGCGAGTCCCAGTTGCCGATCAGCATCGCGACCAGCACGGTGACGATGGGCGGCAGGAAGAGGTTTGCCAGCAGCACGGGGATGGCGGCGGCGATGAGGTTGTTCGACAACACGCCGAGGCCCGCGCCGATGAGCACGCCGGTGACGGAAGAGGCCATGCCCACCGCGGCGGTCTTGGCGAAGTGTTCACCGAACTCGATGGGCGCGAAGGCGAGCTCTTTCACGTCGGCCGCAGCGAGCGCGGCGTCGAGCAGTCGAGGCGTGGCGCCGGCGATCAGCTTCGGGGCGTCGCTGAGCAGACGCGCGGAACGGCTCTCCGCCTGGGCTGTCGTCGCTGCGATCAGCGCGAGTACGAGGCACGACTTGTTCATGAGGACTCCGGGCAGAAGGACCGGGGTGCTTCGTACCGTTCACCCCGAGGGCAGTCGAGGGGCCACTTGGTGCGAAGGTCAGCTCGTCGGTCGGGGAGCGAGCTCGAGGGAAAGTGAGAGCAGCACATCGTTCGCATCGAGCGGGTTGGCTGAAATAGAAATCACTCCAATCACCGGTCTCCCCCAGCGCAGTCGAGGGGGCACTTACAGCCCGAAGGCGAGGTAATCCCTCGACTCTGCTCGGGATGAACGGTTCAACCCTGCGAGCGCAGTCGAGATGCCACTGATTGCGCGAGGCTCAGTCGCGCCGGTCGTGTTGCTCGTGTCGACGAGGCTCCGCCGCCGACACGTTCAAGTGAATCAGTAGTTCTCGTGCGCCAGCGACTCGGGAAGCCGCGGGTCGTTGATGGCCACGACCTTGTTCCGGTTCAGGAGCACGCCGTAGACCGCGAGGAACACGCCGGTCATGCCCAGCAGCGCCGTGAAGTCGAGGTAGCTCGGGGCGAGGTGCGGCTCGTGGTGCCCGCCGCCGTGCGCGCCGTAGTTCGGCATCACCAGCCAGTAGATGTCGACGCAGTGCATGACGAGCGTCCAGATCGCGCCGAAGGCCAGGAACGAGCGGTTGCGTTTGATCTGCCGCGACAGCATGAACAGGAACGGCACGAAGAAGTGCGCCACGGGCAGACCGTACGAGATGTACTGCCAGCCGCCTTCCATGCGGACCATGTAGAACTCGGTCTCTTCCGGAATGTTCGCGTACCAGATCAACACGAACTGGCTGAAGGCGATGTACGCCCAGAAGATGGTGTAACCGAACATGAACTTACCGAGGTCGTGGAAGTGCTCGGTGTTGATCGCCGTCTTGAGCGCGCCCGAGCTCTGCGCCGCCATCGACATCAGCGTCACGAAGGCGAAGAACGCGAGGATGCCGGCGGTGAAGTAGTAGACGCCGAAGATGGTCGAGTACCAGTGCGGCTGGAGCGACATCAGCCAGTCGATCGCGCCGAACGAGAGCGTCACGCCGTAGAGGGGCAGGCCGGCCGCGCACACCTTGCGGATGGTGTGGATCAGCTTCTCGCGCTGCGGCGCATTCTCATCACCCGACAACGAGTCCTGCTTGATGGAGGTGCAGTAGAGCCACCAGCCCAGCGCCGCCCACACCACGAGGTAGAAGAACGAGCGGCCGTACCAGAAGCCCGGGCTCAAGAACCACGCCTTCTTCAGGAGGATAGGGTCGCTCTCGTGGCTCCACGGGAACAGCTCGTGGAGACCCAGGAAGCCGATCGGCAGCCAGAGCAGAATGAACACCGGCAACGTCGCCGTCGTGGTCTCGACGAAGCGGCGCACCACCACACCCCAACCGGAGCGCACGGTGTGATCGATCAGCAGCCAACCCAGGCCGCCGAGCGCGACCGCGAGCACCGTCTCGAACGCCCAGAGGTAGCTGAACATCGCGCGCGCTTTGTGCTCACCGAAGGCCGAGCCCAACGTGGCGCCCAGGCCAGCGACCGCCATGATGCCGCCCAGAATGGGCAGCTTCGCGAGGAAGCTCGACGGGGGAATCTGAATGTCTTCCGGCTTCTTGATTTCGTGGCTCACGGTCGGCCTCTGATCACTTCAGCGTCTGCATGAACAGCGCGATGCTCTCGATTTCGAGATCATTGAGCTGCTGCGGCGGCATGGCGGGCGGGTAGCCGTTCACGATCTTCGCCATCGGGTTGAGGATCGACTCCTTGAGGTACGCGAGGTCGACGGTGACGTCGCCCGCATTGGTGCCCTCGACGCGGCCCCAGATACCCTTGAAGGTCGGGCCGACGATCTTGGTGCCGTCGATGGAGTGACACGCGTTGCAGCCCTTGGCCTTGTAGAGCGAGGCGCCCGCTTCAGCGCTGGCGACCTTCACGTCGACCACCGCCACACCACCGGGCTCGAGCGGCACCGACGAGTCCTTCTTCATCTGCTCGCTCTTCACGTACGCGACGATCGCCCAACGATCCGCCGTGGAGATCTGCGGCGCGTAGCTGGGCATGTTGCCGTTGTTCACGCCGTTGCGAATGGCCGAGTAGAGCTTCCCGACGACCATCTCCTTGGCGATGCGCTCCAGGTGCAGGCTGGGCGGCGCAACCGTCAGACGCGGGCCACCATCGAGCGCGAGACCCGCGACCGTGCCCTTGCCGTCCAGCGCAGGGCCGTGACACGGCGTGCAGTAGATCTGGTACCGGTTCTGACCACGCGCGACGCTCGACTCCATGCTGCTCGTGACGCTGGCGGGGAAGGACTTGGTGGGCGTGGGCTCAGCCGCCTCGTCGACGCCCTCGTCGAACTGGAAATCTTCGACCAGCTGGCCCTGCGCGATGGTGCCTTCCACAGGCAAGCGCGACATGCGGCCATCAGCGAACAGACCCGTGGAGTCGCGGCGGTACGCCTTGCCCTTCTCCTGGGTGTCCATGTTCTTGATGAGATGAATCGGCCGCTCTTCGGTGTCCCAACCGCGGCAACCGCCGAGGAGCACGACGACTGAAAGCGCTGAAAGCTTGAGATTCTTCACGGCTCCAACTCCTCGACGAGGGTCGCGCCTGTGCTCTGGAGCAGCGCCTTCGTCTTCTCGAGATCGAACTTGGGATCAGTCGCCTCGACCATGATGAAAAATTTATCGTCGGTCACGCGCTCGAAGGCCTTGCTGGCGAACGCCGGGTGATTCGGGCGCGGCAGACCGTTGAGGATCCAGTTCGCGAGGAACGCGGTCACGCAGCTCGACAGAACGGTCAACTCGTACCAGACGGGCACGAACGCTGGCAGCGAGAAGAGCGGCTTGCCGCCCACCACGAACGGGTACGCATAGCCCATCGCCCATGTCTCGAAGAACAACGCGCCGCAGCTGCCAGCGATGCCCACGGCCAGCACGATCCACGGAAGCTTCGAGGGCTTGAGGCCCATCGCACGATCCAGGCCGTGCACGGGAAACGGAACGCAGGCGTCCCACTCGCTGTAGCCCGCGTCGCGAACGGCCTCGCAGCCCTTGGTGACGGTGTACGGGTTCTCGTACTGAGCCAGCACGCCCCACAGATTCCTGGTGCTCATGAGTGACCTCCCGAAGCGGCCGCGGGGACAGCGTGGTGTTCACCTTCACGGCTGTAGCCTTCCCAGTGCGGGTCGGCCTGCGGCATCACCATCTTCACTTCGGACATCGCGATGACCGGGAAGAAGCGAATGAAGAGGAGGAACAAGGTGAAGAACAGGCCGAAGGTGCCCACGAGGTAGAACACCTCGGTGACCGGCACGAAGTAGTCCCAGCTCGAGACCAGCGCGTCGCGGTGGAGCGAGGTCACGGTGATGACGAAGCGCTCGAACCACATGCCGATGTTCACGAAGAACGCGAGGCAGAAGCTCCACGCCGCCGAGGTGCGGATCTTCCGGAACCAGAAGAGCTGGGGCGTGATCACGTTGCAGCTGACCATGATCCAATAGGCCCACCAGTACGGGCCGCCCATGCGGTTCAAGAACGTGAAGCCTTCGTAGTCATTGCCCGAGTAGGCAGCGACGAAGAACTCCATCGCGTAGGCGTAGCCGACGAGCGAACCCGTCACGAGAATGATCTTGTTGATGTTCTCGATGTGCTTGGCGGTCACCAGGTCTTTGAGGCCCAGCCAGTGACGCGCAGGCAGCATCAGCGTCTGCACCATCGCGAAGCCCGAGAACACGGCGCCGGCCACGAAGTACGGCGGGAAGATGGTGGTGTGCCAGCCCGGCAGTTGCGAGACGGCGAAGTCGAACGAGACGATGGTGTGCACCGAGAGCACCAGCGGCGCCGAGAAGGCCGCGAGAATCTGGTACGCCTTTTCGTAGGTCTGCCAGTGGCGCATCGAGCCGCGCCAGCCCAGCGACAGCGCGCCGTAGAACACCTGGCGCCAACGCACGGTGGCGCGGTCACGCAGGGTGGCGAAGTCGGGCACGAGGCCGGTGAACCAGAACAGCAGCGAGACCAGGAAGTACGTGTTCACGGCGAACACGTCCCACTCCAGCGGGCTGCGGAAGTTCGGCCAGAGGCCCATCTGGTTGGGGATGGGGAAGAGGTAATAGTCCATCCACACGCGGCCGGTATGGAGCGCCACGCAGCTACTCGCCGCGATGACGGCGAAGATGGTCATCGCCTCGGCGTAGCGGTTGATCGAGGTGCGCCACTTCTGGCGGAAGAGATAGAGGATCGCGCTGATCAGCGTGCCAGCGTGGCCGATGCCGACCCAGAACACGAAGTTGACGATGTCCCACGCCCAACCGACCGGGTTGTTGTTGCCCCAGATGCCGGGGCCTTCCCAGAGCAGGTAGCCGACGTAGCCGCCGAACATCGCGAGGCCAGAAGCCGCCAGCGCGAGGCCGAACAAGAACGGCTTGGGGGTCGCCTTGAGCGGCGCCTCGTTGACCCTGCACACCATCTCGGTGACGGCGTGAAAGTCGTGGGGACCGCGTACGAGCGCTTCACGACCGACGACGGGGTCGGGAAGCACCACGTCTCCGCGCAGCTTGATGTCGTCGGGCAGCGTGACGGTGTTGGTTTGCGTGCTCATCAGGCGAGCTCCTCGTTCTCGTTGCGAACGCGCGCGAGGTACGTGGTGCGCGGGCGAACGTTGAGTTCCTGCAGCAGCTCGTAGTTGCGCTCACTCTGCTTGAGCTTCGCGACGCGCGACTCGAGGTCGTTGATGTTGCCGAACGTGATGGCCTGGGTGGGGCACGCCTGGGCGCAGGCCGGCGTCACCGCGCCGTCGGGCAGCTTCTTGCGATCGTCGCCCGCGCGCTTGGCAGAGACCTTCGCCTCTTCGACGCGCTGAGTGCAGAAGGTGCACTTTTCCATCACGCCGCGGTAGCGCACCGTGACGTCGGGGTTGCGCTGCAGCTTGAGCGTCTTCATGCGCTCTTTCCACTCGGGCTCGACGTAGAAATCGCCCGTGTGGGTGAAGTCGAGGTAGTTGAAGCGGCGCACCTTGAAGGGGCAGTTGTTGGCGCAGTACCGGGTGCCGATGCACCGGTTGTAAGCCATGCCGTTGAGGCCTTCTTCGTCGTGCACCGTGGCGGCCACCGGGCAGACCGGCTCGCACGGGGCGTTCTCGCAGTGCTGGCAGGCCAACGGCTGGTGCAGCGCGCGGGGCTGCTCGACGTCGCCGCTGAAGTACCGGTCGACGCGGATCCAGTGCATCTCGCGGCCGAGCAACACCTGCTCGCGGCCGACCACCGGAATGTTGTTCTCGGCGACGCAGGCGATCGCGCACACGTTGCAGCCGGTGCAGGAAGACAGGTCGATGACCATGCCCCACTGCTGGCCTTCGTAGACGATTTCGGTGTGCGGCTGAATGGGCTTGCTGGGGCGGTTCTTCGGCGTGCCCAGCGTGACCAGGTTCTGGGGGATGTCACCGACGTGCGCGAAGGCGGCGCCGTCTTTCTGGTACGTGCTTGCGGTCGCCGAGCGGAACAGCGGGCGGTACGCGCTGTCGCCGGGGTTGCCGAGGCCCAGCTCACGATCTCGCGAACCCGCGGTCGCAGCCGACATCTGCGCGAACGAGAGTTCCTTGAGCGGGTTGCCGGGGACGCTGAAGTGATCCTGCGTCGAGGCGAGGATCTGCACCGTGCCCGTCTTGGTGAGCTTGACGCCCTGCACCACCGACCCGGTGGTGCCCAGCAGCGGGTGCACGTCGGTGCCGACGCCGGTGGCGACGTGGCCAAAGGTGCGGCCATAGCCGCGCGTCATCACCACCGAATAATCAGCCAGGCCGGGCAGCACGAAGGTCGGCGCCTTGATGGTGCGGCCTTCGACGCTCAGCTCGACCACTTCGGCGTCGTAGCGGTTCTTCACCACGCCGCTGCCGATGCCCAGTTCCTTGGCGAGCGCGGGCGAAATCATCGCCGCGTTGTCCCAGCACAGCTTGCTCATCGAGTCGGGCAGCTCCATCAGCCACGACACGTTGGAGAGCCGGCCGTCTTTCAGGTGACCGTCGACCGCGATGAACTCGAGGGCGTCCTTACGGACGGTGACAGCCTTCACGGTGGCCACGGCAGCCACCACGTCAGCGGTCTTCACTTCGGCACCCGCCGCGGCGCGCGCGGTGTTGGGAATCACGCCGTCGTGCAGCGCCTTGCGCCAGGCCTTCACGTCGGCCAGCTGCTTACCCAGCCAGGTCTGCTCGACCAGCTTGCGATCAGACGTCTCGGTCTCGCCGACGAGCTGCGCGAGCACGCAGACCGCGGCGCGAGCGCCGTGAATCGGGAGAATCAGCGGCTGCACCAGGCTGGCGGTGCCATCCCAACCACGCGCGTCGCCCCACGACTCGAGGAAGTGCGCGGTGGGCAGGTGCCAGGTGGCCTTGAGCCCCGATTCTTCGGGGAGCACGCCTGCGTGTACGAAGGTGACCTTGCCGAGCGCCTCGCCCAGCTTGAGCGAGCCCGGAGCCGTGTAGAGCGGGTTGCCGTCGAAGGTGACCACGGTGGTGGTCTGGGTGCCGAGGCTCTTCACCAGCGCCTCGAGCTGCTCGTGCATGCCGACGCGCGCGACGGGCGCCTCGGAGAAGCTGACCTTCATCGTCGCGGGGATGTTGCCCAGCGCGGCGTTGAGGGCGTGACCCAGCGCGTGAACGGCGGCCGGCTGGGTCTCACCGACGAAGATCGCCGAGGTGCCCTTGTTCGCGGTCAGATCCTTGCCGAGGCCCGCGACGAACTTCTTCTGCACGTCGCTGAGCTGCGCGCCACCCGCGGCGAGTTCGGCGAGGCCGAGCTCGAGCGCGAGGGCCTTGAGCACGTTGACGCCTTCGGCCGAGCTGATGCGCACGCGGTGGTCCGCGTTGGTGCCGGTGTTGCTGAAGCCCGCTTCCGCCACGTAGAGGCGGATCATCCTGGCCGCGTCTTCCTGCTTGAGCACCGCGCGGGTCGCACCGAACTGGCGCGCCAGCTTGAGGTGGTCGGGGCCGGTGAGGAGGAAGTCGGACTCGAGCGAGAAGACGACCTTCGCGTTGGTCAGGTCGTAGTGCGCGCGGGCGCCGGGGCCGAACGCGAGCTGCGCGCCCTGAATGGCGTTGTCAGGCGAGAGCGGGTCGAACCGAACGACCTTCGCCTGGGGCAGCTTCGCCAGCAGGCGCTCGAACGTGGGGCCCGATTCTTCTTCGACCAGGAAGGCGAGGCCCTTGCCCTGGTCAGTCACGTGCTGGGCGAGCTTCTCTTTGGCGAAGGCATCCCACTCTGCCCACTTGGCGGCGACGCCGGCCTTGAGCGGCGACTTGGCGCGCTCGGGGTCGTAGAGCTTGAGGATCTCGGCCTGGGCCCAGGTGTCGCTCGCGCCCAGGGTCGACGGGTGCAGCGGGTTGCCTTCGAGCTTGGTGGGGCGGCCGTCGTTCTGCTCAGCGAGCAGGCCGATGGCGCCTTCGGAGCGCATCGCGGCGGTCGCGTACATCAGCGAGTTGCCGGCGACGTACTTCTCAGGCGAGCGCACGAAGGGAAGAATCTCGTCGGGGTCGCGGCGCAGCTTCTCGCAGCCCGCAAGTGAACTCAGCGCGACCGACGCACCGGCCAGCTTCATCGCGTCGCGGCGGTTGAAGCCTGAGGGCGTGGTGATGCCGGTGGGGAACTCGAGGTCGATGGTCTTGCTGACCGACTCGTCGTTGCTGCGGTGCTCGAGCGAGCGCCAGTACTCCGGCTGCTGCGTCATCGAGTCGCGAAGCGGCGCGTAAGGATCCTTCTTCATGACTTTCGCTCCTTCACAGCTTCAGCGGTGGCAGCCGGTGCAGCCGGCCGTCGCGTACGTTTTGTAGTGGCCGTCGACGAACTTCTGCGCGCCCGACAACGAGCCCGGCGGGTTGAGCGTCGCGGCGATGCGCTTCTGGGTCTCTTGCCAGTCGAGGTCGGCGCTCCAGCCCATCTTGGTGACCGCGTCGGTGGGGCGCAGGTTCGGGCCCGGGTTGCTGTGGCAATCGATGCACCAGCCCATCGAGAGCGGCTGTGCCTGGCGAACGACGACCATCTGGTCGATGCGACCGTGGCAGGTCTCGCAGCCGATGGCGGCGCGGTTCTCACCGACGCCCACGCCGAGGTGCGCGGAGTGGTTGAAGTACGCGTAGTCGGGCAGCTTGTGAATGCGCACCCACTCGATGCTCTTGTCGCCCTTGCCGTCGAGCCACGAGTCGTAGACGGGCTTGAGCTGCTCCGAGCCCTTCTTCACCTGGGCGTGGCAGTTCATGCACGTCGCCGTCGGGGGAACGCCGGCCGAAGCGCCGCGCTCTGCGTTGACGTGGCAATAGCGGCAATCCATCTTCAGCTCGCCTGCGTGCAGCGCGTGGCTGTACGCGACGGGTTGTTTGGGCTGATAGCCGACGTCGGTGTGATACGGCGAGGCCCACCAATAGAGCGCGAAGGTCAGCGCCGCGAGCCCTGTGAGCGCGCCGAGAGTAACGAGCCGGGGGGTCTGATTGGTCCACCGGGGGAAAATCTGAGCCATGGTGTCGACCTCTTGGAGGTGGCGGCACGTACCGAATCCGTGCTGCGGGAACAACATCTATTTCTGAGCGCTTGAGGGTGCGAAGACCCACACCGAGCGCAGCTTCTGCGAGTGCTCACTTCTGATTGCGACTCAGGGCGTCGGGCCGTGCTTGGCCAGCAGCCGAGCTGCGTTGATCGAGTTTCCCCGCCCTGCCCCGTCATTCATCCAATACCCGCGCACTGCATCGTTCTGATCAATCAGGACGATCACATGCGCCTTCGCGAAGTTCGCGCTGGGCGGCTCGAGAAACTGGTCGAGCCCGAGCTGCAGCTGGCCCAGGAGCGGCTCGAGGTGAGCATCGGTGCCCCCGGCGAAGCGCCAGGCAGGGGTGGCCGTCTGAATCAGCTCCAGCAGGCCAGCGGTGGCTTGCTCGCCGACCAGGGTGACCAGCACCACCTTCTCGCCGAGATCGTCGACGTGGCGCACCGCGAGGCCGAAGGTCTTCTGGCGCTCGAGACAGGCGGGGTCGCAGACACCCACCTCGGTGGTGGCCAGCACCACCTTGCCGGCGAGCGCGGCGGTCGAAACGGGCGCGCCGCTCAACGACGGCACATCCCACGCGGTGAGCTGACGCAGGGGCGGCGGCGCCTTGAGGAACTGGCGCTGCATCAGCGGGAGAATGGTGAGGAAGGTGGCGCCGATGAGGAACCCGATCAAATACGGGTTCTTCCAGAACGGCTTCTTCGGCTCCGTGCTCACGAGAGGAGACCTACCCGAAGTCCTTCGGCTCGGGCGGCCTGATTGAGGCCCTCGTCGGCGCACCAGAAGGTGAGCGACATGCCCGTATCAGTCTTCAATCGGCTGGCAGATGCGAGCTGGAGCGCGTCATTCGCGCGCAGCCCATGAGCCCAGCCCAGTTCGCGGGCGTGTTCGAACGTGCGTTGGCGAAGTTCGGCCACCCGCATGCTCTTCAGGTCACGGAGCACGTGCTCACCATGGGCGCGGGCCTCTGCCTCCTTCAAGTCGCCCCGCCGGGCGCGCTTCGCCAGGGCGAGGGGCACTTCGACCTCAGCAAGGCGGCTAACCGCGAGCATCTTCTTCCCACGAAAGAGAAGCGCGATCACCGCGCTCCCTGCTTCCTCGACGTACCGCTTCACGAGGGCACTCGAGTCGAGGAAGTGAATCACCCGCGGTCACTGAGCAGCGTGCTCGACACGCTCTTGCCTCGCACGACAGACCGCTTCACCTTCTCGAAGACGGTGCTCGTCGGTGCGGTGACTTCACCCGACGCCTCCAGCTGCGCGAGCCGTGCGGAGGGAGAGTCAGCCTGAGGAGAGAGAGAGACCAACGCAGCGACCGGCCGCCCGTGGTCGGTGACGATGACGGCCTCGCCAGCCTGAACGCGTCGAAGGTACGCGCTGAGGTGGTCCTTCAGCTTTCTGACCGAGACGTCCATATGGCCATTATGTCCACAAGGAGCGGCGACGGCTACGGCTCGACCCTGTCTGCTTCGCTGGGCGCCGGCTCACGCGACTTCATGAACACGTAGCCCACGATGCCGCCCAGCATGCCCAGCGGGAGCAACGAAATGATGATGGTCATCCCGATGTACGAGGTGCGCGAAGGATCATCTTCACCCGCTCCACACACCGCGCAGGCGAACGCGGGCGAGGCCAGGAGCAGCGACGTCACCCGAGCGAAGCCGATCCAGCGGAACGCTGGGCGAGCGCAGCTGGAGCGCAGCGGAAGATGCGCCGAGGCAAAGCGAGCAATAAAACCAGCGCGCGTGATCATCAGAAATACACCCGCAGGTAGATGACGGGCCACAGCAGCACCACGAAGTACCAGAAGGTCTGCGCGCCGAAGAACAGGCCGGGGGCGAGCTTGTTGCGCGCCATCTGCAGCCACGCGAAGCCCAGCGCGATGAGCGCGACGACCGCGTGCACGGCGTGCGAGCCGACGATCAAATAGAAGAAGCTGCCCAGCGGGCTCGAGGTCAGCGTGAGGCCTTGCGACAGCAGGCCCGCCCACTCCACGCCCTGGAGCCCCACGAAACTGGCGCCCAGCGCCCACGCACACAGCGTCACCCAGTGCGCGATGGGGCTCTTCTTTCGGTACAGCTGGTGCGCCACCACCAAGACGATGCCGCTGAGCAGCAGCAGCGCCGTGTTGAGCAGGGTCGCTTCAGCGGGCAACCGCGGCTGCCCCGGCATCGGCCACGTTCCGGGCAACGCACCGGAGCGGCTGATGGTGAAGGCCGAGATGGCGCCCGAGAAGAACATCACCTCGGCCACGACGAAGAACAAAGTGCCGAGCACGGCGCTCGAGATGACGGGAGGACCCTTCGTCCTCACCGGGAGACGCGAGACCGTGGCGCCTTGAGCCATCACTCGTGCTTGCCCTCGTGACCTTCGTTGGCCTTGTCGGCCGCCAGGCCCTTGGTGACCACGTCTTGCGCCGCGTGGTTCACCCAGCGCTGGCCTTCGTGCTTCATCACGTCGGGCGAGACGCCGCCGACGAAGACGAGCATGAACGCGACCATCGTCAGGAGCAGGAAGCCGATGTACTTTTTCTCGACCGTCAAGTGCATGAAGTACTTGATGACGATGAACGCCTTCACGAAGGCGATGCCGAAGGCGGTGATCAACGTGACGATCGGGTGGCCCAGCATGGGGCCGAGAATCGACAGCATGAGCAGCACCAGCAGCACGCCCCAGATCTTCACGTAGGGGTAGTGGTGGGTGGTGTGACCGCCGCCGTGAGCAGCGTCATGAGGAATCGTGGCGTCAGCTGACATGGCGGCTCACTTGGCGATGTAGAGAAGCGGGAAGAGGAAGATCCACACGATGTCGACGAAGTGCCAGTACAGGCCCACGGCCTCGACGCGCTGCAGGTCGACGCCCTTCTTCGCGTCGCTGGCGATCACCAGCATGATGATCGCGCCGACGATGACGTGCACACCGTGGATGCCGGCGGCCGTGTAATAGAACGACCAGAAGGTGTGCGAGGTGATGGTGAACCCGTGCTGAATTTCGCCGGTCCACTCCACCGACTTGATGATGAGGAAGATCACCGCGCCCAACGTGGTCAGGTAGAGAAACTTCGCCGCCTTCTTGCCGTCTTTCTGATCGGCCGCCTGGTGCGCCATCACGGCGAACAGCGACGAGGTCAGCAGCACGAAGGTGTTCACCGCGCCGAACACGGTGTTGGTGTGCGCAGCCTGGCTGGCCCACTCCGGGTGCCCGATGCGGTGCATCAGGTAGCTGCCGAGCACGCCGCCGAAGATGACGATCTCAGAGGCGATCAGCCACCACACGGCCAGCTTGCCCGTGGAGATGCCGGTCGCACTTCGGGTCGTCGCGATGGGTCTGGGGAAAGAGCTCATGGCGGTCAGCTCGCGTTCTGGGGCCAGTAATCATCCTGGCGGTCGGGGTGGCTGTATTCGTAGGGCCCACGGTGCACGGTGGGCAGACCCTCGGGGAAGTTGCCGTGGGGCGGGGGCGACGGCGCGACCCACTCGAGGGTGTTCGCCTTCCACGGGTTGGCGGGGGCTTTCTCGCCCTTCACCATGCTCAGAAAGAAGTTCACCAGAAAGATGACCTGGAACGCCAGGAGCACCACCAGCGAGAGCGTCGCCAGGATTCGCAGATCCTGCATGCCCGGCTTCATCAGGTCGGGGAAGTGCGTGTAGTCGAAGATGCGGCGGTGATCGCCGCGGGCTCCGAGGAGGAAGAGCGGAATGAAGATGAAGTTGAAGGCCACGATGGTGCCCCAGAAGTGCACCTTGCCCCACGCCTCGTTCATGTACCGGCCGAACATCTTGGGGAACCAGTAGGTCATCGCCGCGAACACCGCGATGAAGGCGATGGGGAAGAACGTGTAGTGGAAGTGCGCCAGCACGAAGTACGTGTCGTGGAAGTAGATGTCGGCGCCCGATGAGCCCAGGAAGATGCCGGTCACGCCGCCGAGCAGGAACTCGCCGATGAACGCCAACGCCCAGAGCATCGGCGTGGTGAGGCGAATCGAGCCGCCGTACAGCGTGGCGATGTAGACGAAGAGCATCTCGGCGACGGGAATCGAGATGAGCAGCGTGGTGACGCTGAAGATGTTCGCCATGCGGGGGTCGATGCCGGCGATGAACTGGTGGTGCGCCCAGACGAAGAACGAGAGCGCTCCCGTACCGATCATCGTGTAGAGCACCGTCTTGTAAGCGAAGAGCTTCTTGCGGCTGAAGGTCGAGATGACCTCGGCCACGATGCCCATCGCCGGCAACAGCACCACGTACACTTCAGGGTGACCGAAGAACCAGAACAGGTGCTGCCAGAGCACCGGGTCTCCGCCCTTGGTGGGGTCGAAGAACGCGGTCCCCAGGGTCTGGTCGAACAGCAGCATCACGGCGCCTGCGATCAACGGACCGACCGAGGCCATGAAGAGGATCGACGCGATGATGATCGACCAGACCACGATGGGCACATCGAACATCTTCATGCCCGGCGCGCGGCTGTTCATCACGGTGGTGACGAAGTTGATGCCGCCCATGAGGAAGGCGGCGAACTCGAGCGCGACCGCGAGCAGCCACATGGGCGCGCCCAGCGGCGTCAGGTTGTATTGAGCCTTGGCCGACAGCGGGGGGTAGCTCGTCCACGCGCCGCCGAACGCGCCGCCTTCGACGAAGAACGAGGCGATGAGCACGATCACGCTGACGAGGAAGATCTGGTAGCTCAAGCGGTTGAGCCGCGGGAAGACCATGTCGTCGCAGCCAATCATCAGGGGAATGAGGTAGTTCCCCAGCGCGGCGATCAACACGGGCATCGCCACCCAGAAGATCATCACCGAGCCGTGCGTGGTGACGAGCGCGTTGTAGTCGGTGGCGGTGACGCGGCCATACCCGGGAATCGACATGCCGGGGAAAGCCTGCTGCATGCGAAAGGCGTACACAGTGAAACCACCGATGAGCGCCATGAACATGCCGGTGAACAGGTACTGCATGCCGATGATCTTGTGGTCGGTCGACCACAGGTACTTCATGAAGAAGTTCTGCTCGGGGTGGTGCGCGTGCGCATCGTGCCCGTGCGCATCGTGCCCGTGAGCGTCGTGCCCGTGGGTCTCTTCCTTCAGGGGCGTTGCGGTGCTGCTCATGGCATTCCTCCAACCTGCGTCGACGGCACCGTCAGCGACGCCGAGGCCGGGGTCTTCGACATCACCCAGGCAGCGTGATCTTCAGTGGTCTCGATGATGATGCGCCCGGGCATGAGGGCATGACCGATGCCGCAGATTTCCGTGCACTGAATGTCGAAGTGGCCGGTCTGGGTGGGCTTGAACCAGCCGCGAATGGTGCGACCGGGAATGATGTCTTGCTTCAGGCGGAAGACGGGCACCGAGAAGCTGTGGAGCACGTCGCGGCTGTTCAGCTCGAAGTGGTACGTCTTGCCCTTCTCGACGTGCAGCTCGTCGACCAGGCGAATGTCGTCGCTGGTGTCGAGCTTGCCGTCGGCGCCGGGGTGCACGAAGGTCCACGCCCACTGCTGCGCGATGACCCGCACCGTCTCGTCGGCCTGCGGCATCGTCTGCTTCACGTTCTGCCAGACCTGAATGGCGGCCACGATGATCCACACGTCGAAGCCGAGCGTCAGGTAGTGCGGCCACGCGACCCAGCGCTTTTCCTTGGGGTCTTCGCCGGTGATGTACTTCGCCTTCACCCCGTCTTGCGCGGTGTAGCGAATGATCAAGTAGAACAGCACCCCCTCGGCCAGCAGGAACCAGGAGCCGACGATGACGGTGACGAGCCAGATCAGGCTGTCGATGTCGTTGGAGAAGCTCGAAACGGAGGGGACGTATTTGCTGATCATGATTTCAGCTCAGGACGAAGAAGGCGACCACCGCGGCGAAGGCAATCGCGCCGCCCGCGGTGAGGAGGAAGATGATCGTCGACAAGGCTTCGGGGTTCGTTTCATCGGCCATAAAATTCCGCCTCACTTCGCCAACGTAGAGATGTGGGCCACGACGTTCTTCATCGCCTGCTCATCGGCCAGCGTCATCGACATCGGGCGCATCTGAGCGCCAGTGATGTCTTTGGGGTGTACCCCCCGGAGGCCCGACTTGAACTTCTTGAGCTGGCTGACCAGGTACCAGTCGTGCTGCCCGGCGAGGGGCGGCGCGTTGAGCGCCTGGTTGCCCTTGCCCTCGGGGCCGTGACAGGCGCTGCACACTGCATAGGCGCCAACGCCCGCGGTGGCGTCGGCACCCTGCAGCGTGGGCGGCTGCTTCATGGGGGGCATCGCCGCGACGTAGGCAGCGACGGACTTCACCTCACCGGTGTCCATCATCTGCTGCGACATGGGGCGCATGCGCAGGCCCTCGTAGTCGTCAGGGTGCGCGCCGCGAATGCCCGACCGGTACTTGACGAGTTGCGCCTCGACGTACCAGACCGGCAGGCCCGCGATGGCGGGGGCGGCGATGTTCTGCTGCCCGTAACCCTGCCCACCGTGGCACGACTTGCACGCGGCATAGAGCTCGTGACCCGGCAACGTCTGCTTCGCGCCATCGGGTTTGCAGCCGCTCGACGCGACGAGCAGCATCAAGCCGAGGGCAGCAGCGTGCGACTTCTTCATTCGGTGCATGCGATGACTCCAACGACGCGCGCCAAAATCTGCGTCCGATCGACTTGTCATCTGTCACAGCGCCCCCATGGTTCCAAGGGAATTGCAGGGGTTTGGAGCAGCCAATCTGATGCCTACCCTGAGCGGCGTCGAAGGCCCTTCAGCGCGTCTCACTGCAGTTGGCAGCGCTCTCCCAGACGTCGACGTCGTCGATCACCAGAGTTTGGCCGGTCGTGGCGTTCATGCCGTCGCTCCGGTTGGTCTGCGCTTCGAAGACCAGCTGCAGTTTCGGGGCGTTGTCGTTGGTGACCTTCAACGTGGGGATCTTCCTGAAGTCGGGAAAGACCTGCTCGGAGAAGGCCACCTCTTGCACGCTGCCGCTGAAGACCCGCAGCACGCGCAGGCGCATGAAGGGGGCCGTGCCCTTGAGGTATGCGCTGAAGCAGAACGTCTTATTGCCGGCCTCGACGGCGAACTCCTTGCTGTAGGCGAAGCGGCCACCGGCGGGGTTGACGGTGATCTGCCCCGCCCGGCCTGAGCGGCCTGTGCCGACGGTCTCGAAGGTGCCGTAGACCGCGCTCCACTCGAGGGGTGAGGTGTCACACTCGAACGCGCCGTTCTCGACGAGGTTCGCGGGCGTCTTCGAGGTGTCGCGGCACCCCAGTGGCCCCGCATCGGGCACCGGGACCGGCACAGGACCGCAAGCAAACAACACGACGGGCAGGGTCAGCAGCAAGAGGCGCATGGCGGAGCGCCTTACTACTCGAGGATCACCGGCAGGAGGAGGTGACCTCGACGATCTGACCCGTCTTCGTGCCGATGAAAAGCCGGTCGACCACGTCGCGCGTCTCGTAGAGCCGCAACGACTCGGTGGACTCGAAACTCACCGGCACGCTCACCTTCACCCAGCCCGGCAAGCCGCCGTCGGAAACAGCCTCGGCGCGGAAGAGCCCTTCGGTGGTGACGGTGAAGACATCACCACACTTGCGGCCGAAGTCGCTGGCGGCCAGCGTTCCACCGTCGCGCGCGACGAGCGGCGAGGTGAGCGGCACCATGATGGGCAATGACCACACGCGGCCATCGCCAAACCCCGTGCGCCCCTGGCCTGCGTCGGGTTCTGCCCAGACCTCCAGCGGCAAAGAGAGCAACTCGGGCGGCGTGGCCACGGGGGTGAGCGACCAGCGCACGAGATCCTGCGTATCGATGCGGAAGTTGGTGGTGCTGGTGGTGAGGAAGCCCTCGATGAGGCCGGTACGGGGAGGCACCAGCGTCAGCGATCGCAGCGCGACCCCGGGCACGGGCACGAGCACGCGGGAAAAAAGTGCCGGTTGCGCGAAGGGCCCCGCCTGCGCCTCGGTGACGTCGGCAAACCAGATGGTGTCACCTGACGCAACCAACACCACGTCGTGCAGCAGATTGCCGATCTGCACCTGCGCGGTGACGCCGGTGGCGGGCGCGGAAAAGGTGGTGCCGGACACAGTGGCGATCAACCGGGGCGAGCCGTCTTCCACCGCGAGCAGCCCTGCGCTGGCCACGATCCAATTCTTGCTGGGAATGATCGATATCAAGCGGATCGACGCGGGCTCCATCTGCGAGACGAAGCCGCCGAAGGGATCAGCGGTGTAGATCTCACCATTGACCTGGGCGAACACCCGGGCGCTACCCACCGCCCCGTCGATGAAGCTGATCAACGTGTCGGGCTGGCGATCGAGCAGCACCGGCCGCAGCGGGACCCGGCCCAGGCGCGCGCGCTGATCAGGATCGGGTGCATACCAGACGCGGCCATCGCCTCCAGCGTGCGCTCGAACGAACGGCGCACTTCGTTGCGTCACGAGGCCCGCACGAAACGGAGTTTGATCTTCGATGAGCCCGCGAATGTCGGCCACGTTTCGCGGTCTGATCTGCACTGGAAAGCTCGAGCCGGTCTGAGTGGCGCAGCGGGCCACGAGCAGCGCACGCCCCATTTCTTCGTCATCTGCATCGAAGCTCGATTGAAGGGGGCTGCCTCCGTCGGGACAGGCAGAATAGCTGGGTGCGGTCTCCCACCCCGGTCCCGCCTCGAAGACGTTCATCACACCGAAGATGCCGTTGGGCCGGCGCACTTCGGCAAAGAGCGCCAACTGAGAGCTGGGGCCCTGCGGCGAGCTGAGGTAGCCGGCCGACACCCCGCGCGAGGGCACGTTGAGGTTGATGAGCGAGATGACGGGCCCGAAGGTGACGAGGGGCGTCAGGCCTGCATCTGAAGTTCGATACAAGCCGGTCTCGGTCAGCCCGTAGATGGCGTCGCGCGCCGCCACCACCTCGCGCACTCTGAAGGGAAACAGGAAGCCCGCATCGAAGCCGTCGACGGTGATCACGGAGCCGCTGACGCTCACGAGCCCGGTGCTGCCGATGCGAGGCTCGAGCGGGTCGCGCTGACGCAAGAAGTCCACGGGGCCGGGAAGAGGCTGCCAGACGCCTCCGTCAGAGATCGACAACCGAAAAGCACCGCCATCGGCGAAGCGCACCGCAGGCCCTTCAGAGGTGACGGCGAGATCGGTCAGCGCGGTCACTGCCCCCGGCAGCGGGTAGACCCGCTCGAAGAGCACCTGCGCTCCGGCTTCCGAGCGTAGCTGCGTGGTGACCCGCAGACCGCCGTCGGCCAGCGCGCTGGCGAACATCACACCCTGGTCACCATCGCGCGGGCCACCCGCGAACCCCGTGGGCACCGAGGTGAGGCGGGTCATCGCGAACGCGAGCGGCGCGGGCTCGTGCACGCGTGGGTTCAGCTCGACGGCGGTGAGGATCGAGGTGTTGCCCGTGGTGATGACGTCGCTCACCGCGACGCAGTGAAGCGCTGACGTGTCGCAGCGGTAGGCGGCTTCACAGCCTCGGTCCGTGTTGCAGGGCGATTCCGCTGCCACGCCGATCGCCAAGCAGTTTTGTCTACCGTCGACCAGCTCGCCGCAGCGATACGCGTTCGGGCACTGCGCATCGAGGGTGCAATCACGCGCGGTGCCGCCATCGACATCGGTGGGATCGAAGCAGCGGTGCTGCACGCTGCAGCGCCACGTCGCCTGGCAGCCGTCGTCACCCGCACACGGAGAAGCAGCGCCCACGCCACGCTGTTGGCAGTGCCGCTCCGCCTCGACCTCCTGCCCGCACTGCCAACCATCGGGGCACTGGTCGTCGATGGTACAACGCCGGGTTTCGACGAGCTGGCCTCCATCGGTGACCCGGTCGAAGCAGCGATCATCGAAGCCGCACGACCAGCCGCGCGAGCACTGCTGACCTCCATCCCCTCCGCCGCGATCGCAAGCGTATGGACGATCGAAATCCTCGAGCGTGATGGCTCGGCAGGCGACCAGCGAGAGGCAACCGCACAGCAGGAGCAGGCACTTCACGGAAAACCTCCCACCAGCACGGCTCCATTGCCCGTGGGCAGCAGCGCGAGCGAACTGCCGCCTGGATCTTTGGGAAAAAGGAACACGCCCAGGCCGATGAGCGCCGCGCCTCCGGCCAGCAGAGAAATGCCGACGGCTTTATTGCGCGCGATGACCTCGATCTCCTCGACGTACACCGCGCGCGTCTTGAACACGCCGGTCGTGGGATCGAGTTCAGCCCGCAGCGCGCGCTCCCGGCTGAAGCCGTCGATGGCGACGACGCCCCCGCCCGCGAAGGCTGCGGCGCCGACGCCAATCAAGCTCCACGGAAGCGCCTTGCTGGGCGAAGGGGGCATTGGCGTGGCGGTGGCCTCGGCGAGCGCCCAGGGCAACACCTCGGCCAATTGCTTCACGTTGCTGGCGAGCCGAACGCTGCGCGCCACGGTCTGCGCCTTGTTCGAGTCGAGCATCTGCAACGAGAGCTGCAACGAGTCGCCCAACCGGGTCAGCGTGCTCTGCAAGATGAAGCGAGCGCCCAATGCGCCAGAGAGCTCGGCGGTGCAGTTGGTGTCACCGCAGCCCAGCAGTTGCCGTTGGCGTTCGGCCCCGAGCAGAGTGCGGATGTCGCTCGAGGTGATCACGTCGAAGAAGCCGCGACGGCTTAGCTGCTGAGTGATGGCTTCCCCGAGGGCGACGGCTTGAGCTGGCTCCACGCCCACGGGTTGTACGTCGAGCACCGCGAGCTTCGGTTTGTCTGCGGCCGACACGGCCGTCAGCACCATCAGGGCGAGCCACATGACGAAAAACGAGGCGATCTAAATGACTTGCGGTGGCGCAATCGGTGTCATCACGGGGCGGAACGGATCAGGGGCCGAGCCGACAACACCGCATGAGCTCAACGCAACTCGTCACTTTCTACCGTCGCTTCGGGTCCGTGCTCTTTCCCACTTTCTCAAGAAGCTGGGCGAAGAGAACCAGGCCATGAAGGCTACGCGCTACGCGTTTCAGGAACTGCTCGACGGGGGCAAGACCGGTGAACGTGAAGTGGTGCGGTGGATCCGCGAGCTCGACACGCCTCGCGAAGTCGCGATGACCGACTCGGTCTACGCAACGAGCGCCGCGCCCAGCAGCACCAACTGAAAGGCGACCTGCGGCACGTTGAAGGCCGTGGTGATGCGATTGAGCCGCTTGAAGCGCGCCTCGTCTTCGCTCGCGAACCAGATGCCCTTCTCACCGGTGGTCTTGCCCTCGACCGCCTTGAAGAAGAGCGCGGCGTAGAGCACCTCGACCAACAAGCTGAAGAGCAGCATGAACACCAGCGCCGGCGCGAACAGGCCCCACGCCGAATCGAGCGGTAGCGGCAGCACGACCATCAACCCGAGCACCGTCACGATGCACAGCACGTCATGAGTGATGCCGATGGGCGGCCGCCAGTTGCGGGTGACGTAGAGCATCACCATCTCGAGCGCACCGCGGGCCCACATCGAGGCCGCGTGCACGCCGAGGATGACGCGGTAGCCCTGAGGCAGTGACGGCTCGAAGGCCAGCACTGCACACTCGAAGAGCCAGAAGAAGATGGCGAAGAACAACCACAGCAACTTGGGGTTGCTGATCTTCCCGCCCATGGCGTGGGCCCGGTTCTGTTTGCTGCGAAACCAGAACGCGGCGACCACGCACCCCGCCAACGAGGCGAGGAGCGCGACCCGGGAAATGAGACTCAGCACTTACTTGGGCGGAGCAGGCGCCGGCGCGGGCGCCTTGGGAGCAGGCGTGCCGGGGGTCTTCGCCGCGGAGCCGGCCTTGTAGGTCGAGTTGTACATGCGGATGAGCTCGTTGGTCAGGTCGAGCGAGGCGGGCGCCCAGGCCAGGCCCGAGCTGGAGCGATCGAAGACCATGGTGAGGCCTTCACGCTGGGCGATCTGGCCGAGCAGGGTCTCGAGCTTGGGGAAGATGGTGCCGAGCTCTTTGCGCTCGCTCTCGGCCAGCTCCAGGCGGAGCTTTTCGGCGCGCTGCTGGAAGTCGAACATCTTCTTCTGCAGCTCGCCTTCCTTCGTGGCCGCCACCTTGTCGTCCATGGTGGCCTTCTGCTTGGTGTACGCCTCGACCTCGGCCTTGAGCCCGTTCTGCTCCTTCTCGAAGGCCTTCTGCTTGGTGTCGGCCATGCCCTGGAGACGAAGCTTGGCGGCCTTGCCTTCTTCGACCTCTTGCACGGCGCGCTGGATGTCGACGTAGGCGGCCTTGAACTCGGCGTGGGCGACGCTGCTGATCAACGCGAGCGTGGCGATGCTGGTGCGGAACGACATGATGACCTCCGGAGAAGAACGAACGGGAATGCGGGAAAGCGAGGCGTGCCCTATAGCCGCCTTCGACCGGAAGCACGACGCCGATGTTCAGCCCCTATTTCAGGCCCGTTCGCCTCTCGCAGTTATCCAGGCCGGAATACCGGGCACGAAGGGTTGTTGCCTCGTCGTCGCTCGAGTCTGGGCTGTGGTTCGAGCGACAACTGCCCGCGTTGTAGAGGGTCTTTGGAAATAGGAATCGGGTTTCATCACCGGTCTCCCCGAGCCTGAGTCGAGGGGGCACTTGCAGTGCGAAGATGAGGCAATCCCTCGACTGCGCTCGCAGGGTTGAACGAAATAAGGAGCGCTCACCGTTCATCCCGAGCGGAGTCGAGGGATTACCTCGCCTTCGGGCGGCAAGTGCCCCCTCGACTGCGCTCGGGGAGACCGG
>JAYVFP010000288.1:0-27948 GCA_043773025.1 Archangium sp.
CTCCTCAGGAACAGCCCACACCGTTCGCATCGAGCGAAGTCGAGATGCCACTTGCTGCGCGAGGCGGAAGTGCTCCTTCGACTTCGCTCAGGAGGACCGTTTGTTCTTCGGAAAGAAATCGCCGGCGAAGCCGGTCCCCTGCCCGGGATGAGCGGAGTCGAGGGCGTACTTCAACACGCCCAGCGGAACAGGGGACTCATCGACCTACTTCGCGGTCAGCCCACGCTTCTTGAGTGTCGACTCCATCGAGCCCGGGTTGATGTCGCGGCCCTGCGCCACGCGATCGTTCCAGGTCTCTGACTTGCCGATGGTGCCAGGCACCTCGACCATCTCAATCGTCCCGGGCACCGGGCAGACGAGGTGGCACAGGTTGCAGCCGACACACTCCACGTCGTCGATCACCGGCAGGTGACGGCCCACCGCGCCCGCGGCCTTCACCGGCACCATCGGGATGTTCTCGGGGATGTGCGTGTGGCCCGCCTTCACGTGCTCTTCGTGGGTGCGGCCGGGGATGAGGATGCACTGATGCGCGCCGTCCATGCAGGCGACGTGGCACAGGTTGCAGCCGATGCAGCTGTCCGGGTTGATGCGCGCCTTCAAGTTGTAGTTGAGGTCGAGATCTCCCCACTCGGAGTACGCGCCGATGGCCTTGCCGCGCAGCTCGTTGACCGACTTCATGCCCTTGCTGTCGAGGAAGTCAGACAGGCCCTCGATCATGTCTTCGACGATGCGGTAGCCGTAGTGCATCACCGCCGTGCAGACCTGCACCGAGGTCGCGCCCAGCGAGATGAACTCGGCCGCGTCGCGCCAGTTGCTGATGCCGCCGATGCCCGAGATGGCCATGTGCCTGGTCTGCGGGTTCTTGGCGAGCTGGCTCATCATGAACAACGCGATGGGCTTGACCGCGGGGCCGCAGTAGCCGCCGTTGGTCGACTGGTTGCCGACGCGCGGGTTGGGCACGAACCTGTCGAGGTCGACGCCCATCAACGACTTGACCGTGTTGATGAGCGAGATCGCCGGCGCGCCGCCCTTGGCCGCCGCTTCACCCGGCTCGTTGATGTCGCCTGTGTTCGGGGTGAGCTTGATGATGACGGGCGTCTTTGCGTACTCCATCGCCCAGCGGGTGATCTCCTCGAGCACCCTTGGCTCCTGGCCCACGGCGCTGCCCATGCCACGCTCGCACATGCCGTGCGGGCAGCCGAAGTTGAGCTCGAGACCATCGCAGCCGGTGTCTTCGGCGCGCTTGATGATCTCCTTCCAGTTCTCTTTCGTCTCGACCATCAGCGAGGCGATGATGGTGTTCTTCGGGTAGCGCTTCTTGACCTCGTACATCTCCTTGAGGTTCACCTCGAGCGGGCGGTCGGTGATGAGCTCGATGTTGTTGAGCCCCATCATGCGCATGTTGCCGTAGTCGTTCGCCCAGAAGCGCGAGGTGACGTTGGTGACGGGGTCTCCGAGCGTCTTCCACACGGCGCCACCCCAGCCGGCGTCGAACGCTCTCATGATCTGCGGCCCAGAGTTCGCGGGCGGTGCAGAGGCCAACCAGAAGGGGTTGGGCGACTTGATTCCACAGAAGTCGATGCTCAGGTCAGCCATGTCACTTCGCTCCCAGTGAGATCAGCATGTCGCGCACGGCAATCTTCGCTTCCTGCACAGCGTTGACGACCTCTTTGCCGCCATTGACGCAGTCGCCGCCGCTCCACACCTTCTTGTTGCCGGTGCGCTGAGTCTTCGGGTCGACCGTGATGTTGCCGTGCTTGTCGAGCTCAACGCCGGGGAAGCCTCTGGCGATGGTGGTGGCCGTGGCCTGACCGATGGCCAGCGCGACGAGCTCACACGCGACGTGCTCTTCGTGGCCCGTCATCGCCTTGCCGTTCTCCGCGCGCGCCAACTTCACGCCCAGGAGCTTGCCGCCGTCACGCTCGAACTCTGCCACCACCCGGTTCTCGATCAGCCGCACGCCGTGTTTTCGGGCGGAGGCGAGCTCGTGCACGTAGCCCGACATCGACTCGACGCCGCGGCGATAGACCATCGCCACGTCGGCCACGCCGAGCAGCTTGAGCTCATGCGCGATGTCGATGGCCGTGTTGCCGCCGCCGATCACCAGCGCGCGCTTCACGCCCTCGAGCGTGAACTTCGGGTCTGCCTTGATCTTCTCGATCAGCTCGACCGCGCCGTACACGCCCGCGCCGTCTTCACCGGGGGCCTTCAGCCTGGAGTCGGCGCCCAGGCCCATGCCCAGGAACACCGCGTCGAAGTCTTTGAGCAGCGCCTCGGCAGAGACCTCGCCCATGCCGGCCTGGCCCGCGACCACGGAGACCTCGGTCATCAGCTGCACGTCACCCAGGCCCATCACCCACTGCATCTCTTCGAGCGCCTGGTTGCCTGACTGTTTGTACGGCGCGATGCCCAGCGAGTTGAGCCCGCCGGGGATGCTCTTGCGCTCGAAGATGATCGCCTGGTGCCCTTCGAGGGCGAGCAGGCCAGCGGCGGCGATGGAGGCGGGGCCGGCGCCGATGAGCGCGATCTTCTTGCCCGTGGCGGGCTTCTGCGCGGGCAGCAACGAGGCCATCGACCGGCTCTCGAGCGTCTCTTCGGTGGCGAAGCGCTGCAGGCGCCCGATGGCGATCGGCTCGCGGCCCCACGCGTTGTAGACGCACGCGCCGGCGCAGAGCACCTCGACCGGGCACACCCGCGCGCAGGACGCCCCGAGGATGTTCTCCTTGAGGATGGTGCGGGCAGCGCCGGTGGTGTTGCCGGTGCTGATTTTGTGAATGAAGTTCGGAATGTCGATGGAGGTCGGGCACGCCTTGATGCACGGCGCGTCGACGCAATAGAGGCAACGGTTGGCCTCGGTGACGGCTTCTGCAGCCGAGTAAGCGGGCTTCGATTCGCTGAAGCGCTGCTCGAGGCGGCCGTCGGGCAGCACGGGGAGCGGGTGCATCGAAACTCCTGGTTGAAGGGGTCGAGAGGGTCGCTTTCCGATCTCGACCTGTCAACGTCGGCGAACCATGACGCAGTGGGACGAGGTGACAGCCCTCTTCGAACGTCAGCAGCAGGCAGGCCGGTTTCCCGGCGGGCAGCTGGTCGTGCGGCATCGCGGCCAGCGGGTGGTGAACTTCGTGACGGGCGTGGCGCGCGGCCATCGCCCCGCTGAGCAGGAGTCGCCCGTCCCGGTGACGCCGTCGACGCGCTTCGCCGTCTTCTCGGCGAGCAAGCCGGTGATCGCGGTCGCGGTGGCGATGCTGGAAGAGAGCGGTCTCATCGACGTTGCTGCGCCGGTGGCGAAGTACTGGCCCGCCTTCGCAGCGAACGGGAAGTCGGAGCTCACGGTGCTCGACGTGCTGACGCACCGGGCAGGTGTCTTCATCGCGGCCCCGCAGGATTGGGGCGATGAAGCGAGCGTTCGCCAGGCGTTGGAGCAAGCGACGCCGCGCTGGCCGCGAGGCACGCTCGCGTACATGCCCTATGAGTACGGGTGGATTCTGGCCGAGGTCGTGCGCGGTGCGAGCGGGCGGCACCTGAGCGAGTTCATCAAGACGGAGATTTCGAAGGACAACCCGGGGCTGCGTTTCGGAGCGACGACTGCCGAACTTCCTTCGCTCGCGAAGACGTACTGGCTGAGCAAAGGCGCAGTGAAGGTGGCGGGCAGCGATCTCGCGCCCACGTTTGAGCGCGACAACAACCAGCCCGGGATGCTCACCGCGTTCGTGCCGGCCGCGGGCTTGGTGTGCACGGCGACAGATCTCGCTGCGTTCTACGAGTCACTCTCGGCCGGAAAGTTCATTACGCCAGAGACGCTGCAGCGGTACACGCAGGGGCCGACCGCGTTCGACCGCAGCAATCGCATTCCCCTGCGCATGGCGCGCGGGTTCCTGCTCGGCTCGCGTACGCCGTCGATCTACGGCTGGTGGAACACGCAGCACGTCTTCGGTCACGCGGGCGCGTTCTGTACCCTCGCGTGGGCTGATCCAGAGAAGGAGCTCGCCGTGGCGATCGTCACGAACGGAAATCGCGGGCCCTCCGACAGCCTCTTCCGCTTCGCAGCCATCGGATCTGCGCTCAGACGCGCGGCGGGCTGAGGAGCGGAAAACGAATTGCCCAAATTGGCCCCTGAAGGGCGAATTCGGGTCATTCGTTTTCGCGTCGTGATCGGAGTCAGAAGTAGTAGCGGGCCGACAACGTCGAGGTGAAGAGGTCCCACGGGTTGGCCACGAGCGACGTGCTGAAGCGGCTGAGCGTGCGGCGCCCTTCTCTCGCGGGCCCATTGAGCGGCGCGGTCGAAGCGAACGTGCGGACCTCATGCGTGAAGCCAGCGCGCACCCCGGCTTCCAGCGACAGGTTGGGCAGGCCGATGAAGCTGAAGAAGATTTCCACGCCGGCCTTGAGGCACGCATCCCACGTCATCGAGAGCAGCACGTCTTTCAGATCACCTGTCGTCTTCGTCGATCGACCCATGCGCAGCTCTGGCGCGATGAAGATGATGGTGTGCTCCGTGCTTGTGAGCACGATCGGCGCAGAGAGCTGAAACAGCAGCTCGGTGGTGGTCGGCCCTGTCTCGATATCCGTGCCGTTCGTGACCGGGAGCTCCGACGAGGGGGCCGAAACCATGGCCCCCAATCCGAATTCGAGACCCAGACGCGTGAGGGGAGTCCACCAGCGCAACCCGAGAATCGGCACCGACACGCGCACGAAAGGCGCCGGCACGGCTGGGCCGAAGGAGCTCATGCTCAGGTCGTCGCTGGCCTGAAGTACGGGTGCCGTGCCCAGAAACCCGAAGCCCAGATGACCCTTCATTCGCACGGCTGCGGTGAGAGGCGCCGCCGCTGGCGCGATCACCACCGTGAGCGGCGCGGCCGCCACCGGAGCAGTCGGAGCTCCCGCATCGACCGGCTCGACCAACCCCGCGTCGGCTTCCTGCGCCTGCGCCGACGCGGCCAAAAGACACACCGCCACCACCCAGAACCGTCGCATCAGAACTCCTGCCACCACGTGACATCGTTGATTGGATCAGGCGTGAGCGCATGCACCCCGCTCGAGGAAGCCGGGAGCAGGAACCGCGGTGCCAGAACTTCCTCGAGATCGCTCGACTGCAGACCCACCTGAAAGTCGGACCGCACCGCCAGCGAGCTGCCATTGACGATGCGCAGTCGCGCCTCGGTGATCGAGGCGACATAGGAGGCGGCCACCGAAGAGTCGTCGAGCTCGGTCACCGCTTTCATGGTCGTCTGTTCGCGCAGGGTGCCGGCGTAGGTCAGCCCTCCATCGCGGGAGACCTCCCAGGCGTCGCCGCAGCCCGTGAAGAAGCGCGAGTGATCCCGCGTGGCCCAGACGTTGCCGCACGCTCGAGGCTGCATGCTCGCGAATGAACGGATCAACCCGGCGCGTGCAGGCAGGGTCTCGACCGTGTCGTCTGCAGAGACGACCAGCCAACCTCCATCGGCAGAGACGAAGCCGCGATCGACCCGCTCGGCCGCCATGCTCTGGGCCCACACCGTGCCCGCGTCGATGGACAGGTGAAGCCCCTGGGAGGATCCGCCGTAGACCCAGGCCGTGTCACCCACTGGAATCGCTGCGCGCACGGCGAAGCTCACCGGCCACTCAGCCTCGAGCGTGAAGTCATCGAGCCGAAAGAAGCTCACGTACGCGTCTTGTGCCACCACCAGTCGACTGCCCTCGAGGCTCAGCCTTCGAGGGAGCCGCGGGAGTGCCCGGGTCGCGTCCACTCCGCCGTCCATGTCGAGCCTCATCACGTTCGCGCTGAGGGCGCCGATCGCAAACGCCCGGCCAGTTGCGTCGCAACAGGCGACGTCGGTCGCTGCGAACGGAAGCTTCTTCGCCGGCAGCACCTCGATCGGCCAGACACGAGACGTTTCCCGGCAACCGTCGGAGACGTTCAGCTCAATCACCCACCGTCCTGGCTCGGTGACAGTGACCTGCACGGTGTCGGGCCCGAGGGGAGTGATGATCGTGTTCGGCACGGGCAGGTCACGGCCCGCGTCTTCGGCGTGAACCGACCAGGTGCTGGTCAGAGGGTCCTGATCGAAGTCCTGACCCTGCGCTGCGAGCCCGATCTTCTGGCCAGAGGCCAGCCTCCAGGTGAGGCCAGGAGTGAAGCGCGAGTTGATCGACGGCGCATTGCGGTTCTGGTCACAGGCGTCTCCGCCGTCGCTCCCGGCGTCCTGCGATGCGGTGCACGAGCAGGGCTCGAAGGTGCCGTTCCCGCGGCAGATCTGCGCGCCCACACGCCCGTCGGTGCAGGCACACGCCTCGGTCTTGCCGGGAATGCAGGTGTTCACGCACGAAGCGCTCACCCCGCAGATCACGACCCAAGCCACGACCACCACGCCCAGTTGCCGCATGGCCGTCGACCTACACGAGAGAAGCCACAACGGCCAGATTGGCGGCGGGCACCGTTTGAGTCCTTGCCGGTCTGAAGGCCCGCCCGTAGCGTCCGAAGGCTCTCAATCCGGAGGAACGCACCTTGGCGAACTCAGTCCGCGCAGGCCTCATTCAGTGCAGCAACCCGATCAACGACGAGTCGGTGCCGGTCAAGAAGGTGCAGCAGGCCATGCTCGACAAGCACGTGCCGCTCATCGAAGAGGCCGCCAGGAAGGGCACGCAGATCCTCTGCCTGCAGGAGATCTTCAACGGCCCCTACTTCTGCCCAGGTCAAGACAAGCGCTGGTACGCCGCCGCCGAGCTCATCCCCGGGCCCACCACGCACGTGATGAGCGAGCTCGCGAAGAAGCACGGCATGGCGATCGTGGTGCCGCTCTACGAAGAAGAGATTCGCGGCGTCTATTACAACACCGCGGCGGTCATCGACGCCGACGGCAAGTACCTGGGCAAGTACCGCAAGCAGCACATCCCGCAGACCTCGGGCTTCTGGGAAAAATTCTTCTTCAAGCCCGGCAACGGCGGCTACCCCGTCTTCCAGACCCAGTTCGCCAAGGTCGGCGTGTACATCTGCTACGACCGCCACTTCCCCGAAGGTGCGCGGGCGCTCGGCCTCAACGGCGCAGAGATCGTCTTCAACCCCTCAGCCACCGTCGCCGGTCTCTCGCAGCACCTGTGGAAGCTGGAGCAGCCCGCACACGCCGTCGCCAACGGGTATTACGTGGGCGCGATCAACCGGGTGGGCACTGAAGCGCCGTGGAACATCGGAAGGTTCTACGGCACCAGCTACTTCGTGAACCCGCGCGGGAAGATCATCGCCGAAGCGAGCGAAGACAAAGATGAAGTGGTGGTGGCCGACCTCGACCTCGCCGCCATCGATGAAGTGAGGCAGACGTGGCAGTTCTACCGGGACCGCCGGCCTGACGCGTACCAGGACCTCACCCGCCCGTAATTCCGTACCCCCGTGAGGGGCCAGTGATGCGAATCGAAAGCCTGACGGCAAAACCCCTCGCCGTACTCCTCACCAATCCGTTCGTGATCGCCTCGGCGAGAGTCGAGGTGACCCCAAACGTGCTGGTGGAAGTCGAAGTGCGCGACGAAGTGACAGGTGAAAGCGCCATCGGCCTCGGTGAATGCGCCACGCTCCACCCGGTGACGGAAGAAACGCAGGCCTCCGTCCTGGCCCACCTCGCGAAGTGGCCCGCCTGGTCGCCGGCTGAGCTCCGTGGCTCCGCCGCACAAGGCGTGCACACCGCGCTCGAAGACGCGTACGCGAGACTCGAGGGGAGGCCTCTTCGCTACGCGCTGGCAGGTAACCGAACACCAGCGAGCCGACTGATCACCGACATCACGCTGCCCATCGGACCGCTCGACGAGCTGGGGCACCTCGCCAAGGCGTGGCGCGCCCGCGGGTTCACCTGCTTCAAGGTGAAGGTGGGCAAAGACGCCGACGCCGATCTCCGAGCGCTCGAGCGAATTCACCACCTCGTGCCCGACGCGACCTTCCGCATCGACGCGAACGCGGGCTACTCCGCCGTCGAAGCGATCGCCGTCGCGCGCGCGTGCATTCGTCTGGGCCTGATCATCGAGTGCTTCGAACAACCCTGCGGCAAACACGCGCTCGACGCGATGGCCGAGGTGGCCGCCGCGCTCGACATCCCCGTCATCGCCGACGAGTCCTTTCAGGGGCGCGACGATCTCGCGCTGCTCGCGAAGGAGCGCGCAGCCGACGGCATCAACCTCAAGCTCGCAAAGCTGGGCTCACTGCGCAGCGCCGTGGAGCTCGGCCGGCTCGCGCGAGAGCAGTACGGACTGAAGCTGATGGTGGGCGCGATGGTGGAGACCCGCCTGGGAATCACGGCCGCCGCCAACGTGGCCGCCGCACTGGGTGGCGTGGAGTACCCCGACCTCGACACCGCCTTCCTCCTCGCAGCAGATCCGTTCACCGGCGGCTACACGGCCAACGGTCCACAGCTCTTGCTGACCGACGGCCCCGGGCTCGACTGTCACTGAGCGCAGCGCCACTCGCCGACACGGGCGGTGCCCGTCTGGTCGACGCAGATGAGCGCGCCATCAGCCCACCTGCCATCGGGAAGCTGATCACCCACGCCGGGGTACGAGCAACGCGCGCCCAGCGTGCAGCTCGCGCCCTGGCTGCACAGCACGCGTGCGTCCTGCCAGGTGGGCGGGCAACCTTCGGGTTGCGACGAAACGACGATGGGCGCGGCAGAAACCTGCACTTCATCTGCAGGTCCACAGGCGGCAAAGGCGAGGGCGAGAAGCGTGGCACGGAGGTTCATGAGGGGTTGGACACGCCAGCTCCGCACCGTGGGACACGTGAAAGAAGAGTTTGTTTCGCGCCGCGCGCTGGCACCGTGGCACTCGGCCCGGCCCGGCCCCGTAAACGGGGGAGCGGCTGCGGTGCTGGCGAACGAAGACCTGAAGGAACTGCGCGACGACTGCGTGTTGGCGCTGCTCTTCTTCAGGAAGCGCCGTGCTCTCACCGCTCCAGGTCGCGCAGCGCGTCGTCAGCCTCGCCGGGGAAACGGGCGTTCGCCGCCTCGAGTGCCTTGATGGCCGTGGCGGCGAGTTCTGCCTCTCCGTCACACAGCATCACGGCGGCCTGCCTCGCGAACTCTCGAACTTCGGCCTGCTCGTCGGTCAAGCGCGCGAGGATCGCCTCGAGCGACTTCGGGTCGCGCAGCACGCCTAATTGATCCAGCGCCCAGAGCCGCGCACCGGCAGGCCCTGACTCGAGTTGGGTGATGCAGACCTGGGTGAGTGCGGGCCAGTCGGGCTTGAAGATCTTCTCCAGCGAGTGACGCAGGCCTCGCATCATTTCCCCGGGATCTCCGAGCGAAGCGCGCTCCAGCAACAGAGGCGCGGCCGCTCGCAGCTTTCGCTTCGCCGCGAGGTCTCCGAGCGCGACGAAGAGCTGGGCCTTTGCCCAGGTCGCATCGGAGGACCACGCGTCGCTCAGCTCGGGCGGAAGCGGCTTGAAGGCCTTGAGCTCAGACAGCAGCTCCTGGTCGGTTCGTTTCGCTCTGTCTGCCACCAGGCGGGCGATCACCTCTGCGGGCTTTCTCTTCGTCATCGACCCACAGGGTAGCCCGATGCCGCCATCACAAGAGTTGGGGAAACCGTTCCTGCCCCCATGGCGCGCAGGTCCTCGATTCGGCCTCTGGGAAGTAATAGAACGCCTTCGCCAGCCCCCTTCCGGAGAAACCCTCAATGCAGAAGCCCGCGAACCCGCCCTCCTTCAGCGCGAAGAGCTACGCCTTCACAGAGTACGTCAGCATCAAGAACTGGATCGGCGGCAACTGGCGCGAAGGGGCGACGGGCAACTGGCTCGACATCGAGAACCCGCGCCACGGCAAGGCGATGGGCAAGATGACGCTCTCCACCGCGAAGGACGTCGACGCCGCGGTCGAGGCTGGCAAGAAGGCGTTCCCCCACTGGAAGGCCACGCCGATGCGTGAACGCGCTCAGGTGCTGCTGCGCCTCAAGGCCCTGATGGAGCGCGACCTCGATGAGCTCTCCTGGCTGGTCAGCCACGAGAACGGCAAGACCTGGGCGGAAGGCAAAGGCGACGTGGAGAAGGGCATCGAGTGCGTGGAGTTCGCCGCCTCGCTGCACATGATGGCCGACGGTGGCCAGCTCGACGTCAGCCGCGGCGTGAACTGCCAGGTGACCCACGAGCCGCTCGGCGTGGTCGCCGGCATCGTGCCCTTCAACTTCCCCGTGATGGTCCCGTTGTGGATGGCGCCCAACGCCATCATGGCGGGCAACGCGTTCATCCTGAAGCCCTCCGAGGTGGTGCCGTACGGCGCGATGAAGCTCGCGTCGCTCTGGCAGGAGGCCGGGCTGCCCGACGGCATCTTCAACGTGGTCAACGGTCAGCGTGAGACCGTCGAGGCGATCGTCGATCACCCGGAGATCAAGGCCGTCGGCTTCGTCGGTTCCACCAAGGTCGCGCAGATTCTGTACGCGCGCGGCGCGGTGACCGGCAAGCGCATGCTGTGCCTGGGCTCGGCGAAGAACCACGTGCTGGTGGTGCCCGACGCCGACGTCGCGCTCACCTCGGCGAACATCGTGGCCTCGAGCTACGGCTGTGCAGGTCAGCGCTGCATGGCCAGCTCGCTGATGGTCGCGGTCGGTGACGTGCAGAAGATCATCGACGGCATCGCGGATCACGTTCGCAAGATTCGCCTCGGCGAAGACATGGGCTCGATCATCTCGGGCCCCTCTCGCGAGCGAGTCCTCAAGTACATCGACGCGGCAGAAAAGGCGGGCGCGAAGATCGTCGTCGATGGCCGAGGCAAGAACGTGCCGGGCCACGAGGGCCACTGGATCGGGCCCACCGTGCTCGACGACGTGACCCTCGACATGCCCGCGGGCTGCGAAGAAATCTTCGGGCCGGTCTTGAGCATCGTGCACACCAAGACGCTCGATGAGGCGATCAACCTGCAGCACAAGAGCCTGTATGCCAACGGCGCGGCGATTTTCACCACGTCAGGCGCGGTGGCACGTCAGGCCGCTGAACGCCTCGAGGCCGGCATGGTCGGCATCAACGTCGGTGTGCCGGTGCCGCGTGAGCCGTTCTCGTTCGGTGGTTTCAACGCGTCGAAGTTCGGCCACGGCGACATCACGGGGTGGGATGGCTTCCGCTTCTGGTCGCGCCCCAAGAAGGTGACCGAGAAGTGGGCCGCCGCGTCGGATGCGAGCTGGATGAGCTGAGTTTGCGCTGAGTGGCCCCTCACCCTGACCCTCTCCCCGCCTCGCAGGGAGAGGGGATCTACGCATGGAGAACCTGATGACCAGCCAGTACCTCGGATACCCGAACGAGTTCGCCGCAGAGCCGATGCCGACCCAGCAGATGGTCGACCTCTGCAAAGAGCACACGCTCTACACGTGGTCTGCCGGCAGCACGGTCAACCCGCTGCCCATCGCGCGCGCTGAAGGCGTCTACCTGTGGACGCCCGAGGGTCAGAAGATCCTCGACTTCAACGCGCAGTTGATGAGCGTGCTGGTCGGTCATGCGCACCCGCGCGTCATCGCGGCGATGAAGCGGCAGATCGACGAGCTCATCTTCGTCTACCCGCAGACCGCCACGCAGGTGCGCGCGCGCCTCAGTAAGCTGCTCAGTGAGATCGTACCGGGCATGTCGAGCTTCTTCTTCACGCTCGGCGGCGCTGAGGCCAACGAGAACGCGGTGAAGATGGCGCGGCTGTTCACGGGCCGTCACAAAATCATCGCGCGGTACCGCAGCTACCACGGCGGCACCAACCTCACGATGACGCTCACGGGCGACCCGCGCCGCTGGGCCAGCGAGCCCGGCGCCCCTGGAATCATCCACGTGATGGATCCGTCGCCGTACGAGTTCAGCTTCGGCGCCACCGACGAGGAGCGCTGCAAGAACCACCTCGTGTACCTCGAAGAGACCATCAAGATGGAAGGCGGCCACACCATCGCCGCGATGATCGTCGAGACGGTGACGGGCACCAACGGAGTGCTGGTACCGCCCAGGGGCTGGTTCAAGGGCCTGCGCGCGCTGCTCGACAAGTACGGCATCCTGCTCATCTGCGACGAGGTGATGGCGGGCTTCGGCCGCACCGGCAAGATGATGGCGTACGAGAACTTCGACGTGGTGCCCGACCTGGTCACCATGGCCAAGGGCCTGACCTCTTCTTATTTCCCGCTCGGCGCGGTCGGCATGAAGAAGGCCATTCACGAGCACTTTCAGAAGAACGTGTTCTGGGGCGGCCTCACGTACAACTCGCACCCCGTCGGCCTGGCCACGGCTGAAGCAGTGCTGCGCGTGACCATCGACGAGAAGCTGGTGGAGAACTCCGCGAAGCTCGGCGCCGTGATGCGCAGCGAGATGGACCGGCTACAGAAGAAGCACGTGTCGATCCTCGAGGGCCGCAACATCGGCCTGTTCGGGATGATCGATCTGCGGAAGAACTCGAAGAACGAGCCGCTCGCGCCCTACAACGGGTCGCACCCCGCGATGGCGAAGCTTGCGGGCTTCTTCCGCGACAACGGGCTGTTCACCTTCACCCGCTGGAACAACTTCACCTGCAACCCGCCGCTCACCATCACCGAGGCGCAGCTCAAGGAAGGGTTTGCGATCATCGATCGGGGCCTCGAGCTGACCGACGCGGTGTTCGAGGGCTGAGGGCCTTTGGGCCCACGAAACAGCACTCGAGGTCGCGTTGATGATGTTTGACGAACATAATGCTTCTCAAGCATCATCTGCGGCATGGAGCTGGACTTCGTCAACCGCACCGAAGAGCTGAAGCAGCTCGACGAGCACGCCCGCGCGGGTGGGCTGCTCGTCGTCTTCGGGCGGCGTCGCGTGGGCAAGACCCGGCTGCTGACCCGGTGGGTCGAGCGCAAAGGTGGGCTCTACAGCCAGGCCATCGAGGCCGCGAAAGAGCAGCAACTGCAGCAGGTGTTCGAGGATCTCCGGCTGAGCTCCGGCCTCGTGCCGCGGACGTTCGGGGAGCTCTTCGAGCTGCTCGACCTGCAGCCGAAGGACTTCGTGCTGTGCCTCGACGAGCTGCCCTACCTTGTCGCCGCCGACCCTTCGTTGCCCAGCGTGCTCCAGCGCTGGCTCGATCACCGCAAGCGCAAGAAGAGCTCGCTCATTCTCGCAGGCTCGAGCACGCGCATGATGAACGACCTCTTCTTGAACCGGAGCGCACCCCTCTTCGGCCGCGCACGAAAGATCATCGAGGTCGCGCCGATGAGCTACCCCGCCTTCTGCAAGGCGTGTGGCCAGAACCCGGTCTCGAAAGAAGCCTTCGTGCGCTTCTCGCTCGTCGGAGGCGTGCCGAAGTACTGGGAGCTCGTTCGCCGCAGCCAGACTTCGGTCGCGCTCGCTGAAGAGCTTTTCTTTGGTTCATCGCCGGCGCTCGAGTTCGAGCCCTCGCGCCTGCTCAAGGATGAGGGCGTCATCGGGCTGACGGCGCCCGCGGTGCTCGAGGCGGTCGGTCGCGGCGCCCACAAGCCCTCCGAGATCGCCGCGCGCCTGGGTACGCCGCAGACCAACCTGTCGCGGCTCTTTCAGGTGCTGCTCGACTCGAAGCTGCTCCAACGCGAGCTGCCGTTTGGAGAGAGCCTACGCACCACCAAGCGCACCCTCTACCGCCTGTCAGACCCGACGCTGCGCTTCTGGTTTCACGTGTACTCGCCTCACCGAACGCGTTGGCGCAGCTACTCCACGGGTGAGAAGCAGAAGCTGCTCGAGGACCATGCCTCCACCGTCTTCGAAGACCAGCTGCGAGCGCACTGGCCGGGCAGCGCTCGGTACTGGGAAGGCGACGCGGAGCTCGACCTCGTTCGCGAGGAAGCCGACGGGCTCATGGTCAGCGAGGTGAAGTGGGCCACCCTGGGGAGGGCTGAACGGAAGTCCCTCGGCGTGGCGCTGGAGGCTCGTTTCCGGCGAACCCAGCTGGGGCAGAAGTGGCCCAAGGCTCGTTTTGAGGTGCTCGATGCTCAGGCGCTCCAGGTGCTTGCTCGAGGGTGAGGTCGCGCAATGGCCTGCCGCCCGGCTCGTAAGAGGCGCCATGACTGAGACGACCCCGAAGACCTGCACGGCTCACCGCGCACTCCGGGTGTTGAGCACGCCGAGTAACGGCCCCTCACCCTGACCGGTTCAATTGGTTCGCGACATGAACGCGAACAACAAGCCCGCCGCGACACACCAAAGCAAGGACAGCCCGAGGCCGAAGAGTGCCTGCATGCGGCCTTCGAGCTCGGGCTTCATCGTGGTGCGCACCAGGCTGACGATGCCGCTCACCACGCTCGTGAGCACGCACAACACCGACAGCGGGAAGGTGCACATGCCCACCAGCGGCAGCACCGAGGCCACCGCGAAGACCAGTGAGCCGATGCCGCCGGCCAGCGCGATGATCGAGAACGGATCTGCGGGCCGGTTCGGCCCCTTCTCTTCGGGCGTCACAGCTTCTCGCAATCAGCAGCGCCGGTGATCACCCCGATGGGGATGATTTTCTTGCGGCCCTCTTCGATGGCGTTCCACTTCGCGGCGGGCACGGTGCACGTGTAGGCCTTCTTGTCGTCGCCCTTCAACGCCAGCGTGTACTCCTCGTTGCGGCTGCCTTCACGCTCCGCGCCCAGCGACATGCCCGAGCGGGAGAGCGTGACGGCCGGCCAGTTGGGTGCGGGCGACGTGCCCTGCCCTGCCGCCTTCGCGGTGCGATTGACCTTCCAGCGATCGATCGTGAAGTGGCAGCGGTCGTCGTAGATGGGCTCTGAGCGGTACTTCGTCTGGCACTCCTGCTTGCGCTCGAAGGTGCCGTCGCCGCGATCCACGTCACGCGTGCTGCAGGTCTGCCCGTCGGCGATCTGCTTGGTGCTGCGTTCCTCGCGCGAACGGCTGACCGAGTAGGCGCCCCCGGGCATCGAGTCGCACCACGCGCTCTCGCTGACCGCGGTCATGCGCTCGACGTCGATGGTGCGCTCCCACGAGTGCGCGGTGACGATGACGCCGACGTCCTTCGTCCAGAACATCGACACCAGACAGAAGGTGACCAGCGCGACGATCACCCCGCCGATGATCCACGGCAGCTTCGAGCTCTTCTTCGCCGCCGCGGCCTGCGCCACCTTCGGCGCTGCGCTCGAACGATCCGCGACCCGGTTCACTTCAGCCGAGCCATCGAGCGGGCTGCCACAACTGCGGCAGTTGTGCGCCTTCGCCCCGTTGGGCGTCGAGCACGCAGGGCACGTCTTGTCGGCGCCGTCGTACTCATGGTTCGCCGCGATCTCTTGACCCGGCGGCGGGAAGTAGCGGCGGCTGGCGTCTTGCTGCGCGCCGCAGTTCGGGCAGAACCGGTTCGACTTGCCCAGCAACGCCTTGGTCTCGCAGTACCCGCAGTCCCAGAACATCTCGAAGACGCCGACGGTCTTGCTGGTCTGACCTGCGACCGGCTTCGCCTTTGCCTCGAGGCCTGCGCCCAACTTGCCGCCGCTGATACGCCCGAGCTCGCCGCGATCGAACCAGGCCGCGCCGCACGCCTCGCAGAGATCGAGCTCGATGCCTTTGTAGACGAGGGGCTTCATGTGCCCCTTGCCGCACGAGGTGCACGCGAGCGGCTGGGCCTGCTGCTTCGCCGCGGCAAAACCCACCAGCGTCTGCAGATCCGTCAGCGAAAGGCCGAGCGACTCGAAGAGCTTCTGCGCGGTGTCCCAGTCGGCCAACACGCCGGTGCACTTGCCGCAGACGTGGGCCTTCGTACCCGGGCCGAAGACATCGGCGGCGGAGGTCAGCGGCGTCGCATCTCGGGGGCAGAGCGGAGCAGGCACGCTCGTGAAGCTAAACGATCAATTCCGTTCTGACTCGGTCGGCGTGGAGTGCCTCGCCAGAAAGTCCGCCACGCGCGGCAACACCTCGTCGGGCGCCCGCAGCCCCAGCACCAGATCTCCGTGCCCGTAGTCGGTGGAGAACCCTTCGCGCAGCCCCACGCGCAGCAGCTCGACCGGGCCCGAGACCAGCTTTTCCACCAGGTGCGCAGCTTCAGGAGGCGCGAGCAGATCGCGCGCACCGGCGATGGCCAACACAGGCGCGGTGATGGCCTTCATGCCCTTGCGGAAATCGAACCCGTCTTCTCCGTCGAAGGCGTTGGTGCGCACCCAGCGCGCGAACTGCCGCCCCACCCCGCCGGGAATGTTGGCGGCCACGTGTGCGATCGCCTGGCGAATGACCACCGCGTCCATGTTGTCGGCACGCACGAGGTACTTGCCGATGGGATCAGGCGGAAGACCCAGCGGCCAGGCGGCCCAGCCCGCAAGCCCGAGCGGCAACGTCGGCAGTCGGAAGGTCGGGCCCAACGCGGCCACGAAGCGCTGCACACCCGGCTGCACGTCGTAGGTGAGCGGGCTGCCCAACGTGACGATGGCGCGAATCGGCGCCTGGGGATTGCGAGCGAGGTGGGCGTAGGCGAGCAGGCCACCGCGGGAATGACCGACCCAGGTGACCCCGGTGGGGCCCGTCGAGGTGATGGCGGTGAGCGCCGCGGCGACGTCGTGCTCGGCTTCGAGATCGAACGTCGCGCCTTCCGAGCTGCCGGCGAGGCCTCCGCGGAGCTCCAGCACCCAGGTCTCGAACCCACGCCGCGCGAGCGCCCGCGCAAACGAGTAGCGCTCGTCGAAGTCGAGGTTGAAGCGGTTGGTGCCCAGCGAGTGCCCCAGAATCACCGGCTCGACGAAGCGGCGGGGGCCACGCGGGTGGTAGCGGCCCAGCGCGATGGCCGTGCCGTCAGCGGTCGGCACCCGGTACAGCTCGTCGGGTTTGAACACCAACGGCGGAGGGAGACGGAAGGGCATGCGGGCTGGGCGCTCGTAGCACTCCTCGCGGCGTGGCCCCCATCACTGAACGGGCTGGCGACCCCGACCGGTCATCCCGAGCGGAGTCGAGCGCAGTCGAGATGCCACCGGCGCTTCGTGAGCCAAGTGACCCTTCGACTTCGCTCAGGGGGACCGGTGTGGGCTGTTCCAGCAGGGGGGAACGGTTACGCCTGCGGATCGTGCAGCAACACCGGCTTGAACTGCGCGGCGTCACACGACGCGAGCACGTAGCGCACACCGCCGTGTTGACCCACGAACCCCGCCCCGATGCCCGGCCCGTGCAGGTGGCCGTACACGCAGGTCTGCGGCTGCCACGCCTCGAGGGTCTTGCTGAACGCCGTCTCGATGCCGTTCGAATAGATGGGAGGAAAGTGCACCGCGCAGATGCGAATGAGCGGCGTCGCCGACTTCGCCTCGCGCTCTTTCGCGTCGTCGATGGAGAGCTGCAGGCGATTGGTCTCGCGCACGATGTAGTCGGGCTTCTGCACCACATCGCCCATCTCACCACCCGGCATGGGCGGCGCTTGAGGCGCGGTCCACAAACGAGAACCCGCGATGAGGTACGGCCCCACCTGCACGGCTGAGTTCTGAATGAAGCCGGCGAAGCTCTTGAACGGCTCGAACAACTTCTTGAGCTTCGAGGTCGAGTCGCCCCACCAGAAGTCGTGGTTGCCGCGCAGCAGCACCTTCTTGCCGGGGCGCGCGTCGATCCACGCGAGGTCGTCCATCACTTCACTGGGCCTCGTCGCCCAGCTGATGTCGCCGGCGACGATGATCACGTCGTCGTTGGTGACCGAGGCGTCCCAGTTGCGTTGCAGCGGTGCGGGGTGATCCGTCCACCCGAACCTATCCATGTCTTTCTTCCGCTCGGAAGGAAGGTGCGTGTCACCGATGGCGAAGAGCCGCATGTTCACTTTAGTAACGGCAGTACGCGCCGCAGACGCCGCCGTCCATGGCGAGCTGCTGCCCGGGCGCACATTGGGTGGCTGCGGCAGGCCGGCAATTGCCCACGGCGGTGTTGCAGGTCTGCTCGCCGGGGCACGCCGTCGCCGTGGTGGTGCAGGTACATCGGCCGCTGATGCCTGCCGACGCGTCGCAGGTCAGCCGATCGAGGGGCTGACAGACCTGGCTGGTGGCGCACGTGAGGCCACAACCACCGCAGTTCATCGCGTCGTTGCTGGTGTCGATGCACTGACCGGTGCAGCACCGTGAAGCTGCTCCCGGGCCGCACTGCATTCCAACGGCCAGCGGGTTGTAGCGGCACGCGCCCGTCGCGGTAATGCAGCTGCCGGTCTGGGCCTGGCAGGCGTTGGGCGGGCTGTTGCAGACCACCGGCGTTCCGCGAGGGCACACGCCGCCCGTGCAGACTTCACCGGTGGTGCAGAGCTCGCGATCGTCGCAAGACACGCCGCCACAATCGGAGTCAGCGCAGTCGGTCTGGTTGTCGCAGTCGTTGTCGCGGCCGTCGCCGCACGCCGTCTCGCGCGCCGTGCAGACGGAGGCGTCGGTGTTGCCCGCGTCTTCGCTGAGGCCGCCGTCGTACGAGTTGCAGAGCCCCGCATCGGAGCAGAAGAAGCCGGTGGTGCAGGCCCCTGCCGAGTCGCAAGGCTGGGACTCCGGGTCGAACTGCACCAGGAGCGAACAGCCCGAGCACCACGCCAACAGCAACAAACAGAGCCAACGCATGCGGGCACTTTCTCCCAGACGCCCCTCGAAGGCGAGGGCAGTGACAAAGCAGCGCCAATGTTGCGATCGGCAGCGCGTGACATGGCTTCGTGCATCGGCCATTGAGCCTTCCATGCGCCGACTGAGCCTCGTCCTCGCCCTGGTTGCCTTCTCGTGCAGCGCTCCGCCGAAGCCGGGAAAGGGTGTGCCGCCCGAACACTTCTGCCCGGGAGGCCCCGGCTGCGAAAAGGGCAACGACGGCCACTTCACAGTGGGCATCGCCGCCATCGCCACGAGCCCCACCGGCTGGGAGCAGCCGCGCCCCGACTTCCTTCTGAGCAAAGGTGACATCTGCCCCGAAGGCTCGCCCCTGGGCACCGATGGCCTGCCCCACTGCGCTGAGCTGATCGCCGACGCCTTCAAGGATTGTGGCAAAGACACGTTGTGCCCCGGCGTCATGGGCTACGTCGCGCCCGACGCCGACGGCTCGCAGGGTGATGGCGTGCTCGACTGGTTTTTCGACTGCGGCCGCGATCGCAAGTGCCCGGGTGACGTGGGCTACACCGCGCCCGACGCCGACGGCACCCAGGGCAATGGCAAGTTCGAAGGTTTCTGGCTTGCGGGCTTCGGCAACAACATGCCGATGTGGAGCGTGCACGACGACACGTTCGCCCGCGCGGTGGTGATGACGAACGGTGACGTCAGCATCGCCATTCTCAGCATCGACGCGGTGGGGCTCTTCAACGACGACGTCGTCAAGATCCGCGCGCGGGTGGCGAAGAAGATGGAAAACCCACCCGACTTCATCATGGTCTCCGCCACGCACACTCACGAGGCGCCCGACACCATGGGCCAATGGGGCCCGCGGCCCGTGTTCCTGCCTGAGCGCGGCGTGGATGACGTGTGGTTCGACAAGGTGCTCATCGAGAACGCAGCGCAGGCGGTGGTCGACGCCGCCACCTCGGCGAAGCCGGCGAGGGTGTTCGCGGCCACGGCTCACCTCGGCGCCCGCACCCGCGAGACGCTGCGTGACTCGAGAGATCCGCAGGTGATCGACGACACGGTCAACGTGCTGCGCTTCGCCGAGAAGGTGTCGGGCGACACCATCGGTACGCTGGTCAACTACGGAAATCACCCCGAAGGGCTCTCCGACGTGAACAACCAGTCCTCGTCGGACTTCGTGTGGGGCATCCGCGAGGCGATGGAAAAGGGCGTCTTCAATGCCCAGGGTCAGCTGCTCGCCCCCGGGGCTGGCGGAACGTGCGTCTTCCTGCAAGGCAAGGTGGGCGGCCTGATGAACCCACTGCAGGTCGAGATCACCACCGTCGATGGCGACGTGGCCAAGCAGCGAAGCTACGCCAAGGCCAAGGCCATCGGCGACCTGGTGGCCAAGACGGCGCTCGATGCGCTGGCGGGTGCGCAGGAGCTCACCGCTCCGCTGCTCGCGTTCGGTCACCAGCCGTTGTTGTTCAAGGTGGAGAACACGTCGTTTCAATTGGTGTTCATCAACTTCAGCATCTTGAAGCGCCGGCTCTTCGACTTCGATCGCATGAAGGTGATTAGCGAGACGAACTTTCCCAAGGTGCAGTCGGAGATCTCCAAGATTCAGCTCGGGCCGGTGCGCTTCTTAGGGGTGCCGGGGGAATTGTTTCCTGAGCTGGCCATCGGGTTCGATGCTTCGTTCGCCCAGGGGAGGCCGTTGATCAACCCGAGCAATCCGAACCCGCCGGACCTCGCGATGGCGCCCGGCCCGCCGTACCTGCAGGAGCAACTGGGTGGCGACATCAACATGGTCGTCGGGTTGTCGGGTGACGAGGTCGGCTACCTGGTGCCGCCGTATGACTACAAGCTGCACCCGACCAAGCCCTACAGTGAGCAGGCGGACGGCAATCACTATGAAGAGACCAACTCGCTGGGGCCTTCGACGGTGCCCACGTTGCTCGAAGCGGCGCAGAAGTTGATGAGCTGGGAACCGCCCTCACCCTGACCCTCTCCCAAAGAGACTGTTGAAGTACGCCCTCGACTTCGCTCGCAGGTTTTTTTCAAAGTAAGGAGCGCTCACCGTTCATCCCGAGCAGGGGACCGGCTTCACCGGCGATTTCTTGCCGAAGAGCGACCGGTCCTCCTGAGCGAAGTCGAAGGAGCACTTCCTCCTCGCGCACCAAGTGGCATCTCGACTTCGCTCGATGCGAACGGTGCGGGCTGTTCCTTAGGAGCGGAGTCGAGGGATGACCGGTGATTGGGGTCATTTCTATTTCCGCCAACCTTGTTTCACCAGTCTCCTAAAAGAAGAGGGGATCACTCATTTCACTTTCTTGAGTGTGCGAATCGCTTCTCCTGCTTCGTCCTGGCCGCAATTTCTTTCGTCCTTCGGGGTCTCTGAGAGTTCTCGCAGCGCCGGGATGATCTCCGCATCCAAGAGCTCACCCAACCGCACCGCCGCACGAGCCCGCACCCCACAGTCCTTCGACCGCAGTGAAGCCGCATACCGCTCGGGCAACGCGAGCCCCTTCGTGCGCCCCGCGCCGTCGAGATACCGCAACGCGCCCCACTGCCGCGCTGACGGCCCCTCCTTCGCGAACTGCCGAAGCACCTCGTCTGCAAGTGACGGAGGCAACATCGAGAGCCACTCCACCACCTCGGGATCCGTCTCGGAGGCCGCGTACCCCTCGACCAACATTTCCAGCACCGCCGGCCGCGTCGGGAACAACGTCTGATACGTCGACTGCCGAATCAGCGCGCGGGCGTCGTCTTCCCGGCCGAGCTCGTGCAGCGCGCCCACCTTCAGCGAGAGCAGCACGGGGTACAGGCCCCTGGAGTCAGCCAGCACCGCGTCGATGGTGGTGAGCGCTTCGGCAGGGCGGCCTTCACGCAGCTCGGTCTCTGCGCGCTCGACCGTGGTGGGAGGAAACATCGCCCACGCCGCGGGCACCAGCAGGGTGAGCCCCACGGTCACCGCCAGGCTCTGCTTGAACTGCTTGTCGAGCCCGCGCGCGAAGCGTCCCACCGTCTTGACGCCCTGCATGCCGCGCTGGCTGAAGCTGGTCGCCGTGTCTTTGACCACGGTCAACGTCTGCGTGGTGACCGCGCTGAGCACCAGCCGCGTCTGGGTCGACAACGCGAGCTGATCCGCCGGCAGCACACTGCGCAGCGCCTGCACCAGCGCCGCGCCGTCTTTGGGCCGATTGACGGCCTTCTTCTCGAGGCACGACATCACCAGCTTCACCAACAGCGGGAAGGGCGCGACGTGCGGCGCCACGGCATCGAGCGGCGGGGGCAGCTCGCGCACGTGCTGCTCGAGGTAGTCGCGCGCTTCCGGGCCGTCGAATGGCAGCCGGCCCGCGAGCATGCGAAAGGCGACCACTCCGAACGCGTAGACGTCGGTGCGCGGATCGACCGGTTGCGCCATGGCCTGCTCGGGCGCCACGTAGGCGGGCGTGCCGATCGCCTGGCCGGGCAAGCTCATGAAGGGATCGACGCCGGGCGGCAGCTCGGGTTTTGCGGGCCCGGTGTCGGTGTCGAGTTCCATCAGGCGAGCGATGCCGAAGTCGAGCAGGCGCGCCTGTTCGCCCCGTGGCCCTGCGCCGATGACGATGTTCTGCGGCTTGAGGTCGCGGTGAATGATGCCGCGCTCGTGCACCGCGGCCAGGCCTTCGGCCAACTGAAGCAGCACGCGGATGGCGCGTTTGGGCTCGAAGGGGCCCAGGCGCAGCGACAGCTCGAGGGTCTCGCCTTCGGCCAGCTCGAGCACGAGCACCGTGCCGTCGCGTTGGTTGGTCTCGAAGTCGATGACCCGCACCACCGAGGGGTGATCGACCGTCGAGAGCAGCTGCGCCTCACGGCGGAACCGTTCGCCCATCGCCGGCTGCGCAGAGAGGTCGCGCTTGAGCACCTTGAGCGCGACCTGACGACCCAGCGAGACCTGCTCGGCGAGGAAGACTTCGGCCATGCCGCCACCGCCCAGGTGACGGATGAGCTTGAAGCGGCCTCCGAGGACGAGCCGATCCTTCGACACGGAAGCGGGGTGTACCAGAAGCCCCCTCGCCCCGGTGGGGAGAGGGGATTTTGTTCAGGCGGCTCTGGGGTGGGCGACCCGTGAGAGTTGCTCTTCGAACCAGGCGCGATCTCGTGCGTTCGCCAGCGCGACTTCGGCGTCGAGCTCCCCCCGCACGAACAACTGCATCAGGGATTGATCCGACGTTCGGGTGAAGTGCGCGCCGAGCTGACCGAGCGTGCGCTCTTTCACCAAAGCCTTCACCGCTTCGGTGCCGGGGAGCAGTTCCCAGCACAGAGTTCGGCCACCATGGCGATTGGGCACGAGGCTCTGCCCGAACACCCCGCGCAACATCGACGACAACGAGGTCGAACCACTCGGCGTGAGGTCGACCAGCTTCTGCACCGCCGCGGCTGCTGACTTCGAATGCACCACGCCCAGCACCAGCCGGCCGCGATCCGCGAGGGCGAGCGCTGCAGCCAGCGTGGCCGCGTCGTCGAGCTGGCCGACCACCACCAGATCCGCATCACCGCGCCTCGCGTCTTCCAGCGCAGCAGCGAACGACGGCGCGTGCACGCCGATCTCCAACTGCTGAACGAGCCCCTTCTTCGACTCGAGCACGTAGTCGACCGGCCTCTCCAACATGCAGACATCGAGCGCCCGGCTGTCGAGCGCGCTCTGCACCAGCGCCGCGACCGTGGTCGACGTGCCCTGGCCTGCCCCGCCCGCCACCACCCACAACCCACTGCCCCGCAGCACGTGAGCAAACTCGTCAGGCACGCCCAGCCCCGCAGGCGAAGGGACCTGCCGCGGGAGCGCGCGCACCACCACGCTCAACCCCTCGCGCCCCTGCTGGCCCCGCACGTAAAAGACAGCGTCCTTCGAGACGTGGCTGAACTCGAAGTGGGTCTGCTTGCTGAGCGTCTCGCGCATCGCCTGGGGCGCGAGCACGCTCATCGCCTCGCGAAGATCATGAGCACTGAACGGCCCGAGATCCTCGAGGCAGTGCAGCCGGCCTTCGACGCGCACGAACGCGCGCTTGTCTTCAGCGAGGTGCAGGTGGCTGGCGCGCTTCTCAGCCAACTGAGCGATGACCGCCATCAGCGTGCCCCGGGGCGCTTCGACGGAAGGCGCGGGCGGCGGCGTGGCCACGATGGAATCAGACGAGAGGCCCGCGCCCGAGAAGATGAGCTCTTCACCACCCGCGGCGAGCTTCACGCGGGCGCGGAGATCTTCGCCCTTCATTTCCATGTGCACCGAGAGCGTGCCCTGGGCAGTGTCGAACACGAAGTCGATGGGCTTGCCGGCAAGGAAGTCAGGCGTGCGATTGCGCGGAACGGTGTCTGCGAAGAGCAGGAGGATCTGCCCGCAGCGCAGCGTCTGCTTGAACACCGGCGTCATGACGCCATTGGCCTCGACGTAGAAACCCGGGCTCTCCGAGTTCAACTGAAGCGTCGTTCCGGGGTGGGTGAAGAGGTACTCGGTGAGGCGATCCAGTCGAGCCATGCCGATGCGCTGTGCAAATGACGCACCCATCGAAGCAGGCGGTACTTCAGGTAGCAGTGAGCAACGGGCGCAGTCGTCAGGGGCTCCCGGGTCTGTTGCCACCCGGCATTTCCGGCGCGTTCGCTCGCGGCGCAGGTGGCTCAATCATCTCGGCAGGAACGAAGGAGACGATGCGCGCCCGGCGATCCAGCCCAATTTTGCGCCGGGCCTCGAGCGACTTGCGCTCCTTCTTCGAGGCACCGTCTGAGCGCCCGGCGAGCTCGACCAGCCGCTCTTCGATGGCCGCCAATTCTTCATCGAGGAGCAACGCCTGCACGTTTCGAAGCTTGCCCTTGCCCAGGGTGTTCTCGCCCGCGACCGGAATGGCCCGCACGGTCTCCAGACGCACCGGGCTCTCCGGGGTCTCGCGGGTGAGCTCGAGCTCGACCAGCAGGCCGTCACGTTTGGTGCCGTTGGGCTTGTCGAAGTCCTGGTTCGAGACGAGGTTGCCCAGCGAGAAGACCACCAACCCGCGCCCCCCCTGGCTGCGCTCGAGGTACTCCACCGGCTGCAGCACATGCGGGTGATGGCCGATGACCGCGAAGGCGCCGGCGTCGATCATCTGCTGCGCGAGCTTGCGGTCTTCCGGCGCGGGCGAAAACTTGTACTCGGCGCCCCAGTGAATGAAGACGATCAGCGCGTCGACCTCGGCGGCCCGCTCTCGAATGGTGGCGAGGAAGGTGTCGATGCTGCGGCCGCCGATGATGGGCTCGATCAAGTACGGCACCGAGGGCACGTGCGGCAGCGTCTCGTCTTTCTTGTTGTTGAACCCGTTGAGCCAGCGCGTCACCGCGAGAATGCCGACGCGCATGCCGTTCTTCTCGACCACCAGCGGCGTCCACGCGGTCTGGGCGTTCGCGCCCGCGCCCGCGGTGAGCAGCCCGGCCTCTTCGAGATACGAGCGCGTCGAGGTGATGCCTTCTTGGTGTTGATCGAGGCAGTGGTTGTTCGCGAAGGTGGCGATGTCGACGCCCACGCGCTTGAGCGCTCCGAGCAAGGCGGGGCGGGCGTTGAAGACCATGTCGCCGCGCTCGGGCTTCTTGAGCACTACGATGGGCGTCTCGAGGTTGACCACCGCGAAGTCGGCGCGCTGCAACACGGGCGCGAGCGGGCCCAGCACGTGGTCCCAGCCTTCGTTGTTGGCGTCATCACCCTCGCGGGCGTGCAGGGTGGCCACGTACTTCACGGGGTCGTGCGGGATGACGTCGCCGCCGAAGACGAAGGTGACCCGCGCGGGCGCGGCCTGAGCGAGCAAGGTGAAGACGAGCGTGGTGAGCAAGGCAGCCCGCAGTATGCGCTGATCCGGCCACGTCAGGGGATCAGCCCCCCGCTCGTGCGATGCGCGACTCGAGGTCATGAGCGGTCACCTGGCAGACGGCACGCAGGGAATCACACGTCGGAGAGGCCGCGCTTGTTCCGCACCCAGACGAGGCCGATGGTGAACGCGGCCGCGGCAGAGGCGGCCAGCAGCAGCAAGAAAATGGGGCCCAGGTTGCCCTTGCCGCTGTCGTAGAGGCGGCCGATGAGCAGCTCTTGCACCACGCTGCCGATCGAGCCCATGCCGTTGATCACGCCCGCCGCCAGCACCGCGCCCCGCCGTGAGCCGATGTCCATCGCGCCAGCGCCGCTCATCAGCGCGTCAGGCCCGTAGAGCGTGAAGCCCACGAGGCCCAGGCAGATGCCGAAGAGCGTCACCGAGACGCCGCCGCCCAGGTAGAGCAATACGCACGACGCGAGCATGATCAGCATCATCAGCAAGCTCACGCCCGCGCGCCGGCTCTTGAAGAACTTGTCGCTGAGCAAACCGGTGACGATCACGCCTGCGACACCGGCGAGATCGAACACGGTTGAGAGGTAGCCCGCGTCGGCACCCTTCAAGCCGAAGTTGCGCTCGAGGAAGAAGGGCGCCCAGCTCCACAGGGAGTAGCGGATGAACTTCACGAAGAAATAGAACGCCCCGACGAGCAGCACGTTCGCCCACGCCTTGCGTGAGAGGCCCTGCTCGTCGCCCTCGTTCGGCTCATCGGGGTCATCGACCGCGGGCAAGCCGAGATCGCCGGGCTTGTTGCGCTGGTTGAAGACGAAGAACGCCTGCACGGCGAGCAACACCACCGCGCCCGTGAAGAAGCTGTAGCGAAAGCCCCACTTGCCCAAGACCCACGCGGCCAGGGTGTTCGCCACCACGCCGCCGACCTGAAAGTTGGTGGCCCAAAAGCCCATCACCGTGCCGCGTTCGCTGCGGCGAAACCAGGTGGCCATCGTGCCCACGGTGCCTGACCAGCCCGTCGCCTGCGCGAGGCCGTTGAGCGCCATCAGCGCCACGAAACTCTGCAACGAGTTGGACAAGCCGAAGCCCACGTTCGCGGCGATCGACACGCTCATGCCGAGCAGCAACAGCAGCCGGGGCCCGAGCCGGTTGCCCAACGCGCCCGAGGCGAACTGGCCCAGCGCGTAGGCGACCAGGTAGACCGAGCCGATCATTCCCAGCGCGGTGGCGTCGAAGTGCAGCTCTTTTCCGAGCGCGGATTTCACGATGTAGAACGGCTTGCGGCAGAAGTAGTAGCCCGCGTAGCAGAACCAGGTCGCCGCGAAGATGCGCCACCGCCAACGGATGATTTCAGGCGGAAGTACGGCGGCGACTGACACGGCGCGCACCACACCGTTCCTCCCGAGCGAAGTCGAGGGAGGACTTGTGGTTCGCACCGCAAGTGACCCCTCGACGGCGCTCGATGCGAACGGAAGTACCCAATGGCAACGATTGCGTGACGCGAAGGGCCAGTTCCAGAATACGGAGCGTGATGACCCCGCTGCGCTGGGCGACCCTGTTGCTGTGTCTGGCCGCGGTCTTCGTGCTCTGGCCGCTCTGGCCCCCGCTGGTGCTGGCCGCGTGGACAGCGGCGCTCACCCGGCCCGCGCTCGCCCGCTTCGAGCGGGGCTTCAAGGGCCGTCGCCGCGCCGCCGCGTTGTTCTCACTGGGCCTGTTCGTGCTGCTCGCGCTGCCGTTGGCGTTGATCTCCATCGGCGTCATCTCGGGCGCGCAGGAGCTGCTGGCGATGGTGGAGACCTCACCGACCGCGGCCAGCGCGCTGCAGTCGTTGATCTCGTCACCTGAGTCTTCCGTCAGCGTCGTGCCCAAGAGCGTGCCTGAGGTGCTCGCGTTGCTGCAGCGGTCAGGCACGCAGGGCCTGGGCATTCTGACCAACGTCGCAGGCGCCGCGGCCAAGGGGCTGATCGGGCTCTTCATCTACTTTGCGGGCGCGTTCACCTTCCTGCTCGAGTCAGCGGTCATCTGGCACTGGGTGAAGCGGCACTTGCCGCTTGAAAGCAGACACCTGCAGCGCCTCGGAGAGGCCTTTCACGAGACCGGGCGCGGCCTGTTGGTGGGCGTGGGTTTGACCAGCGCAACCCAGGGCCTCGCAGCGACCCTCATCTACGCAGCGTTGGGCGTGCCGCGTTCGTGGGTGCTCGGGCCCATCACCGGCATCGTCTCCATCATCCCGGTGGTGGGCACCTCGCTCGTGTGGGCGCCGATTTCGGTGGGCTTGTTCATCACCGGCAAACCCGTCCACGCGGCGGTGCTGGTGGTGCTCGGCGTGACCGTCATCGGGCTCATCGACAACTTCCTGCGGCCCATCTACTCGCGCATCGGCGCCCTGCAGATGCCGCTCTACCTGGTCTTTCTCTCCGTCTTCGGTGGGCTCTCTGCGTTTGGTACCTGGGGCGCGGTCATCGGCCCGCTGGTGGTGCGCCTCGCGATGGAGGTGCTGGCGATCGCCAGGGAAGAAGAGGTGAAGGCCGCCTGACCACCCACCGTTTGCATCGAGCTCAGTCGAGATGCCACTTGTTGCGCGAGCAAAGGTGATCCCTCGCCTTCGCTCGCAGGGTTGATCGAAATAAGGAGCGCCCACCGTTCATCCCGAGCGGCTCATGATCGCGCACATCTTTGATGGGGATCCACAGCGGCTACGAAGCGTGAT
>JAYVFP010000289.1:0-8546 GCA_043773025.1 Archangium sp.
TCACCGCGCATGGTACCGAACGGGGTGCGCAACATCGCCCAGCTCGTGTACTCGAACGAATCGCCGCCCTCGAGCCGGGGCTGCTTGCCCACCACGCCTTCGCCGCGCACTTCTTCGACCCGGCCGTTGGCGTCGGTGATCACCCAGTGCCGGGCTCGCAACGTGGCCGCGCGGGTACCTTCGTTCTTCACGGTCACCGCGTAGGTGAACGCCCACTGGTTGTTGTCGGGTGAGCTGCGCTCAGGCCAGAAGGAGGCCTTGACCGTCACGCGCACGCCTTCGGTCTCGGTGGTCGACATCTAACGCTCCACGACGTTGGGCTTGATGAGCATGGAGGCGAGGATCGAACCGAGCAGGCTCAGCACGATGACGCCCATCGACACGCTGATGACGATGGTCTCGTGGTGATGCGCCCAGTCCTTGAAGAGGGTCTCGAGGATCAGCTTCACGCCGACGAACGCGAGGATGATGCCGAGGCCAATCTTCAGGTAGCGGAACTTGTCCATCAACGAGCTGACCAGGAAGAACAACGAGCGCAGCCCGAGGATCGCGCAGGCGTTCGAGGTGAACACGATGAACGGGTCCTGGCTGATGGCCAGCACCGCGGGAATGGAGTCGAGCGCGAACAACACGTCGGTGGTCTCCACCACCAGCAGCGCGAGGAAGAGCGGCGTGACCTTCGTCTTGCCGTCTTCACGCACGATGAACGACAAGCCGTGATCCTGGGTGGAGACCGGCAACATGCGCCGGCCCCACTTGAGGATCGGGTTCTGCTCGGGGTCTATCTGCTCGTCTTCTTTCGTGAAGAGCAGCTTCCACGCCGTGTAGAGCAGGAACGCGCCGAAGATGTAGAGCAGCCACTCGAACTTCGCGACCAGCGTGGTGCCCAGCGCGATCAACGTACCGCGCAAGATGAAGGCGCCGATGATGCCCCAGTAGAGCAGCCGGTGCTGCGCGCGGTTGCTGACCTTGAAGGCCGAGAACACCACGATGAAGACGAAGAGGTTGTCGACCGAGAGCGCGTACTCGATCACGTACGCGGTGAGGAAAGGCACCGAGGCGATCGCGCCGTACTCGTAGTGGAGGAAGCCCGCGAACCCCAACGAGAGCGACACCCAGACGGCCGTCCACAAGCCGGCCTTCTTCGCGGTGACCTCTTTGCCGCCTGCCGCGAACAAATCGATGCCGACGACGATGGCCGCACCGACGAGAAAGACTGCCCAGAGAATTGGGGTACCCACTGCAGGCCCCTCTAGGAGTGTGAGGGCGCGGGGTCAACGTCCCCGTGCTGAAGGAGAAACACAGCCACCGAGCGCGCGGGGACCTGGAAGGTCTCTCCAGCGCCCGTGACGAGGTGCCCTGCCCCTTCGTCGGTGCTCAGCAGCAGCTCCCAACCCACGCCCCAGGAGGCCGGCGGCAACACCACCGGCACGGCGCCGCGGCCTGCGTTCAAGTACACCAGCAACGTGTCGCCGGTGAGCCGATGCCCCGTGGGGTCGCGTGAGGTGATGGCGTCACCACCCAGGAACATGCCGAAACATTGCAGCTGCGGGTCGCGCCAGTCGTCGTGCCCCAGCTCGTGACCTGCCGGGTGAAACCAGACCAGATCGCGAAAGCGCGAGTCGTCGAGTGATTCGCCCAGAAAGAAGGCGCGGCGTTGCAGCACCGGCTGCGAGAGCCGCAGCTTGATGAGCTTCTGGGTGAACGCGAGCAGCGCCTTTTGCCGGGGCGTGTGATTCCACTCGACCCAGGACAGTTCGTTGTCCTGGCAGTAGGCGTTGTTGTTGCCCCGCTGCGTGCGGCCGAACTCGTCACCCGCGAGCAGCATGGGCGTGCCGACGGAAAGGAAGAGCGAGGTCAGCAGGTTTCTCGTGGTGCGATCGCGGGCGGCGATGATGCCTTCGTTCTGGGTCTCGCCTTCCACGCCTCCGTTCGACGACTGGTTCTCGTCGGCGCCGTCGCGGTTCTCTTCGCGGTTGGCCTCGTTGTGCTTGCGCTCGTAGCTGACGAGATCGGCCAGGGTGAAGCCGTCGTGGCAGGTGACGTAGTTGATCGACGCGGCGGGCCTGCGGCCGGAGAGCTTGAAGAAGTCGGAGCTGCCCGACAGCCGTGACCCGAGCTCGGCCAGTTGCCCGTGATCGCCGCGCCAGAAACGCCGCAGGGTGCTGCGATACCGATCGTTCCATTCCGCGAACGGCATGGGGAAGTTACCCAGGCGGTACCCGTGCGGCCCGACGTCCCACGGCTCGGCGATCAGCTTCACGCGCGAGAGCACGGGGTCCTGGAAGAGCGCGGCGAAGAAGCTGGAGTGGGGGTCGAAGTCGCCGTTGTGCCCGCGCGAAAGCGTGGTGGCGAGGTCGAAGCGAAAACCGTCGACGTGCATCTCGCGCACCCAATACCGCAATGAATCGAGCACCAGCTTGAGCACCAGCGGGCGATGCGTGGCGAGCGAATTGCCGCACCCGGTGAAGTCGCGGGACAACGCGCGATCCTTGCCGTCGAGCCAGTAGTAGGTCGCGTTGTCGATGCCGCGAAACGAGAGCGTGGGCCCCTGCTCGCTGCCTTCGGCTGAGTGGTTGTAGACCACGTCGAGGATCACCTCGAGCCCCGCCGCGTGGAGCGAGCGCACCATCTCTTTGAACTCGCGCACCTGCCCGCCCCGATTGCCCGAGGCCGAGAAGCGTTGATCGGGCGCGAAGAAGCCCAGCGTGTTGTAGCCCCAGTAGTTGGTGAGCCCACGCTCTTGCAGGAAGCCTTCGGGCGCGCACTCGTGCACCGGCAAGAGCTCGACGCTGGTCACGCCGAGCTCGACCAGGTGTTTGATCACCGCGGGGTGCGCGAGGCCCGCGTAAGTGCCGCGCAGCGCTTCGGGCACTTCGGGGTGCAACTGCGTGAGGCCCTTCACGTGGGCTTCGTAGATCACCGCGCGCCGCCAGATGATCTGCGGCCGTTCATCGCCTCGCCAATCGAAGTCGTCTGAGACCACCACCGAACGCGGTGCGCCGGAAGCCGAGTCACGAGAGTCGAGCGTGTTCACGTTGCCGTGATGGCCGGCCAGCGGCGCTGACCAGTCGGGTTTTCCTGCGAAGGCGCGCGCGTAGGGGTCGACCACCAGCTTGTGCGGGTTGAAGCGATGGCCTTGATGCGGCGCCCAGGGGCCGTGCACCCGAAAGCCGTACAACACGCCCGCCGGCAGCCCGGGAATGTACCCATGAAAGACGTGATCGGTCTGATCACGCAGCGGCAGCCGAGCGAGCTCAAGCTCAGGATTCTCAGGATCGAACAGACACAGCTCGACCGACGTCGCGTGGTGCGAAGCGAGCGCGAAGTTGACGCCCTCGCGATGACAGGTCGCTCCCAGCGGGTACGGAACTCCAGGCCACACGTCGTACATTTCGCGAGCACTGTACGACAAGCAAACCAACTGTCTGCCTGTCTCCCTCTCCCCCGCGGGGGAGAGGGTCGGGGAGAGGGCTGTCACGCCAGAGCTTCACAGCAGGGGAGCAACAAGAGGCCACCCCGTCGCCCCATGCTACCCACGCACCCCATGAGCCGAATCGCACTCGCCCTCATCACCCTGCTGGCCGCCACCGCCTCTGCCGCAGACACGTGGACCACGCCCTTCGCCGGAGTGCGCAAGCTCTACCGAACGAGCTCTTCACCGGCCTTCCAGATCCACGCCCTCGAGATCGACCTCGATCAACCCGGAGTCCGCCTCCGCAGCACGTCGACCACTGAGCGCCGCCGCACGCCGCAGTCGTTCGCGCAGTTGGTGGGCGCCCAGCTCGCCATCAACGCCGACTTCTTCAATTTCACCGACTACGCCACCACCGGCCTCGCAGCCGGCAACGGCACGGCCTGGTCCGGCACGGCCGACGACAACCAGCAAGCCACCTTCGCGTTCGGCACCAACCGCTACGAGCTCGCGGCGAAGGCCTCGGTGGTCACCTTCAACTCGAGTTGGATGCAAGGCGTGGTGTCCGGCAAGCCCGACCTCGTGCGCAGCGGAGCCATCACCACCGCACAACACAGCACCAGCCTCTGCAACGTGCGCCACCCGCGCACCGCGCTGGGCCTCTCGCAGGACGGCAAGACGCTCTACCTGGTGGTGGTCGATGGGCGCACCACGGCGTCCGTCGGCATGACCTGCGGTGAGCTGGCGAGCCTGATCAAGGGCCTCGGCGCGTTTCACGCAGCCAACCTCGACGGCGGCGGCAGCTCCTCGATGTACCTCGCGGGTCAGGGCACGGTGAATCGCCCCTCCGATGGCACGCCGCGCGTGGTGGCCAACCACCTGGCCGTCTTCGCACCCGCGACCGGGGCGACAGGCACGCTGACGGGTCTCATCTACGAGGGCACCAACACCTCTGCGCGGCTCAGTGGCGCGACGGTGCAGGTCACGGGTGGCCCCCGAATCGTGACGGATCCGACAGGCGTCTACTCGTTCGATCTGCCACCCGGCTCGTGGACGGTGACGGCCTCGAAACCCGGCTTCGTCACCCAGAGCGTCACGCGCACCGTCACCGCGGGCGCGCCCATCTGGGGCTCGATGGGGCTCACCCGCGTCGCCGTTCCGGTCGACACCGATGGAGACGGCGTCACCGACACGGCCGACAACTGCCCCAACGACCCCAACGCCAACCAGCGCGACACCGACGCTGACTCCGACGGCGACGCGTGTGACGGCGATGACGATGCCGACCAGGTGCCCGACGAAGACGACAACTGCGTGCTGGTGAGCAATTCCACGCAGCTCGACACCGATCGCGACGGCAAGGGCGACGCCTGCGACACCACGGTCGACCCCATCGACGCAGGCCAGCCCGACGCGGGCGCGGTCGAGCCTGAGGATGCGGGCGTCGCCACCGAAGACGCGGGCACCGAAGCAGTCGATGCAGGGTCCGTCGATGCGGGCCCCGTGGTGGCCCCAGCGGCACCTGAGAAGGTGAACTCCACCCCCCCGCGGCTGCGCGGCGATTCCCGGCGCGATGCTCTGGCTCGGCGCCGCAGGGTTGTTGCGACGCAGGGTCAACACAGCTCGATGAACTGCTGAGCAACCGCGCGCCCCGCGTCTCGCGTGCTTCGGCCTTCCCGCACGCGGCCGTGGTGATGCAGTACCGAATCGAAGCCGCATCCCTCTCGGGGTGGAACCAAGCGGTCTGCATTTTGCTCCGAGCCCATCGCGTCGGGGTCATCTCGCTTGATGCGGAGCTGGTTGGTGATGTCTTTGACCCCGCGAACCCGGTCAGCCGCCCCTTCGATGCGCTGCCTCATCCAGCCTTCGGGCACGCGCTTGCTCAAGGCCGCAGTGGAAACCCTCACGCTCGTCGAGGAGGTCAAGCCGTGAGACAACTCCGTCTTCGTCTGCCCATTCCTCCGCTCCTCGAGGGCTCTCCGGAACTCGCCGCGCTGGCCATCCTCGAAGCCGCGCTCTCGGACTCCGAGGCTGCGCTGCTCGCCTCGTACGCGCAGCTCTACAACGGCGCGCTCAACTGCCCGCGCACATCAAAGACATACGTTCTATTCCCGTCCTAAGTCAGGCGCCCGTCGTCGTGGGCGATGGTGCGCGATTGTCCGTCCACCTACACTCCGCGCAATTGGTACGAGTCTCTCGCCTGCGTGGTCCGCCAGCGCGTCGCTTGGCTGCTCGCCTCTCGCACCCCCGTAGTGCGACTCGCTGCGGATGTCCGCCATTGAACTCACGGCATGCGGTTTGGCTGCGACGCAACACACACACCCAAGCCGTCGCTGATCTCCTCATCACACCACATTCCAGCGGTCTTAGCGTCGACGCAGGTACTTTCCATTCCACAATCCGTGACTTCGCTCCCAGGCACACAGGAAATGGGATCAGCGAGCACCACAAAACCCACGCACGCTCCCTCAACGCATCTCACTCGACAACACGCGGATCTGATGCGGCGAATCCTGGGTTCGCACGCTGCGCTCCCGTGCGACCAGCGCGTGCCACCGTCAAGCCACCAGTCTTGGGCAACGGGTGTACAACGTAGCGACGAGTAGCGGCCACCAACAACCGTGCAATCCGCATCGACGGAGCACGCGTTGTGAGAACGCACGAGTGGCAGAATGTCCTGATAAAAAGCAGCACAGTCAATTCCTCCATCGCCCAGTTGGCGAGGAATGGCATCCGTTCCAGCGGGAACCCGGCATGCCGCAGCTACGACGAGCACGACGACCGTCCACCTTTGCATGGCCACTATCATCGACACCCCAGCGACTTCTGACACCCCTGATTCGCACCAGTCTTCAGGCGCGGAGGCGTCGGAATCTCTTTAGGAATGCTCACAGGCGCGTTCTTCCTTTTCTTATCTCCGAGACCACCAAGATTTGGCCTAGGGCTCCTCGCTCCTGGGCGGATTGGTCCTGCACTTCGCAACTGCTCAATGACCTCTAGAGCAATCCGGTCTCCCTCATCCACCTTCCTTCGCGCGCCCTGCCTCAACTTCATCCACAATTCGGAGCACACTCTGAGCAAATGCCGAGACGTCACCATCGTCGCTTAAGACGGCAATTCGCACCGCGTCCAGGTCACGCAACTTGAATTGAATCAAGGCCTCCCGCCCTACGCCGGCACGACGCGCCGCTGAAGCAATGGCAACAAGACGCCGCAAAGGCTCTGGGGCGCTAAGCGCCGCCACAATTTCTTCATGAACCATACTGCGCTTACTGAGGAGCCAGGCGAGGTGTGGGTGCAGAGGATCGTGAACCAAGAAAGTCAGGGCAGCGGAGAGCTGCTCTTCGGATCCGTATTGCAGCATCATCGTTGCCACCTTACGGACTGACCATGCAGGATCCCTCACCAACCGAAGGGCCTGCGCAATGAGTTCGCCATGACTATTGGTCGCGCATGCAGACACGCAGTCGATCATAGATGAGCGGACACCTCTCGATTCGTGGCTCAACAAAGCGGAGAACTCGTCGAGCAATGGCCAAGCTCGTGATCCCAGTTCAGACGCAATGAATGCGCCGCATTCCACCACGACGGATGCGTTACTCCTTAGCAATTGCCGAAGCTGATCGATCGGGTAGCCGCGAAAGAAGTGGGTAAGAAGCTTGTACGCGTCATCGCCGTGACCAGCGCGGAGCACGCTCGAAAGAAGCGCGTCAGCTTCGGCGACGCTTGAATCGGTGTCCCGCCGAGTTCGCTTCCGGTTGGTCATTTTGCCATCCCGCATTTCTGCCCACTGCAAAGGTTCGCTCTGTTTTTGCCTCGACGATCCCTGATTTTCTCTCGCAGTCTCTCTTCGTCGCGAATTCGTTGCTGGTGATTGTTTCTGAGTGGCGAGAGGGGATCCTCGTCCCGAAAACGCTCGCGCCGATTGGGAATGCTTATGTCCAGTTCGTCTCCGAGGTCCTCGAGGTCGCGCGGGTTTTTTGGTAGCTCCGCTGGGATCTCGCCATGCGTGATTGGAAGTCCGGTGTCCTTGTCGATGTCCAATTCAGTGTACCGGCTCGCGCTCGTTCCGTGGATCCCTCCCACGCTGATCGCGGGGTTCTGCTCGTGACGCGCACAAGCAGGCCGCGATCAGCGGCGTAAGGTTGATGGCGTAGCTCGTTAGAAGCCGATGCGGTGGCGAGCATCGCGCTCGAGGCTGTCGCGGTAGGCGGCCAGGGTCGTTGCGAGACGACGAGCGTGAATGATGACGGTGTTCGCGCGCAGCACGCTGGCGCCGCGAGGGATGCCGTCGAGAGCGCCGTTGTAGAGTTCGGCGTACGAGGCGAGCAGCGCTGCCTCGTAGGCGGAGCGCGCGACTTCGAGGATGGTGAGCGCGGCCAGTTCCGGAGAGCGCTCGAGGAGCGGAGGGATGGGCAGACGAAGACGGAGCTGTCTCACGGCTTCACCTCCTCGACGAGGGTGAGGGTTTCCACTGCGGCCTTGAGCGCGGAGTCGTCGACGATGTTCTGATTCCGCGCGTGGGCCTCTTTGAGCGCGGCGCGGAGCAGCCGCGACGCGATGCGCGGGATGCCGCGACAGACACGAAAGAGCAGCTCGACGGCGGAGTCGGTCAGCAGCTTGTCGCGCGAGCCGGCCGCCTTGATGCCGTGCTCGACGAGGGCCTTGAAGTCATCGCGCTCGAGGGCCGCGAGTTGGACCTGCGCTGCGACGCGGCTGGCCAGCGGCGCGTAGAGTTGCATGCGCAATCGCTGGGCACCGCGCCGCTGATTGAAGGCCTGGCGCCCCGAGCTGATTCGCTCGAGCTGAGCGCCGCGCCCCCTGGCCGGTGGGGTGGGCAGTGGGCGCCCCCTTGCTGCAGCATATAGACCTCAATAATGTTGTCCCTATGCAACAGGTCATTGTCGAGCTCGACGACCGAACCGTGGAGCGCTTGAACCGCGTCGCCCCTCCGAGCGCACGAAAGCGCTCGGAGTTCATTCGTGAGGCCATTCGCCGCGCGCTCAACGAGCGGCTGGAGCAGGACATGGAGCAGGCCTACCGGCGTCAGCCCCAAGAGGGAGCAGACCTCGACGTCGACCCAGCGACCTGGGAGGCCGCGCCGAAGAAGCGCAAGGCGAAGCGTTGAAAC
>JAYVFP010000290.1:0-8521 GCA_043773025.1 Archangium sp.
CCCTGAATGACAGGCTTCCTGAACGCTCTGCATCAGCCGAGAGCAGTCTTGATCGCCGGGTTTGCCCTTCGCAGCGCAGCGCTCCACGGCCCAGTGCGCGAAGGCCATGAGCTCCGAGCGGGGAGGCACGCCCGTGCAGAAGTCAGGTGAACGCGCCGCCTTCTCGAGGCAGGCCTTGAGGAAGAGCTTGTGCTCGGCTTGATCGATGATGCCCGAGCGTGAAGACAACCGCCGCAACGCTTCGTCGAGGCAGGCATCGTCGGTGCGGTTGAACGCGAACGCAGCGCCTTCCTTCTTCGCGCGCTCACTGACGCCCTTGAGCTTGTCCTTGTTGGCGCCGTACCAGGACCAGGCGCCGAGGCCAGAGAGCCCGCAGAGAAGAACCAATACCCCCAGCACAATCAAGACGACCTTGAGCCACTTCGGCACACTGAGCTCCCTCTCCCCCGCGGGGCAGAGGCCTAGCGTACCCTGCGGGAGCGGGTCGGGGTGAGGGCGGGCAACGCCGAGAGCCGTTTGGTAATCAGCGCCTTGGGAAGCCTCGACGGCCTCAGCTCCAGCACGGCCGCGAAATATCGGGCCTGCGCCTCACTGGCGTAGCTCAGCTCTGCCGACTCACCCGCTGAAGACTCGACCTGCACAGTCCATTGCTTCTGCTTGCGAATGACTGCGGTGGACGTCCAGTTCATGAAGCGCTCCTTTCGGTGAAGAGCGCGCATCATGCCTGTAGCAGTCGACTGCGAAAGTTTTCGGTTGCGACTCCACCGACCGCTACTTCTGCGGCCGTGCAGGCGCAGTCGAAGCCGCGGCCCAGTCAGCGGGGTACGTCACGTAGAACACCTTGGTGCGCCACGGCGTGCCGAACAGAACCTTGCTCCCCTTGGGGATGTAGAAGACGTCACCCGCGCGGCCTTCGAGCATGCGGCCGCCGATGGTTATCTGCAGCACGCCTTCGAGCACGAGATCGACCTCGTCGTAGTCGAGCGACCACGGGAAAGAATCGGCGCGGCCCCAGCTCATGATGCCCGCGGTCATCGGCGAGCCGTCGCGCCCGCTGATCACATCGGCCAGGCCCACGTTGCGATCGGGCCCTGCGCCGGGAAAACGAGACAGCCTCACCGTGTCACCGCGCACCAGCACGAGCCCCGAAGGGTCGACCACGCGCTCAGCGTTGGGCTGCTCGACGAGCGCAGGCGCAGCCACGGGAGCAGCGCTCTGCTCGAACGTCACGCCGAGCTCATGCGCCTGAGTCCACGCCTCGGGGGTGATGATCGTCAGCTCGCGGGGCGCGGCTATTTTCTTCCGGCCCGCCGCGAACTCGGAGGCGACGAACTCACCTGTGATCAACCTCTTCATCGAGGCGCGATCGGTACCACACTTCGACTTGCTTCACTCGTTGATGAAGGAGACCTGCGACCCGTTGTCCGAGTCGATGTTCCGATCGAGCGGATTGCCCGAGACGGTGACGACGGAGCCGCCCGACGCGTCGACCTCGATGGATCGCTCTGCGGTCACGCTCACCAGCGACTGGCCCTGCGCATCGACCTTCACGTCTTGCGCCTCGAGCCCGTCGGCGCTCACGGCCGAGCGGCTCCGGCTCTGAATGCGCACCTTGCTGGCGACACCGAACACGTCGACCCGGCTCTCATCGGACGCCTCGAGTGTCAGCTCGGCCGTCTGGATGCGCGAGATGGTCGCGGTGCTCTTGTCTTTGACGATGAGGCGAAATTCGCCGGTCTGGGTCGCATCGGCGCTCACTGCCGCCCCGTTTCTCACCTCGAGCCCCTCCATTCTCTCGGTGAACACCTCGATGAACACCGAGCCGGTGGGTCGTAGCTCGAAGTTCGACATCTCTTTGATCTTCAAGGTCTGGCCGTCGACATCGATTTCGTAGAACGAGGTGAGGTTCTCGTCGGTCGTGATGGTGACGCGGTTCGGCCCTCGGGTGATCGACACCTGCACGGCGTCCTCGACCTCGACGCGCGAGAAGGCAGGCACCGTGCGCTGTTGCGTCGCGATGACTCCGTTGCCCTTTTCCGACATGCATGACGAGGTGAGCGCCAGCGCGGCGACGCAGCTCAGGACTGAAGGCTTGAGGATCGACATACGACCTCCGATGAGATGTTCACGTGCTTCGAGTGCAAGAGCAGAGCCCTTAAGGCTCGTGCAGGTCTTGCGCTCAGTAGACGCGGAGCAGCTTCGCGCGGAACTCGTAGCCGAAGCCTTGCGTCGCCCCGGGGATGAGCCTGGTGAGCGGCACGCCCATCACTCCGCTCTCGGGCAGGTACGTCATCGTCTTGTCGAGGGGCGTCGCGCCGGGCCAGCCTTCGATTTCCCAGATGCTGCGCAGCTCAGTGGTGCGGAACGCGTCATCCGGAGGAGCGCCCGCCTTCGCGATGCTCAACGGCCATGCCTCGAGCACGAACTGGTCGAAGGAGGGATCGACCGACGCCTTGAGGATGGTGGTCTTCGCTTCGGTGGTCTTCGACTGGCGGAACTCGAGCGTGAGCGTGAGCAGCGGCTTGTTGTGCGTCAGGTCGGAGAACATCTCGGTGGCCTGCGCGAGCGCGCGCATCGCCTGCTGCTCCGGGTGTTGGGCGAGCTTCTCTGACAAGCGCGGCGCCTGGCCGGGAGGCCCGAGCTTCGGGTCTCCGCCCTTGCCGTAGCTCTCCACCGCGCTCGAGTAGCGCTGCGCGAGAATCTTTCCGGCAAGCTCACCCGACGCGCGCACGCCCCGCTCCTTCGCGAGCCTGGTGAGGCCTGTCTTGCCGGCGTCACGGAGGGCCATCAGGTACGGGTGGGGCAGGCCGTTCTGGGCCCGGGCCTCGGCGAGCTGATCGTCGGCCCAGCCATCGACGCGCGCTTTGACGAGCTGCCTTTCTTTGGCGGCGATGACGTCTTTGTCGAAGCGCGGGTCATCGGGGCGAATGGTCTGACCGCGCGAGGGCTCGACGGCGATGGTGCCCCGCTCCCAGAGCGTCGGCAGGGTGGGCGTCAGGGTGAGGGGCGCGCGGGGTGCGTCTGCGCGGGGCATGTCACTGCTGTGCGGGGCAGAGGCCGTCGGCGCATCACTGCCGACGGGCGGCTCTTTCGCAGGCTCGCGAAGGGCGGTCTTCGGGCGCAACTTCGTCACGGCCGGCGCGGGGTCGTCCTTCTTCGCCTCGGGCGGGGTGGGGGCGGGCGGCGGCGGCTCGGGCTCGGGTTCTTCGAACCAGATTTCAGCCGGGCGATTGGGCGGGGCGACGGGCGCTCGGGTGGCGGCGACCACCATCCACGCGGCGAAGACGAGGTGCAGCAGCAACGACGCCGCGACGCCGAGCCTCATGCTCGAGCGCGACAGCCATTGGTAGGCACGACCTGCGCTGTTCATCGGTGCGGACACCAGCCTTGCATAGGTGATGTCACAGGAAGGGCCTGAGCACCTTCTCTGGATGGTGTTTGAGCGCCTCCCGTTTGGTCAGGCTGCATGTCGACACGACTCGAGCGCAGTGGGGCCAGGCGGTGGGTGACGCGTTCGGCACCACCTTCGAGTTTCAGGATGAGCTCGGCATCGCGACGCGCGAGCCTTCTGCCTGGCCAGGAGAAATGACCGGCGCAGGGCCCTTCGCGCTGTTGCCTGGTCAGGTGACCGACGACACCGAGCTCGCGCTGGCGCTTGCGCGTTCACTGATGCGGAGAGGCCGGTATGACCAGGCCGACGTCGCCGCCGCCTACGTTCGCTGGCGCGCTTTCGACCCGTTCGATGTCGGCGGTGCGACTCACCAGGCCTTCGGTGCTGGCATGCCGCGCAGCGTGACAGCACGCTCAGTCATCCTCACCCTGTGTGCCGTGCTGCATGCGCGGTCTTCGTGACTCCGATTGCCGACGCCATCACCACCGGCGCATCCGGGCTGGAGTTGTTCGACCGTGCGAGCGAGTTCGCGCGTGGTTCTGCCATCGAGGACACGCTGCGAGCCGCGCAGACCGCACTTCCGATCTCTGACGGGGCGAACATGGGCTGGGTGCGAATTGCGCTTCAGCACGCGTTCTTCCATCTGCGGAATACCTCCGACTTCGAGGCGGCCCTGATTCAGACGGTGGTGAAGGGCGGCGACACGGACACCAACGGCGCGATCACCGGTGCACTTCTCGGTGCGGCGGTGGGGGCTGAGGCGATACCGCTCCGATGGCGAGAATCCGTGCGCCGGTGCGCGTCACCGCGGCCTGCGGAGTACCAGTGCGCCGACGTCTCTGAGATTGCAGCGGCTCTGGTCGCGCACGCACTGTCGCCGTGAAGAAGCGTGGTTTCTATCGTGTCAGCCCGCGCTCAAATCACGCAGGCCCCTCTGCCGCGAGCAAAGATGTTCAGGTGACGAGGTCCGACCGGGACGACTTTCCCGGCCGTAACAACCCTGTTGTTACGCGTAACAACAGGGTTGTTACGGCTGTGAACATCGCCCAGGGAGACCTGGCCACATGAGGGTCCTCGCTCGCAGTCGAGAGGCCTGCACGCGACGAGCAACGCGTCGGTCACCCCCAACACCACGTGCTTCAAGGCTGCTTCAAGAACAGCCCACCGTTCGAAGCGAGGGAGTCGAGGTTCGCACCGCAAGTGCCCCCTCGACTGTGCTCGTGGAGACCGGTGATGGAACCCGAGTCCTATTTCCGCCGACTCTCTCGGGATGACTGGTTGGTTGTTCCTTCGGATGAAAGTCTTTGCCGAAGTCGGGGTCTCGCCGCAGGAAGGGCTGGACTTCCCCGTGTCCGTGCCCAATGTGACGCCCGACATGGAGCACGCCCTTCGCGACGACATCGTCCGCCACTGCCGCTTCTTGCATCAGCGCGGCTACCTCGCGGCGAACGACGGCAACGTCTCCGTGCGCCTCGACGCGAAGCGGCTGCTCGTCACCCCGTCCGGCGTGCACAAGGGCTTCCTCGAGCCCGATGATCTGGTCGTCGTCGACCTGCAAGGCAACAAGCTCACCGGCAAAGGCCAACCCACCGGCGAGCTCTCACTTCACCTGCGCGCGCTCGCCCAGCGGCCCGACATGTCTGCCGTGGTGCACGCGCATCCACCCGTGGCCATCGCCCTGTCGCTCACGAAGAAGCGGCTCGACGGAATTCTCCCCGAGGTGACGCTCTCACTGGGCAAGCTGCAGGTCGTGCCCTACGCGCGGCCGCTGTCTTCTCAGCTCGCGCGCAACGTCGCCCACGCGCTCGCGCACTTCAACGCGGCGATCCTCGAGCGCCACGGCACCGTCGCGCTCGGCCGCACGCTCGCAGAGGCCTACGGGCTGACCGAACGGGTCGAGCACGCCTCGCAGGTCTTGTGGTCTGCCTACGCGGTCAGCACCCCGAAACCAGTCCCCGCGAAGGAGCACCGCGCCCTGCTGCGCATGTACGAGGAGAGCCGAAGATGACGCCCCTCGAATGGCACCAGGGTGAGCTGCGCATGATCGATCAGCGGAGGCTCCCCGCCGAGCTGCTCTGGGTCGCCTGCAAGACGTCGCTCGAGGTCGCGACCCGCATCAAGAACATGACCATTCGGGGTGCGCCCGCGATCGGGCTCGCCGCTGCGTACGGCATGGTGCTCGCTTCACAAGAGGCCGACGAACGGTCACTCACGGGCGACGCGCGCCGCGTCTTCCTGCACAAAGCGCGCGCTGAGCTCGCGGCCACGCGCCCGACCGCCGTCAACCTCTTCTGGGCGCTCGAACGGTGTGACGGAGCGGCCGACACGAGCGAGCTCCTGGCCATCGCAAGGAAGCTGCACCGCGATGACGCCGAAGGGAATCGCCGCATCGGAGAAGACGGCGCCGCGCTCATCACGCCGGGCATGGGCATCCTCACGCACTGCAACGCAGGCGCGTTGGCCACGGGCGGCTGGGGCACGGGCCTCGCGCCCCTCTTCGTCGCGCACGAACGCGGCATTCCCTTTCACGTGTTCATCGACGAGACGCGGCCACGGCTGCAGGGCGCGCGGCTCACGGCCTGGGAGCTCGCGCAGGCTCAGATTCCGCACACGCTCATCTGCGACAACATGGCCCCCTCGTTGATGCGCGCGGGAAGGATTCAGCTCTGCCTGACCGGCGCCGATCGCATCGCGGCCAACGGAGACGTCGCCAATAAGATCGGCACCTACGGCGTGGCCGTCGCCGCGCGTCACCACAAGCTCATGATGGCCGTGGCTGCGCCCCGTTCGACCTTCGACCTGCACATCGCCTCGGGTGCGGACATTCCCATCGAGGAGCGCAGCCAAGACGAGGTGACGCGTTGGGGTGAAGAGCGCATTTGCCCCAACGCGACCACCGCCTTCAACCCGTCCTTCGACGTGACCCCCGCTCAGCTGGTGAGCATGTTGCTCACCGACTGCGGCGTCATCTCGCCGGTGAACGAAGAGCGCATCGCCGCGGTGCTCACTCCCCGTCGCTTCGATGATGCCCCATTTTAGAAGAGCCGGCCGATGAGGGGCTTCAACTTCTCGCGCGTCGCCGCGGAGATCTTCGACTTGTCCGTCCACATTCCGAGATCGAGCGTGTGCTGGCAGCCGCAGTCACCCGTGCAGCGCTCGGCCATCAGCGTCACCGCCTTGCGCAAGGTCTCGAGCGCCAGCGTGGTGGCTGCCTCGAGGTTGCCGACGATCTCCTTGAGCAGCTCGTGTTGATCGAGCTTCGCCGGGTGCGGTCGCCAGCAGTCGTAGTCGGTGGGCAACGACAGGTACGCGCAGCAGAACTCGGCCTCGCGAGCCAGCTTCGCTTCCGGCATCGCGGTCATGCCGATGAGGTTCGCGCCCCAGCTGCGGTGCAGTTCGCTCTCGGCGCGGGTGGAAAACTGAGGGCCTTCCATCACCACCAGCGTGCCGCCGTCGTGCACCTTCGCCTTCGTGGTGCGCGCGGACTCGAGCAGGATTCCCCGCAGCGTCGAGCAGAACGGGTTCGCCAGCTCAGCGTGCACGGCGAACTCGTCGAAGAAGGTCGACTCGCGGCGGAACGTCTTGTCGATGAGCTGATCAGGCACCACGAGATCGCGCGGTGCAATTTCTTCACGCAGGCTGCCCACCGCGGTGCTGCACAGCAGGTGCGTCACGCCCAGCGTCTTGAGCGCGAAGAGATTGGCCCGGTACGGCACGTGCGTGGGGCTGTGTACGTGACCCGGCCCATGGCGGGCGAGCAGCGCGACCGGCACGCCACCGAGCTCACCGGTGACGACCGGGCCAGAAGGCTTGCCGAACGGCGTGTCGAGCGCGTGCTCTAGGCCGTGCGTCAGTTGACCGAGCGCCTGGCCCAGCCCGCTGCCGCCGATGATTCCGACTCGTTGAAAAGCCATTCAGTACCGCACCAGCGCCTTCGAGGTGGGACCCAGGCGTTTGCCGCCGTCGAGGAAACCCAGCTCGATGACGAACTGGTACCCCACGACCACGGCCTCTTGACGGCCCACGAGCTTCGCCGTCGCGTCAGCGGTGCCGCCGGTGGCGAGCAGATCGTCGACGATGAGCACCCGCTGCCCTGCCTTCAATGCGTCGGTGTGCAGCTCGAGCACTGCCTCGCCGTACTCGAGCGCGTACGCCTCGCGGATGGTGGTGTACGGCAGCTTGCCTGCCTTGCGCACCAGCACCAGTGAGCTCGAGAGCCGCTCAGAAAGGCCCGCGCCGAAGAGGAAGCCGCGCGACTCGATGGCGACCACCGCGTCGATCTTCTCCGTCTTCCACGGCGCGGCGAGCGCATCGAGCGTGCGCCCGAACAGCCCGGAGTTCATCAGCACCGGCGTGATGTCTTTGAAGACGATGCCCGGCCTGGGGAAGTCGGGCACATCACGAATGGTGCGCTGCAGCTCGAGCGTGAGCGTCAAAACTCAGGCCCCGGTGACGGTGACCTTGATGACCTGCAATGGCGTGTTGGGCCGATCGTCTGAGGTGGGCGTGGTCTCGATCTTCTTCACCACGTCCTGGCCTTCGATCACCTTCCCGAACACCGGGTGGCGCGACTGGCCCGGCGAGAACCAATCGAGGAAGGCGTTGTGCACGGTGTTGATGAAGAACTGGCTGCCGCCCGAGTTGGGCTGGCCGGTGTTCGCCATCGAGAGCGTCATCGGCTCGTTGGAGATCTTCGCGGTGAACTCGTCTTTGATTTCACCCGACGGCGGGCCGCCGGTGCCAGCGCGGTTGCTCTTGGGGTCCTTCGAGTGCGGGCACCCGAACTGGATCATGAAGTTCTTGATGACGCGGTGAAAGTGGAGGCCGTCGTAGAAGCCGCTCTTGGCCAGGGCGAGGAAGTTGCCGGCCGTGATGGGCATCTGGTCTTGAAAGAGCTCGACGGTGAAGTTGCCGAGAGTGGTCTCGAACGTCGCTGTGGGGTTGGGCATGGGCCGAAACCTACAGGTCTGTCAGGCGCGTGGCACGGTGATCTGAAGCTCAAGTTGGTTGGCCGCGTGCACACCGGCCTTCCCGAGCAGGGAACCGGCTTCGCCGGCGATTTCTTTCCGAAGAACAACCGGTCCTCCTGAGCGAAGTCGAAGGAGCACTTCCGCCTCGCGCAGCAAGTGG
>JAYVFP010000291.1:0-8503 GCA_043773025.1 Archangium sp.
GGCTCAGGCTTCCAGGTCTCGCTGGACTGGCTCGCGAAGAAGATGGGCTGCTCGCGTGTCTGGGTCCAGTCGCTGCTGAACCAGCTCGACCCGTGCGCGTCGTGGCGGCGCGAGTGCATGGAGGTCCAGCGCGAGAACCGTCGGCGTGCGAAGCGCCACCAGGCGCTGCTCCCCAAGCCTCAGAGGCCGCAGGGCACCGTCTACCTACATCGCTACCGCCGGCTGAAGCGCTACGAGGACGTGCACCCGGAGGGGGCAACGCGGCGCATCTGGATCGACGCGAAGGGGCGCCACCACGTGTACGTCGACGTCCGCGGCGTCGTGTACCTCACGCAGGCGGGGCGTCAGGTCCTCAGCCGCCCCCGGCACCATCTGGATGCGGTTGGTGACGTCGACAAGAAGGGCCTCCGGAGTCGCTGGATGCTCTCCGCCCGCCTCCGACGCGGGCACAACCTCTTCACAGGTGGCCACGTCGTCGAAGTCCTCGAAAGCAGGCGCGAACTGCTCGGCGGAGACGGTGTCCCTGAAAACTTATCTCCTAACCACTTACTACCAGAGAGACCCCCACCTTCATGAACCTCAGACTTGAGAAGGCCTCTTCCAATTCGTACAACCAGCCAAGTCAGGAACACCGCAGCAAGCGGCCAGTCCCTCTCCGCGAGCCGCCGCCCCTGGCGTCGCAGCAACGCGCCGCCGCGCGTTGCGCCCTTCGGGGCTCGCTGACTGGCCACGACCCCGGCGCTTCTCCCACCGCTGCTTGCCTAGAGGAAAGGGGCGCGTGTTGAGCTCCCAGACCGATTCACTCTTTGATTCCTGGAACCCGGAACACGCCCTCGTCGCGACGCTCCTCGCGATGGGCGACACCGCAGCCATCTCTCTCGCCTCAGAGGAGGTCTCTCCGGCGGACTTCAAGGAGGAGCGCTGCGCGCTCACCTACGAGGCCATCCTCGCCCTTGATGCTGCCGGTCGACGCGTCGACCTGGTGACGGTCGCCGAAACGCTCAAGGCTCAGGGGCTCCTGGGCACCGTCGGCGGGCCCGCCTTTCTCGCGAGCCTCGACAACCCGCCCTTTCCCAACGTCATCGAGCACGCGCGGCTGATCCGCGAGAAGGGTGCGCGCCGCCAGCTCCACCGGGTGAGCCTCGAGGTGGCGGACCTCAGCCGAACGGACACGCTCGAACTCCCCGCGCTCCTCGAGGAGGCCGGCCGGAAGTTCAACGAGGTGCTGCTGCAGCGGCAGCGTTCGGCCTTCAAGCCCATGTCGACGCTCGTCGAAGAGACGCTCTCGATGCTGGACGCGATGAAGCGCGACGGCGGACTGCTCGGTCTCGGCACCGGTTTTACCGACGTCGACAAGGTGCTCGCCGGCATGCAGGCGGGCGAGCTCATCGTGCTGGCCGCCCGTCCCGGCGTCGGGAAGACGTCGTTCGCGATGCAGGTCGCCGAGCACCACGCCTGCGGCGAGAAACGCCTTCCTGTAGCGGTCTTCTCCCTGGAGATGCCCTCGAAGCAGCTCGTGCTGCGCATGGCGGCCGGGAGGGCGCGCGTCCCGCTCGAGCGGATCCGCCGCGGCCGCCTCTCGCCGGCGGACGAGGAGAGGCTCTCGGAGGCGATGCAGTCGCTCTACGAGGCGCCGATTCACATCGACGACTCTGGCGACGTCTCACCGTTCGATTTGCGCGCGAAGGCGAGGCGGCTCAAGCAGCAGCACCCTGCCCTCTCGCTCATCGTCATCGACTACCTGCAGCTGATGAAGGTCCGGGGCCGCGTCGAGAGTCGGCAGGTGGAGGTCGCGGAGATCAGCCGCTCCCTCAAACAGCTCGCGAAGGAGCTCGAGGTGCCCATCCTCGCCCTGGCGCAGCTCAACCGGAAGGTGGAGGAGCGCAAGGGACCGCCGCAGCTCTCGGACCTCCGCGAGTCCGGCGCCATCGAGCAGGACGCCGACGTCGTGATGTTCCTCCACCGCGAGCGAGGCGACGATGAGGAAGAGGCTCGCGCCGCCTCGGAGGTGACGCCCGTCGAGTTCCACATGGCCAAGCAGCGCAACGGGCCGCTCGGCCAAGCCGACCTCATCTTCCAGGGCGCGTACACGCGCTTCGAGAGCCGCACCTACTCGCAAGCTTAGGCCACGAGGCGTGGCGAGCAGTCCCGGACGCTGCGTAGCTCGATGCCAACGTGTGGACGTTGACTTGCGAGCAACGTCAGTTCACCTCCTCAAAGCCGAGCTTGCTGTGGGCATACGTCTTATCAAGGAGGATCAGCGCTCCGAACGCGTTCTTGCCGCGCACGTTGCAAGTGCTTACCCAGCAGTGCGTTGTTGTGAGCTTCGGGTTGGTACACTTTTCGACGTCGATGGAGTCCGGGTCATTCGCCGTCTCCTTGAGAACGCGCTCGAGACCCACGAGTTCACCGTCCCACGGGCTGATCATCGGCGCTTCGCCACAGAGAGCGGCGAACGCGGCCTCCTTTGCACGTTCCTCGTCTTCCTTCTTGAGGCGGCGCTTTTCGGCCGCGACGCCGGACGCGATGCCCGCCTTCAGGCCCATCACCTTCCCCTTGAGCTTCTCGGGCTCAAACCCGTTGGAGATGATGTTGCCGAAGTCGGCGTTCGCCTTCTTGGCGTCGGCGATCTTGGCGTCGGCGATCTTGGCGAGCGCGTCGTCCCATGCGGAGTCAGCGCCAAGCCAACTTCGCTGCGATGCCAACTCTGCACCCTTCTTCACCGCCACATCGATCGCAGCTACCGTGTGCCGCCCTTGATGAGTCGCAGTTGCTCCGCCTCGTCAATCGGTCCCGATGTCTGTCCCGCACGAATGACATACCAGCGCATGCGGTGATGGTACTTGCCGCCCACCGAGCGCGAGCTGTTCCTTGCAGGAGATCGAACGCCTCACGAGGTGCTCGTGGGACACGCGAACGCTGCCAGTATTCTGAAGCCGTGCCAGCGTGCTTCGCTTCAGCACCACAAGGCCCAGCGCCTGAGGGCTGAGACTTCATGGGTGTTGACACAGGACATACACAATATGTCATAACGACAGCGTGAAAAAACTTGTCGTCGTGGAGTCCCCCAACAAGATTGCAAAGGTCTCGAAGTGCCTCGGCCCTGAGTTCACCGTCGTGGCGACGGTGGGGCACTTCAGGGACCTCCCGGAGAACGAGCTCGGCGTCGACGTATCGAGCTTCACGCCTCAGTACGAGACGCTCCCGGGCAAGACTGCAGTCGTCTCGAAGCTCCGTGAGGCCGCGCGAGGCGCCTCCGAGGTGCTGCTGGGCACCGACGCGGACCGGGAAGGTGAAGCCATTGCCTGGCACGTGGCTCAGGTGCTGGGGCTCACCTCGCCTCGGCGAATCCGCTTCCAGGAACTCACCCCGGCGGCCCTCAAGAAGTCCGTCACCGCTGCGGGGCCGCTCGATCTCCACCTGGTGGACGCCCAGCAGGCCAGGAGGGTGCTGGACCGCCTCGTCGGCTACCAGGTCTCCCCTCTCCTCTCGGTCTTCGGTCCTCACCACTCCGCCGGCCGGGTGCAGTCCGCCGCCCTGCACCTCGTCGTGCAGCGCGAGAAGGCGCGCGAGGCCTTCAATCCTGAGGCCTACTGGACTGTCACCGCAAGCTACGCGCTGGGCTTCACTGCTCAGGCGGCGCTGAGGGACGCTAAAGGACTCTGGAGCGCAGCCCGCTTTCGTCAGCAAGCGGAGGCCGAGCGGGCAGCGGAGCAGGCCCGCGCTTCGTCACACCGGGTGGAGGCTCTCGACACCAAGCCCATCGAGCGTCACCCGCAACCGCCCTTCATCACGTCCACGTTGCAACAGGCCGCCTCCGCTCAGTTGGGGATGGCGCCGGCGGAGACGATGGCCGTAGCGCAGGCTCTCTTCGAGAAGGGCGCCATCACGTACCACCGCACGGACTCAGTGGCGCTCTCCGAGGAGGCGATCTCCATGGCGCGCGCCTTCCTGCAGCGCGACTACCCCGAGGCCCTACCGGAGAAGCCGGTGAAGCACCGCAACGGCGACGCAGCGCAGGAGGCGCACGAGGCGATTCGGCCCACTGCCATGCAGCTCGAGGCCGACGCGCAGCTCACCGAGAGCGAGGAGCAGCTCTTCAGCCTCATCAACCGTCGCTTCCTGGCCTGCCAGTGTCGACCTGCCCGGCTCGAAATCACCACCGCCCGCATCGCGGCCGGCGAGGTGCGCTTCCTCGCCAAGGGTAGCGTCGTGCGTTTCCCGTCTTTCCTGAGGTACCTCGCAGAGGACGAAGTCACTGCGGCGGCGAAGCACGAGGGGGCTGCTGAGGACGACGCCTCGCTGCCGCCTCTGAAGCTCGAGCAGCAGCTCGCTCACGCAGGAGTGCTCGCCAGGGGCGACAAGACGAAGCCGCAGCCTCGCTTCACCCAGGCGACGCTCATCCGCGAGCTCCAGCGCACGGGCATCGGGCGGCCGAGCACCTTCGCGGCCACCGTCACGCTCCTGTTCGACCGCCGCTACCTGCTCGAGGAGAAGAGGGCCGTCGCGCCGACGCCACGTGGCCGGTTGGTCGACGGGGCCTTGAGCGCCGCGTTCCCCGACGTCGTGGCGACCGAATACACCGCGCGGCTCGAGGCCCAGCTCGATGAGGTCGCCGCGGGGAAACTGAGGTGGAAGGCCGCCCTGGGCGCGTGGCACATCGGCTTCGCACGACAGCTCGCTGCGGCGGCTGATGTGCTGAAGCGCTTCGCTGGGGAGAACGCGGTGCTCCTCGATGCCGTCGGCGAGGTGCCGAAGAGCACCGGCAAGAAGTGTCCTCAGTGCGGAAAGGAGCTGCTCCTCCGCCACGGCTCGAAGGGCCCCTTCCTCGCCTGCAGCGGCTGGCCCTCGTGTGAGTACCTGGCGGATCCCTCCGCCAGGCCCTCGACCGCGAAGTGCCCGAAGTGCGCCTCGGCGATGACGGAGCAGGATGGCAAGTTTGGCCGCTACGCCCGTTGCTCGAAGCCCGGCTGTGACGGGCGAGTCGACTTGAGCGTCACGACGAAGGAGGCATGCCCGCGCTGCGAGGCGCCGCTCAAGGACAAGGGCACCTTCCTCGGCTGCAGCAACTATCCGAGCTGCAACTTCACCGTCGATGCGAAGGCCCTCGCCCACGCGAGAAAGACAGGCGCCTCCTGTCCAAAGTGCGCCCGACTGATGGTGCAGCGCAAGGGCGCCAAGGGGCCCTTCCTCGCCTGCATCGGCTACCCCGAGTGCCGCCACACCGCCGAGGTGCCCCCGAAGACGAGGAATGCGGTGACGCATGTCTGAGAGCCTCAGCAGTCTCCCCACGGTGCGCCCGGCGGACGTCGCCTGGCTGGCGGCCGCACGTCCCCTGCTCCACCTGTCGAAGGGCACAGCCCTCCTCTACGACTCAGGCACCCTCCCCTCCCCTACCGCTCTGGAGCGCTGGGTCGCCTTCTTCTGCGCTGCTGTCGCGTTCGAAGTCCAGTGGGGCGTGCGGCACGGCGCCGTGCGCCTAACCACCATCGAACTCGACGGGCGGCGCGTGGAGGTCCTCGCCGCGTTCGGTCGAATCGCCTTCCTCATTGGTGATGGTCCCTTCTCCGCGCTCCCAACAGCGCGCGAGCTCGAGCGCCAGCTCGCGGCCGGAGTGCGTTGCGGCACCCGCTACTCCATCGAGTGGGCCGCGGCGGCCTACGCCCTCGAGCTGCTGGAGGCGCCATGACCGTCCTGGTGCCGACGCGGCTGGTCCAACTCCCGCATGGGCCCACGAAGTCGATGCGCGTTGGCTCTGCATGGGCCCGCGTGCGCGAGTCGCTGCCGCAAGGAGATGAGTCGTGAGCACCGCGCACCGGCTGTCGACTGCTCAGTTGCTCGAGGAGACGCAGACCTTCGGCTTCGCGGAGTCACTTCTCCCCGCGCTCGCGGAGGATGAGCGCTTCACGCCCGACTCGGTCTTCAACCCCATCCACGAGGAGTTCGGCTTCACGCTCGACGTCGCGGCCACCGCCGCCAATGCAAGGTGCCCTGCCTTCCTCACGAAGGCCGACAACGCCCTCGTCAGCTCCTGGGCTCGTCACAACGCCTGGTGCAATCACCCGTGGAGCCAGACTCCGGCCTGGGTCGAGAAGGCGTGGCGAGAGGTAGTCCTCGGTTGCCCGCTCATCGTCATGCTCATGCCGGACAACCGCACGCACCAGCGGTTCTGGCAGACGCTGGTTGAGCCTTTCCGCGAGAAGGTGCTCCACATCGAGGACGGCAGCGTGAGCTTGACGACGCGCTTCCTTCCGGGGCGACAGCACTTCGGCACGCCGGTGGATCCCCAGGCGAAGCGCCGTGCGCGTCCGAAGCACGGCTGCGTCCTGCTCATCCTTCGCCACATCGAGCCTGTGCTTGAGCTCGTCAGCGGCCACAGAGAGGCGCCGCAGCTCGACCTCCCCTTCCAGGTGCGCACTTGATCACCCTCCTCTCGGTGCTCATTCTGGGCGCAGCCCCCGCAGAGCACGCCTTTGACGCGGAGATTGATGCGGCGGTGCTCGCCACCAGGGACGCCTACCCTGTGCCGGCGCCGCTGGTGCGCGCGATCATCAAGCAGGAGTCCGCCTTTCGCCCGAAGGCCCTGTCGAAGTGCGGTGCCCGCGGGCTGATGCAGGTGATGCCGTACAACGCGACCAAGCTGGGGCTCGCCCACGAGGATGAGCTCTGGGTGCCCCGGCTCAACGTGCTCGCCGGCGTGCGCCTGCTCGCCGTTCTCCTGAAGCACTACGAGGGCGACGTCATCGCCGCGTTGGTGGCCTACAACTCCGGCCCGAAGGCGAAGCTCGCGCCGGTTCCAGCGAACGGTGAGACGCCCGACTACGTCCTGAACATCCTCCGCTACTGGCGCGCGTTCGACGGTGAGCGCGCCAGCGCTTCGGTTGCTCCCACCAGGAGGTAGCTCATGGACGCCACCCTCAGGCCGTACGTCCGCGGTTTTCGATGCGGAACTTCTCGCCCACAGCACAAGCTGCTCGCCGGCATCTGCAGCGACGGCTTCTGCGTGCGGGTGCTTGAGGTGGCCCTGGACGTCGCCCGCCGTCACACGGCGTGGTGGCTCCGCCGCTACCCCGCGTCTCTGGCCTCCGGGAGGATATCTTCCAGGAGGCGGCAATCGCGGCGTGGCTCGCCCGCGGCGCCTTCAAGGAAGGCAGAGCCAGCTTCCACACCTTCGCCTTCTCGCGGATGGCGGTCAGGGCGCTTCTCGAGGTCGGCACCGGCACCGTGACGCGCAATGTGCGTCGTGGACACGGCGCGTCGATGGGAGAAGTACCAGCTCACCTGCCCTCACGAGACTGATCAGCCGACCATCATCGCAGAGGCCCTCACCGAGTTCGTCGACACCTACCTGCGCAAGGGGCACTCACCGCGTGACGCAGAGTTGCTCGCGCGCAGCGAGCTGGGCCAAACGCTCGCTGAGGCCGGGGGCTCCGTCGGCGTCACTCGACAGAGGGCACACCAGATTCAACAAGCTGCGTAGTCCCAAGGAGTCGATCGTGAGCGAAGGATCCAAGTTCCAAGTGAAGCTCTCTGCCCGCGCCACAGCGTGGGTACGCTTCCTCGCGAAGGGCCGGACGCAGTCCGACGTCATTCGGGAGTTCGTTGAGGACCGGCTATTCCTCTTTGGGCTGCCGTTCAGCGTCTGTCACCGGCTCCAGGCGCGAGCTGACGCTCAGAGGCTTCCTCTCCACGCTCTTCTCGCCAACGTGCTCTTGGAGGCGGCTCTGGAGTTCCCCGCACCGGCCGCTGACACCTTCCCGGTCATCCCTCCGTTGGAGCCCCCTGCCCCGGGCGACCCTCCGCGGAGGCTGCGCTGATGCCTCGTGTGCGCAAGCCAGCGTCGCCGAGGGTGCTGACCATCCGGGTCGAGACGCACAACAAGCGTCACCTTGAGGCCGAGGCCAGACGACTGGGCGTGTCCTGGAGCACCGTGTTCAACGCGGCGCTTGAGTTCGTGCGCACGGCGGGGCTGCCCCTTTGCCTGCAGGCGCGCCTCACGGAGAAGTTCCAACACAGAGGCTGCAGAGGAGTGACACTCCTCGACGAGCTGAGGTCCGTCATCTGGGATGCGGCCATGCGTCTGCCCAAGGTTCCATGGCCGCCTGCTGATCCCTTCGTCGAGTTGGATCGCAACCACCACGAGACCTCGACCGAGATCACGGGGCCCAATCGAGACTACCTCTCCCAACGCGCGCGCAAACGCGACTTCACGGCTGTGCTGAATGCAGAAATCCTCTTCGCCCGGATCCTCGATCTGTCTCCCGAACTCGCAGCGCGGCTTCAGGCGCACCTGGAAAGAACGGGGATGTCGGCGCGGGAATGGGCCAGCCCGAAGATGCTCCGCGAAGCCCTCCCGCTGGAGGCATTCCCCGCGAATAACTACTGACCAGCCTCCTCAGGTCACAAAGCGCTCAGGCACCCCGACGTTCAAGCGCTCAGGCACCCCGACGTTCAAGCGCTCAGGCACCCCGACGTTCAAGCGCTCAGGCACCCCGACGTTCAA
>JAYVFP010000292.1:0-8490 GCA_043773025.1 Archangium sp.
CAACCCCACGCCGCTGATCGCGGCATGCTTGGGCGCGTCACAAGCAGAACCCCGCGATGAGTGTGGGACGGATCCACGGCACGAGCGCGAGTCGGTACAGCCAAAGAGCAGCAGGGAACACCGCGATTGGTACATGGCTCAAGCTGTGGAGCACGGTTGGTCTCGGGCCATTCTGGTGATGCAGATCGAAACCAACGCCATCGCGCGGGCCGGGCGCGCCATCACGAACTTCCCCGCCCTCCTGCCCCACCCGCAGTCAGCCCTCGCGCTCGAGTCTCTGAAGGACCCCTACCGCTTCGACTTCTTGGGGGTAAGTGACGAAGCAGAGGAACGCGACATCGAGAACGCGCTGGTGCATCACATCACGCGCTTCCTGCTCGAGCTTGGGGCCGGATTCGCCTTTGTAGGGCGACAGGTCCATCTCGAAGTTGGCGGAGAGGACTTCTACCTCGATCTTCTCTTCTACCACCTCAAGCTCCGGTCCTACGTCGTCGTGGAGTTGAAGACCGGCGACTTCAAGCCGGAGCACGCAGGCAAGCTCAGCTTCTACCTGAGCGCGGTCGACTCCCTCATGAAGGCCGACCAGGACAATCCCACCATCGGGCTGCTGCTGTGCAAGACGCGCAACCGTGTCATCGCCGAATACGCGCTTCGAGACGCCAACAAGCCGATTGGTGTCGCCGAGTATCAGCTCGGCCAGTCGCTACCCGCACGTCTGAAAACCGAACTTCCCAGCATCGAGCAGCTTGAGCGAGAACTGGACGAGCCGAGCGCAAGCAACAAGTCATCGGACTGATCAGTGCGAGCTACAGAATCCCTATTATCCGATCTACTTAGTCTATCGGACAACTTAAGGATACCTGAAGGAATACCGCAGTCAAATTCTCTTCCGCCAGAAAGGCGAAACTCCAACATTTAGTCTGCCTCGACCAACCGCACAATGCAGTCATACACAGGGTTGGTGAGATCGACGACGTCGAGTGCACCTTCCTCGTCCAACCGCCCCAGCATCCCTGGCACACGGGGCCCCAGGGGACGCGGGGGCGCGTCGGGGCCTCCTCGGGTCTCGTGGTTCACGGTGGAAAGGGCGCTCAGCGCAGCCATGGTTACGATCCCCACTACGGCGCGCGCCCCACCACCACCGTCAGGCGAGGAGAAATCCAACTTACGCCGGTAGAGAATAATTCCGTCAAAGCGCCACACGCTGCGTCTGGGGCGAGTTTGAATGCCACTGCCTCTGTTGGGAGAAAACGTCTCGGCTACCTTGCGCGACCGCTCCATCACCCATGCATCGAAAGGCGCCAGCCCGCTTGGTCGAAGCAGTCGGGTTGACTCCACGGCACCCGAGGGTAGCTGCCGCAACTCGACGAGCACATACAGTTCCAGACCTGCCCGACCATCTGCAAACTCTTGGAGCCGAGCGCCAGCAGCAAGGAATTGCGCCATCGCTTGCGCGTCAGGACTGCCCTTTGCCACTGCCTCCGCAAGCGCTGAGGGGACCTCGATGCTTGGGAGGCGCCCCTCAGTCTCATTGTACGGAGCGCCAGTTGTGGCGTATTGCCGACCTCCGGCTCCCAAACTATCGAGGAGCGCGAGGCCCACGTCCCTCGGCGAGTTAGTGTCGACGAACCTCGGTACGTCTTTGGTGGCGGTGCGCAAGTCTGCACCGAGTTGGCCGTAGTTGGAATCTAAGAGGCCTCCGCGCACACGAGCCACGCCAACCTCGCTTGTGAGCCACGCGCCGACACGTGAGGAGACACGATTCTGCTCACCGACTTGCTCGGTCCTTCCTGGCTTCTCCGTAAGGGGGCTTGGGGTGTCCAGAGCGCCCCAAGGCGTCATCGTCGCCAAACGAGGTTGATCTGTTCGGATGGGATCCGTCGGAGGGGGGCCAGGTTCAACGGCGTTCTGGCGTTCCGTCGCCAGACGAGGGCGATCTGTTGGGGGGGGCTCCGTCAGAGAGGGGCCAGGTTCAACGGCGTTCTGGCGTTCCTTCCGAGGCGCTAGCGACGCGCGGACAATGCGAGGGACTAACTTCAAGTTCGGAACTGGAGGACGGATCGACTTCGAGTCCGGGGCTGGAGATGGCGTCGAAACCTCCAACCAGATCGGACTCTCAAACGAACTTTTATGACGTCCCTCTGGCGAGAACCGCACCGCGGCGTCTGCATCCGGAGTAACCCTCTGGGTCGCGCAGAGGTGCACAACAGCCGACACGACCAGCGCGATGATTAGGCCACGGTTGGCACGTGAGTCCATCGACACCATACGAGCGTAGGCGATGGCGCTTTCGGCGGCCAGCCGGCAATCTGGGGGCAACCTGCAAAGGAACTAGCTACGCGTTCCTCCGGGCGGCTCGTAACACGGCTGAAAGCTGCCGACTACGCCCGCGGCAAACATGCCGAAGGCGCAGTCGCTCGCCTGTTGCTTCAATATCGATTAAAACAAACAAGGTCTTAACAGACGCGCTTCGCTGTCATTTATTGGGTGGCCTGATTGCACATAATGTCAACGATAGTGCCACCGTGCATATTTGAGATGAACCACATGTCATCGCCGATAGATTGCCAGAAACATCCTCTTGTTCCATCGTGGGTGCCGCCGGACCCATGAGCACCAGCACACATATAACCGCCGTAGAAGTTTTGATTGTTAAAGGAAATTCTGCAGGTAAACCCAACCACACCACAGGTGCGATCTTCGAACACTACCCTGGTCGGACCAATCGTCTTTAGACCGGAACTCTGGTACCCACCGGCGCAGCCATCATCGTTCGCATTCCAATCGCCACCGAAGGCATAGTCGGCGCTTATATTCGTGAAATTCTCGACGGCGAATTTGCGGACGACGCCAGTTCCGTTCTGCGCCGCAGTAGCGGCCAAAACTCCCGGGGCAAGTTTAGGAAAGACGCCCGAGAACCTAAGTTCGCCATCAACCCACTGGAAATACAGTTTTTTCACTGAAGGTGCTCCGGCAATTTCGATCGTGACTTCCTCATCGCCGTAGCCGTGAACGACTGAGTGAATTCGAGGGCTCTTTGCATCATCACCCAGAGTCCGCATCCAACCGGACCGCTGGCTATCGATCTGCTCTAACATGAGCCGATCAAGTTCGGCGCCTTCCGCAGCAAAACTCGCTCTCAATTCTGGAGTCATAATCGAGAGAAGGGCATTCGAGTCTCGATCAACGAATGCGCTTCCCAAACGACCAACGGCAGCCCGGGCTGCAACGAGATCGCTACTATTCGCGACATTGGCCGCATTTGCGGCATCAAGAGATCCGCACCCGCTTGCCAGACCGAGAAAAATAATCCAAGCCAACTTCATTGTCATACTCATTTGCGCTCCAATCCACCAACGAGGAATATACACCACCAACTTACACCACCAATCAACACGCTTTGGGCGCTGCGAAGCCTTCGCCGGCAGACGGCATTTCGCATTTAAATTGCAGCATTCGAATATTTAATGAGTACGACGCGACGAATGGATCGGCTGCGTCTTGGTATTCAGCCACTCAGCGGAGCATCGCGCGATTGAGGTTTCGCTGGTGATGACGCCGCGCCCGCCCCTCCTTTCCACCCTCGTCACTCTTCCCAACTAGGTTCCAGTTCTAGCCAGCATCGGTGCTGAATGGAAGACCCGCCTTTGCCTTTTCCATCTGTCCCAAGCCTGAAAACGCTCACTCGAATAGCGAGACTTCGGTGATAGTCACCAGCCCGTCTCCAAAGAACAGGCGAACACTCACCGCCGGCCCACCGGCGTCGACGTTGATGGCGATGAACCTGGTTCGCAAAACCGAGGGGCCGCCATCGGGCGTAAGCACATATTCCGGCGGACTGTACCGAGGCCGCCGTGCAGGTGACTTGGAAGCATCCTCGACCGCGAGAGTTCCCCCATCCTCGATCGTGATGACCGCTGCGATGCGCGGAGCCGTAGATTGAACGGGCCGCAACCGGAACGCTTCCGTTGCTTGTCGCAAGACGATCGTCCGCAGCACTGCCGGGCGTGCAAGGGTTAGTGTCAGTTCCTCTAGGAAGCCGGCATCCACTAAGGCGAGTTCACCGTCGGTGAGCGGGCACGGAGTCGCGAAGCCGGTGCAGGGAAGCCCTCGACTGAGAGGAACGGTGGCTCCCGCAAGAGAAAGCGGAAGGCCTCGCATTTGAACGGGTGGAAGTTGGAATCCGCTGATCCCGAACGGAATGACGGTGTAGTCGAACAACTCAGCCTCAAGTGTCAGTGTGCCGGAGAAGTCCTCGAGATGAGCGGCCTCGAGCGGCAACGTTTCGCGGTAGTTCGCACCTCCGTCGAAGACTTGGAAACGGTCGTCGGCTTCCCAGACGACAGCGCCATCGGTAGTCGTTAACTCCGCGTGATGGTTGAGGGCGACGGTGAACTTCGGCCCGTCCGGGCCGTCAGAGACGAACGGCACTTCGACGGGGAGTGGGATGACCGGTTCGAATTGCAGCACCCCTGCGTCCACTGAGAGGAGGGGCCTCCAATCTCGCAACGGGGAAAGCGGCAACTCGGTGGGAATGCCGTCGAGATCCATCCATGCCGTACTTCCTGAAGGAAAGGTCGTCTCGACGCGAAAGCAGAAGCTCACGAAGCCCGTGAAGGAGGTCGTTTCGCCGCGCAACAACTCGAATGCATAGCGGCCTTCCGAGTCAGCAAAGGCTTCCTTGAAAGGTTGGCCTTTCCCCGGATTGCACGGAACATAGACCTGCTGGCCAACCTCCTGGCTGTGCCGGAGCAGGCGCACCACCTGGCCCTGGACGGGATCGATCGAAGTGACGACGCCGTGAATCGGCAAGATCTGGTCGGGGTTCAAACATCCGCTCAACGCGACAAACGCCGCGAGCCAAGAGATTCGCATCAGTACACCACCTTCACTCCCAAGGTCGGCAGCACCGCAGGAATGCTGAACTCGCGCTTCATCGGCTCGCCCTCCATGCTGTACGTGTAGTCGTACGCGTGCACTTCAGGTCGCACGAGCACGTTCATGACGTCGAGGTAGACCTCCGCACTGAATGTGGTGAAGGTGATGGTCTTCGAAGCACGCACATCGAGCCGCGCGAAGGCAGGCAGCCGCCCCACTTCGTTGAGTGGCACGGGGCTCCATCGCCGTTCTCCGGTCTGAGGGTTCTCGACCACTCGCGAAGTCCGGGAGCCGAACTCGCCTGACTCTGGCCTGCCCGTGTTGAGGTGGAACGTGGTACCCAGTTTCCATCCCTTCGTGAACTGGTACCCGAGTGTGGCGTTGAGCGAGTGGGTCTGGTCGAAAGCGAACGGCAGCATTGCGGTGGTGCTCGAGGCCACGGTCTGATCGGGGTTGAAGAGCGCGAAGCGGCGCATGCGTTCGCTGCGCATCAGCGTGTACGAAAGCCAGCCGAAGAGCCGGCCTTGCTGCGGCAACCGCACCATCACCTCGAGCCCGTACGCTCTGCCCCAGCGGTTGCCCGCGAATCGATCATCGACCGACGAGATGCCAGTGAGGAACTCAGTGATGCTGCGTTCCCGTGACTGGAAGATGTGGTTGTAGAAGGCGTCGCCGGACACCTCGAGGTCGAGCCACGGCAATTTCCCGACGGCGCCCAGGCTGAATTGTCCGACCTCCTGAAGCCCCGTGCTCAGCGCCGCGGTGTCGGCCACAGGCAGCGAGAGAAGCAGCATCGGCGCCTGATGCGCGAGGCCTGCGCTGCCACGAAGCGTGACGGAGTGGCTTGCTTTGAAGCGCACGTCCAGCCGTGGATCTGCCGAGACGAGCGTGAGATCGGGAGGCAGGTGCCAGGTGTCGACGCGCACGCCCGCGACGATCGACCACTGCTTCGAAAGAAAGGCGGCTTCGACGAAGGAGCCGGTGAAGACACCCATCACCTCGGGCTGGCGCAGGAGGTCATCGGAGTTGATCGGGCCGAAAGCCGTTTGGATGCTCGAGCTCTGCCGCTCCACATCGAAGCCAGTCTTGAGCTGGAAGTGTTCTCCAAGCTCGACGCGATAGTTGGCCCGCGCGGCCCATATGAAGCGATCGAGACGAAACTCACCACCCATGCCGGCTTGTGCGAATTGCACGCCCATCTCTTCCCAACCCACGTTGCTGCCCACTTCGAGAAAGCCGGGGCCGACTGGGTACTGCGCACGCAGGTCGACGCGATGGAACCGAGTGGTCGCGATCAGCGTAACGCCATAGCCGCCGGTGCTGCGGACGCCTGCTTGATCGCTCGAGCCGAACGCAAGGAGCCGCACCGTCCCTTTGCCGGCCTTCTGCTCGATGCGCGCCTGGTAGTCCCAGGACTCCGCCACCGGCGCCGTGTCGGGCGGGAAGAGTTTGACGGCCTCCAACGTGCCGAGAATCCACCCTGCATAGTTCACGCTGCCCCCAAGCGTGACGTTGGTGCCCGTCGACGGAATCGGCACCTCGAGGAAGGCATTGGTCTGCAGCAGATCGGGGGAGATCGTGAAGTGCACCCGATCGTCGCGCGGCTTCTTCACTTGCACTCCGATCACGCCGCCGGAGACGCGCCCGTACCGGGTCGGTGCGTTCGCTGGGTAGAAGTCGATGCTCTCGATGAAGTCGGGGTGAATGACCGGGTTCAGCGCGAGGAGGTGGTACAGCTGCGGCACGCGCACGCCGTCGAGGAAGTAGCCGGTGGCAGCAGGCGACGAACCGCGCACCACCGGGTAGCTCAGGCCGGAGGCCGTCGTGGTGACGCCGGGGAGCAGCATGACCACGCGAAGTGGATCGCCTGCCGTGCCCGCCACTTCGTGAATCTCTGCACCAGAGAGCGTGATGCGGGAGACCTCGGCGCGATCCGTTTGGCCTCGCACCACCGTCTCGTACGGCCGCGAGTACGTGCGCTCAAGACGGTAGAGCAGCTCGACCCGCTGCCCGGGGCCGACCTTCTCCTTGAAGACGCGCTCCACGTGACCCGAGGCGGTGACGTGCACCTCGAAGGCGCCTGCGGGGACGTCAATTTCGAACCGCCCTGCAGCGTCGGTGTCGATGCCCGCATCTCCGAAACTCACGTGCGCGAGTGGAATGACGTCACGAGTCCCCTTCGTCATGACGGTGCCAACGAGCCGGCCCGTTGGCAGGCCTGCATCGAATGTGGGTTGCTCGAAGTGATAGCGATAGGCGAGCACCACCCCGACGGCGCCACCGTCGAGCGTGGCCGGTTCGAAGCCGAGACCCCGTGCAGCAGTCATCGCCGACTCCGTGAACGCGTCCCCGGGCGAAGACTGCACCTCGATGTCGCGCACCTTGCCGGTGTCGTCGATGGTCAGGAGCAGCTCGACGACTCCACCTACGCCGCCATCTTCAGGCCACGCAGCAGGAGATGGCTGGATGAGCGCAGGTGGACTGACCGCCTCCTCCGCTGCAGCGAAGGTCGACCCCAGAGTGATGATTGCCGCCCACGCCCTCAACCCAGACACAAAGCGGGGCGTAGCACTACGCACGGCCCGAAGCTGCTTCTTTTGGAAGTCGTCCAGTTCGTGGCCCGCCCTCTGCACGGGACGAACTTCGAACCGATTGCACTAACCTCGGCCCGCTGGGTGGGGATCCTCGCGTGCTCGGCTAAGTTAGCTAGCTATGCGTCGCGCCCCTGCACGAGAGCGCACAGCCCACCAACGCGAGAAACGCACGGCCCAGTCCGGGCGGCTGCTTGCTCATTGGGCTCAGCAGCACCCCGTCGCCTCGCCGCCAGCGCGTACCAACCACGCAATGGCTTACGACAGCGCCAGGCGGAAGGTAGTGCTCTTCGGCGGCTACGCGCCCTATCCAGTAGGCCTTTCGGATACTTGGGAATATGACGGCTTGAATTGGGCGCTGCGAACGTTGCCAGCCTCGCCGCCCGGCCGGTTCGGCCACGCTATGGCATACGACGAACTCCGCGGCACGAAGGAGACTTGGCGGTGGATTCCGTAAGTCTCTTCCGTCGATGGCGTGCGTCTCGAGATGTAGCCGCAAGGAATCAGAGAAGGGCACTACGCGGTGCGCCGCCGAGTGCCTTGGGCGAGGCAACCGCTCTTCGGCTTCGAACTCGAAACCTACTTCCGCTCTCTCAAGAGTGGCTCGCCTCTCAAGAATCCCCGTGCGCCGCAGGCGTCGTAGGCGTGGACCGGCACGGCCTCGGAGCCACCGTCAGCGACCTTGAAGAGATACTCTGCTCGTTTGCTCTCGAATCTGAGGCACAGGTGGCTGCTCGCATCGGGCGTGCACTCAGTCTGGCAGGCGAAGAACGTGCCCCGCCCGGCTGCCCCCCATCGGACGCCCCCGTCCGCTTGCAGTTCGAATGTGAATCCTCGCCGCGCCCCATGGCGACGTGAAATCGATCGCCTGGAGAGGCCGTCAGCTCAGACTTCGGGCGAGAGTTCGAAAGGCAGAGGGATGCGCTCGCCTTTGAGGGCGGCGGCGAGGGCGACCTTCAGGTAGCGCTTCGGGTCGACCCCGACGAGCTTCGCTGTCTCGACGAGGCTGTAGAGAATGGCG
>JAYVFP010000293.1:0-71916 GCA_043773025.1 Archangium sp.
GCGGAAATAGAAATGACTCCAATCACCGGTCTCCCCGAGCGCAGTCGAGGGGGCACTTACCGCCCGAAGGCGAGGTAATCCCTCGACTCCGCTCGGGATGAACGGTGGGCGCTCCCTATTTCGATCAACCCTGTCGGGACGACCGGGCGGACGCCAACGCGTGGGCATGAACTCGTACAGGGGCCTCCGCATCGAAGGGTGAAAAAGGCTCAACTGCCGCGGCCTTCACAGAGTAAGGCGGAACGCCATGTCTTCGGAGTTGGAGCGGGAAATCAGTCGCAGGCGCACGTTCGCGATCATCTCGCACCCTGACGCCGGCAAGACCACGTTGACGGAAAAGCTGCTGCTGTACGGCGGTGCCATTCACCTCGCCGGCAGCGTGAAGGCCAGGCGCGCCAAGCGCTACGCCACGTCAGACTGGATGGCGATCGAGAAGGAGCGCGGCATCTCGGTGACCTCTTCCGTCTTGCAGTTCACGTATCGCGATCACGCGGTGAACCTGCTCGACACGCCGGGCCATCAGGACTTCTCCGAAGACACCTACCGCACGCTGTCGGCCGCCGACTCCGCGGTGATGCTCATCGACGCGGCGAAGGGCGTCGAACCGCAGACCATCAAGCTGTTCAAGGTCTGCAAGCTCCGCGGCATTCCGATCTTCACCTTCGCCAACAAGCTCGACCGCTACGGCCGCACCCCGCTCGAGCTGATGGACGAGCTCGAGAAGGTGCTCGGCATGCGCGCCTACCCGATGAACTGGCCCATCGGCTCGGGGCCTGAGTTCCGCGGCGTGTACGACCGGCGCACCAGGAACGTGCACGTCTTCCAGGCGGGCGGGCGGCACGGCGCAGAAGAAGTCGGCGAGCAGATTCACCCGCTGGACAGCGAAGAAATCCGCGGGCTGCTCACGGAATCCGAGCTCGAGAAGCTGCGCGAAGACATCGAGCTGCTCGACATCGGCGGCGATGACTTCAGCATCGAGAAGGTGCTCACCGGCGAGCTGTCGCCGATGTTCTTCGGCTCGGCGATGACCAACTTCGGCGTGCGGCCGTTTCTCGACGCGTTCCTGGAAATGGCGCCCGCACCGTCAGGCCGCCCCTCGAGCGCCGGTTTCATCGAGCCCGTGGGGGAAAAGTTCACCGGCTTCGTGTTCAAGATTCAGGCGAACATGGATCCCTCGCATCGCGACCGCATCGCGTTCCTGCGCGTGGTCTCAGGTCACTACGTGAAGGGCATGACGGCCCACCACGTGCGCCTCGACAAGGACATCCGACTCGCGAAGCCCACGCAGTTCATGGCCGCCGAGCGCACCGGCATCGAAGACGCCTGGCCCGGCGACGTCATCGGCCTCTTCGACCCCGGCATCTTCCGCATCGGCGACACGCTGCTGGAGAAGACCAAGGCCTTCGAGTTCGAGTGTGTGCCCCGTTTCTCGCCCGAGTTCTTCGCGGTGGTCCGCTCGAAAGACCCCATGAAGCGCAAGCAGATGAGCAAGGGCCTGGAGCAGCTCTCTGAAGAGGGCACGATTCAGATCTTCCAGCAGCTCCAGATGGGCATGAAAGACCCCATTGTCGGGGTGGTCGGCCAGTTGCAGTTCGAAGTACTCCAGTACCGGATGGACGCCGAGTATGGCGCCGACATCATCGTGGACAAGCTACCCTTCGGCCACGCGCGCTGGGTGGTGGCGCAGAAGTTCGACCCGAAGGCTTTCGACTGGGAGGGCAACCGCATGACCGTGCAGGACCGGGATGGGCTTCCGCTCGTTCTGTTCCGCGACGAGTGGGCGATGCAGCACGCCCTGCAGAAACACCCCGAGCTCGCATTCCAGGCCCACGCGCCTCAGCTCAAGGCGAATTCGGTGATCATCGGGCCCAGTTGACGGATGAGGTGAGGAAGTAATGGATCGACTGCAGCAACTCCTCGAGGAAGGCGTCATCGACGAGGTCTTCAATCAATTGAAGACGGGAAAAGAAGCCGAGGTCTGGCTGGTCAGTCACAAAGGAGAACCGGTCGCGGCGAAGATCTACAAGGCGCGCGAGTTCCGCAGCTTCAAGAATGACGCTGGGTACAAAGAGGGCCGGGTGGTGCGCAACACGCGCACGCAGCGCGCCATGGACAAGGGCTCGAAGTTCGGGCGCGCCTCGGCGGAAGAAGCGTGGAAGTCGGCCGAAGCCGACGTGATGTTCACGCTCCACTCGGCGGGCGTGCGCGTGCCCAAGCCCGTGCTGTTCTACGACGGCGTGTTGTTGATGGAGGTCATCGGTGATGCCGAAGGGCGCGTGGCGCCGCGGCTGGTCGAGGCGGCCATCACCCGCGAGCAGGCAGAGCCGATGTACGTGCTGCTGCGGCAGGAGGTCATCAAGATCCTCTCGCACGACTTCATTCACGGTGACTTGTCGGAGTTCAACATCCTGCTCGGTGCGAGCGGGCCGGTCATCATCGACTTCCCGCAGGTGGTGACCGCCGCGAAGAACTCGCAGTCAGAGAAGTACTTCCGCCGTGATCTCGGCAACCTCTTGCGGTTTTTTTCCGGCATCGATCCGGGCGTGAGCAAACACGCGAGCGATGCCGATGAGATCTGGCGTGAGTACGTGCGGCGCGATCTGTCGGCGAGCTACGTGCCCAGTGGCAGGGTGCATCAGCAGCAAGCGCGGCCGCCGCACGGGGGGAATCGCGGTGGTCCTCCTCGGCAGGGTCAGGGGCCGGGTCAGCAGCGCGGGCCGGGGCAGCAGGGGCCCGCGCAGCAGCAGCGGGGGCAGGGTGCTCAGCGGGGTCCCGGGCAGCAGCAGGGTGGCCGGGGTCCGCAGCAGCAGCGACCTCCGGGTCAGCAGCAGAATCAGCCGCGTCCGGCGGGGCAGCCGCAGAATCAGGCGCGTCCGGCGGGGCAGCCGCAGAATCAGGGGCGTCCTCAGGGGCAGCAGCCTCCGCGGCCGCAGGGCCAGGCACCTGCTCAGCGTCGTGGGCCTGAGGTGGTCTTCCGCGGGCCTGCGACTCCGCGCAGTGATGCGGGGCCGGGTGCCGCTCGGAAGAGTGGGGCCGGACGCCGTCGGCCGCCGCGCCGGTTCTGAGGAGGCTCGGCCCCTCACCCCGCTGCGCAGGGAGAGGGAGACCTCGTTACCCCCGGCTTCCAAAAGGCCACACGAACGGCGCGCGCGCAGACGGATTCGAGATCGAAGTCAGCTCGTGCCCAGGTCGCATCAAGAGCGCCGCTTTGTCCTTCACCCGCTCAGGAAATGGATCCGCGTCTTCGTTCTCTTCATACGGCGACGCGCCGATCACCGGCTCACCGGGAAAGCCCGGGTACTTCGGGCCCATGCCCTCGCGCCAGTACCAGGGCGCACCACCATCGGCGCACGGCACCAGCTTCTTCGCCTCAAGCAGCTTCGTGTACCGCAGCGCCTCAAGCCCATCGGCCATCAACTGCTGGGGCGTGGTGAGCGCGTCGACCGGCACGTCGACCAGAAATGCGTCGAGCGTGGTGAACCCGAAGAAGATGGGCTTCAACTTGAAGCCGCGCACGCCGCAAAACAGCACGTCGACCGGGCCGGCCTTCTTGCACACCGAGTCCATGTCGCCTTGCACGTCGCGGCCTGAGTCAGCAAAGAACGCGGCGTCGAGCTGGGGCCCGCGAATGATCCAGGTGCTGCCGACGTTTCGCAAGCCCGGATGCACGCCTTCCTGATCGGTCGGCTGCTCGCCGTAGAAGGGCAGGGCGCGCACGGTGAGATCGCCGACTTCGCGTGACTCCCACCACGGCAAGGCCTCTACGTTCTGGAAGCCCAACTGACGCAGCCGCAGCGCGCAGTCAGTGGAGAAGAGGCTCTCTCGCTCGATGGGCGGTACGAAGAAGCGCGTCTCTCTCGGAAGCTGGAGCAGCGAGCCGAGGTGAAAGTGATCTCCGTGCGAGTGGGTGATCACCACCGCGTCGATGTGGCCGAGATCGCGCGGCTGCATCGGCTGGTAGCTGGGGAGATCGAACACGCTCGCAGGCCGAAAGTACGGATCGACGAGCACCGAGGCCGTCTTCCCTCGCACCAGCGTGGTGTTGTGGCCGACGTAAACGATGGAAGCGCTGGTGTTGGGCGCGGTGAACGGCTCGAGCCAGCCGGCGTTGGTGAGATCGTCGAGCAGCACGCTCGTCGTGGTGTTCATCGAGAAGGGGTGCAGCTCGGTCTTCGTGGCGCCTCGTGCCAGCGTGGCGAAGAACTCGTTGATGATCGGCCACTCGTCGGCTCGCATCGGCACGTCGAGGCCGAGCTCGTCGCGACGCAGGTGGAGCACGGTCGGCTTGAACTTCTCTGCCTTCGGGAAGATCACGTCCTGCCGGAGCACGCGCCTTCCGAAGCGGCGCTTCTTGCCGTCACAAAGCGCGTCGTAGGCGGGGGAGGCTTCCATCGCCTTCACCAACGTTGCGGCTTGTTCGGTGACTGCGGCTGGGCCCAGGCGTTGGACTTGTTTTTTCAGCCACGCGTGGGCTTTGCGCACGGGGCGCGAGGGTGGGCCAAGGATGCTGCAGCCGAGATCTTCGTGGTGATCAGCTTCCGTTTTGGCTGAGGCCAGGACGGCGAGGCTGACTCCTCTGGAGAGCGTGAGGCGCACGTGCGGCGAATAGCACAGCCCTCTCCCCGACCCTCTCCCCCTCGGGGAGAGGGAGGCACTTGCTTGGACATGTTTTGATTTGGTCAGCTGAAGAGCGGCCCCAGCTTCATCGCCATGTCGAGGTCCATCGGCACCAGCGAGAGGTCGCCTGCCATCACCGCCATCTGCGCGTTCTTCTCACCCTTCACCAGCGCGATGAAGTCCTTCGCGCCCGCGCGGATGGTGAGCTTGGGCTTTCCGCTGTGGCCCTTGGTGATCCACTCGCTCGACCTGGTGAGATCGACCGTCCACTTGCCGCCACCCACGCCGGTCACGTCGAGGTGAATCACGCCATCGAACGCGTCGCGAACGTCCTTGTGCTTGCCGAGCTTCTTCGTGAAGTCGCCTTCGAGCACCTTCTCGACCGCGCTCTTCGGCTTCTTCTTCGCGGCTGCCTTCTTCCTGGGCGCTTGTTCCTCTTCCTTCGGCGCGGCGGTCGACTTGCGGAACATGTCGAAGCGCTCCTTCGAGAACATCGCCGAGCCTTCATCCTTCGCGGCCTCGTAGATCTTCCGGAGCTGACTCGCCGGCATGCCGGGGTTGCGGAAGTACTCCATCGCCACCCGGCCGATGCCCCAGTTCATGGCGAAGGCGGCGGGCACGGTGAGCAGCGCTCCGAAGATGGGAAGGATCGCCTTGATGCCCTGGCGCGCGAGCATGCCCAGGCCCGCGGTGGTGGCGAGCTCGACGATGAGACTCTTCGCGTCGGCCTCGGTCACCTTGCGGCCGTAGACGTGGCCCACCGTGACGACCATCGCCGACTGCACCGGCAGCATCAGCACCGCGTCGGAGAATGGAATGGGCGAGACAGAGACCACGGCGCACGCGTAGCTGGCCATGTTCACCACATCGCGAGCCGCTTCATCGCGCTTTGCCATGGGCAACTTCGAGAAGTTCTTCTTCCGGATGTCTTCGAGCGTATCGAGCCAGGACATGTGCAGAGCCTAACCCCTGAAAGCGCTCGCTCGTTCCCAACTTATCGTCGTTGGCCTCGGCCGACCTGACTCACAGACCCTGAACCGCGATCTCCCGGCCCCAATACTTGTTCTCGCGCAGCTTGAGGCCCGACTTCACCGCCTTCGCGGTCTTGGGGCCCACGAAGAAGCCCTTGGGGTGCGTCTTGCGGAAGGTCTTCTTGATCCAGTTGTCGATCTCGTTGAACAGCGTCTTGAACTTCTCGGGCGCGGGATCTTTGCGGCCGGTCTGCTGGGTGATCTCGAGTTCGGCCCAGAGCTGACCTGCGACCAGCTCGCCTTCTTCGTTCTTCGTGCAGCGCCCCCAGAAGATGACGGGCGAGCGCACTTCATCGATGCGCCATTGGCCCTTGTCCTTACCGCGCTTGAGCTTGTCGACGAGCGCGGGGCCGATGTCGCTGGCCACCAGGTAGACGTCTTCTTCGGGGAGCTTGTCGAAGTTCTCCTCGCACGCCTTGAAGGTCACCCAATCAGGCGGAACACGCCGGGGATAGACTTCCATGTTGTTCCGTTCAAGGAATCGGAGGAACGCGAGCTCGTCGTCTCGCTCCATGAAGATTGCCAGCTGGGTCGCCATGCGCGTGCCGTACTAGAAGACACGCCCATGAACGAGAACCTCTTCGCTCGAATGCAGGAGCTTCGTGATCTGGCCGGGGTGATTGGGCTGGCCTCGTGGGATCAGGAGACCTACCTCCCCCGGAAGGCGGAAGGCGGCCGGGCGGCGCAGTTGGGCACCATGCAGGCGCTCCACCACGAGCGGCTGGTCGATGAGCGCCTGGGCGACTGGCTGGCCGACGCGAAGGCTTCGACCCCCGATGAAGTGGCCATGGTGCGCATCCTTTCGAGGGAGCGTGACCGCGCGGTCAAGGTACCCTCTGGGCTGGTCAAGGCGCTGGCCGAGACCCAGTCGCGCGCGTTGTCGGCCTGGCGAGAGGCGCGCGAAAAGAAGGACTTCAAGGTCTTCCAGCCCCATGTGCAGAAGCTGCTCGAGCTGCGCCGCGAGATGGCGGACGCCTGGGGTCACGACGGCGAGCGCTACGACGCGTTGCTCGAGAACTACGAGCCGGGCATGCGGGTCAAGCGGCTGCTTCCGGTGCTCGCGGGGCTGCGCAACAAGCTCGTGCCGCTGGTGCAGGCGATCGACGCGCGGCCGCCCCCGAAGCGAATCTTCGAGGGGAAGACGTTCGATACCGACGCGCAGTGGAAGTTCACCCTGCACCTGCTCGAGTCGATGGGCTTCGATCTCGACGCAGGCCGGCAGGATCGCAGCACGCACCCGTTCACCGGGGGCACTGGGCTCTTCGACGTCCGGCTCACCACGCGCGTGTTCGAGAACCTGCCGCTCTCCAGCGTGTTCAGCACCATTCACGAAGGCGGGCACGGTCTCTACGAGCAGGGCTTCTCGCCTGAGCACGAACGCACCACGTTGGCGCAGACGCCGTCGATGGGGCTCCACGAGTCGCAGTCGAGGCTCTGGGAGAACGTCATCGGCCGCAGCGAGTCGTTCTGGACGTACTTCTACCCGCGCTACCGCGATGCCTTCCGTGAGCAGCTCAACGACGTCTCGCTGCCTGATTTCCTGCGCGAAGTGAACCGGGTCGAGCGCAGCTTCATTCGCGTGGAGGCCGACGAGGTCACCTACAACCTGCACATCGTGCTGCGCACCGAGCTCGAGGTGGAGCTCATTCGCGGCAACCTGCAGGCGGCTGATCTCGAGGGCGCGTGGAATCAGAAGACGAAGGAGCTGCTGCAGCTCGAGGTGCCTTCGGTGAATCAGGGCGTGCTCCAGGACATTCATTGGGCCTACGGCGAGTTCGGTTACTTCCCCACCTACGCGCTGGGAAACCTGTACGCCGCGTCGTTGTGGAAGGCTGTCAACCGCGACATCCGCGGGCTCGATGAGTCGATCCGCCAGGGTGAGCTTGCGCCGGTGAAGAACTGGCTGCGCGAGAAGGTGCACCGTGAGGGCTTCCGCACCGACGCAGAGTCGCTCGTCACCCGCGTGACTGGGGCCGGGCTCACCGATGAAGACTTCGTTTCGTATTTGAAGATGAAATACGGCGCGCTCTACGGCATCTGAGGAATCACCATGCGCATCGCACTCGTTTCGCTGCTCGTCGTTGTCGCTGCTTGCAAACCCTCGAACAACGCGGCGCCGAAGGTCACCTCGGCTGCGGTCACTGCCGAGCCCGCTGCGGTCGCGCCCATCGAAGGGGCTACCGCTTTCCCCTTCACGCAGGCTGACTCGAAGCTGACGTGGCTGGGGCAGAAGGTGACTGGCAAACACGAAGGCAGCTTCGGCGTGTTCGGCGGCATCATCGAGCTCGTCGAAGGAGACGTGACGAAGAGCCGGGTGCGAGCAGAGATCGACATGAGCTCGCTTTCCACGGCGCCTGAGAAGCTGGCGACGCACCTGAAGAGCGACGACTTCTTCGGTGTGGAGAAGTTCCCTCGCGCGACGTTCGTGTCGACGGCGATTCAGAAGACGGGCGAGACGTATTCGGTCACCGGCAACCTCACGATGCACGGCGCCACGCGAGCGGTCACGTTCTCTGCGAGCATCACCGTGACGGACGCCGAGGTGAGCGTGAACGCCGAGTTCGCGATCAACCGCAAAGACTTCGGCATCGTGTACCCGGGCAAGCCCGACGATCTGATCGCCGATGACGTGGCGCTCAAGCTCGAAGTCCACGCGAAGAAGAAGATCTGAACTCCAACTGAATCAAGAACCTGCCTCCTGCTCTCCCTCTCCCCGAGGGGGAGAGGGTCGGGGAGAGGGCAGTCGCTGACCATGAAAACGACCGTGCGCTTCTTCGCGGCAGCCAGAGAGCGCTCGAAACGGGCGACGCTCGAACTCGACCTGCCCTCAGGAGCAACCGTCGCAGATCTGACGAAAGCCCTTCTTTTGGAGATCCCCGAGCTCGCGCCCTTGATGCCGAAGCTCCGAATCGCCGTCGCCGAAGAGTTCGCCAACCCCGAAGACGTGATCCCCGAAGGCGCTGAAGTCGCGCTGATCCCCCCCGTCGCCGGCGGGAGCGGGGGCCTCTTCCGCCTGCAAGACACACCACTCTCCCTGCAAGAAGCCATCGACGCCGTGGCCTCCGTCAGCCAGGGCGGCCTGGTCACCTTCTCCGGCGCCGTGCGCGATCACTCCAAGGGCAAACGCGTCACGCGCCTCGACTACGAAGCCTACGGCCCGATGGCGCAGAAGAAGCTCGCGCAGATCGGCGACGAAGCGCGCGAGAAATGGCCGGGAACGCAGGTGGCCGTGCTCCACCGCCTGGGCACGCTGGTGCCAGGAGAGCTCGCCGTGGTGATCGCCGTCTCTGCCCCGCATCGCAAAGAGGCCTTCCGCGCGTGCGAGTACGTCATCGATCGCCTGAAAGAAGACGTGCCCATCTGGAAGAAGGAATTCGCCGAAGACGGCGAGGTGTGGGTCGGCCTCGGGCCCTGACACGCGAGGTGTTGTTTCCCGTTTTTTCGGCTAAGGGCGAGGTTCGTTCCGGGCCGAACAGACAGGGAAACAAGACATGATCTCGAGACACCTCCGCTTCGCGTTCTTTGGAGGCCTGCTCGGCCTTCTCGTGGCGCTCACTCCGGGCTGCCAGAAAAAGTGCGCGGTCGACACCTGCGCTGGCTGCTGCACCGCGAAGAACGAGTGTGTCACCGACACCACGGCCACCCAGTGTGGCCTCGCAGGTGCGAGCTGTTCTTCGTGTGCGACCGACCAGGTGTGTACCGATGGCGCGTGTACGACGGCGATGGTGATTGTGGAAGACGCGGGCGTGGATGCCGGCCCTCCGCCGTGCACCAACGACTTCTCCTGCGGACCGGGAAAGATCTGCGACATCCTCTCGGGCGATTGCGTGATGGGCAGCCCGTGCACCCAGGACTTCCAGTGCCAGTCACTGACCGCGGAAGATCGCTGCTACCGCTACGGCCAGCAGTGCACCTGCGACACCACCGCGACGGGCGGAGGCACCTGCCGTCTGCGCAAGGGGCCCTGCGAGGAGTGCCTTGCCGACAGCGAATGTGGTTCTGACGTGGTCATCTTCGGCCCGCCGGATGGCATCGGCGCGGGCCGCTGCAAGACGTTGCCGAACGACATGTCGGGCAAGAAGTTCTGCAGCTACCAGCGCGTCGGTCAGTGCGCCTGCGGCACCATCGACGACGGCACCGGCTTCTGCCGCCCGCAGTCGAACAGCTGCGAGTCGGTGGGCTGCAACATCGACAAGGATTGCCCCTCGGGCGCAGTCTGCAGCGTGAACCGCCCTGACGCCGGCGCGAACTCGTGCGGTGGCGTGTGCGTGCCGCGGTGCCGCTGGGATTTCGCCGAACGCGTCGAAGTGTCGCCGGGCTGCATGCCGGGACTGACCTGCTGGGTCGACTCCGCGAACCTGAACCCCGATTCGATTTATTACGGCGCAGGCCGCTGCAAGCCGCCCTGCGACGGCACCGCGGATTGCCAGGTTTCGGGTGGCAACCCCTTCGGCGGCACCAACCTGAAGTGCGACGGTGAGCTGCTCGACGACAGCACGAAGTCGCCCAAGCGCTGCCGGGCCGCCGGCGCATGCATGGACAACGCGGAGTGCCCCGAGTTGATGGATGCAGGCCCCTACCTCGGTTACTGCGACCGGGCGTCGTTCGTCTGCCGTGCTGATTGCCGCACGGGCTCTGATCCCATCTCGGGCAATGCTTTCAAGGACTGCCGGCCCCCGTTCTCGTGCAGCAACGACGCGGGTGTGAACTTCTGCCGCCTGGAGACCTGCACCCAGCAAGGTGGCGCCGGCATCGCGTGCGCGCAGGGTGAATACTGCTGCGGCGACGACAAGAACTTCGACGGCACGCCTGATCCCTGTCCGCCGCTCGCTCAGCAGAACGCGGCGGGTTGTTACGCGGCGCCGAAGCCTCCGTTCTGCACTGAGTGTGGTGCGGGCACCGACTTCAGCATGGGCGTCGATTCGATGGTCCAGGCGATGGCCGACCAGCAGTGTGCGGCGCAGGCTGCTCCTTCGTGGTCGCCGTGCGCGAACAGCTCGAAGGCCCCGAACTGCAGCCCGCTCAAGGCAAAGTGCCAGTACGCGGGTGATCGCGCGCCCATGATGCCGGGCATCGCGGTGTGCATGCTGCCCACGGTCAACGACGTCGGCACGGTGTTGCTGCGCTACGGCGAGACCAAGAAGGAGCAGATCGCCTGCCCGACCAACTACTCGGTCAACTTCGTGCGGCCGCAGCCCAACCCCTCGCAGGGTGTCGGCTACTGCAACACGAACGCGGACTGCAGCGTGTTGACGGATGGTGGCGTGAGCGACGCTGGTGTGTGCGAGCCCGACCCGCTGCTGCGCCAGATGGATGGCGGTTTGCTCAAGGCGTGCCGCTGCGACGCGAAGTCGGGTGCCGCTCAGTGCCCCAACGGCACGGCGCCGATTGGTGAAGTGCGTTCGTTCTGCAAGGACGGCGTGACCGGGTCGCGGCAGTACTGCATCGAGACGGCTGTCTGCACGCCGCCCCGTGGATCGGTCTACAAGGCCACCACCGAGTTCGGCTGCGGTCTGTAGTCACTGCCCTTCGATTCCTCCCTCTCCGAAGGGAGAGGGATCATCAGGGCGAGCTCTTCATCTTCACGTTGAAGATGAGGATCGCGTTGCCGGGAATGCCCTGTGTCCCGTCTTCGCCGTAGCCCAGCGACGGCGGGATGATCAGCTGCCGCTCGCCATTGACCAACATCCCCGGCACGCCGAGATCCCAACCGCGAATGACGCGGCCGGTGCCGAGGCGGAACTGAAAACCCGCCGCCTGGTTGGTGTCGAACTGCGTGCCGTCAGCCAACCAGCCCGTGTAGTTCATGGTGACGAGCTGGCCGTCGGCCGCAACGCCGCCATCGCCCACGCTGAGGTCGCGGATGTACATGCCGCTCACCTTCGTCGAGTTGGCGAGGTCGACCGCGAGCGCCGGGGCGTAGCTCGCGGTGTCGAGATCAGGCACGGGCGGCGGGGCGCAGGCAGCGAACGCCAAAGCAGAGATCAGCAGGGTCTTGTGCACCCGCTGCTCTTAGTTCACTTGTTCATCGCCGCGAACATCCCGTCGAGCTCACCCTTCGTTGCCATGCAGCGGGTCGCCAATACGTGGACGTTGCAGGTGCTCGATGGACTCGACGGTGAGGGGCCGACGCGGTTCTCGGTGCTGAGAGATCGGGTGCCTCGCATCACTCACAAGATGCTGACGCAGACGCTGCGGTCGCCTGGCGCGAACGGTGTTCGCCGAGGGGTGCCGCCTCGGGTGGAGTACGAGCTGACTGCGATGGGGGAGAAGTTGAACGGGCCACGTGCTCGTTCTGAAAGTGGGTCGAGCGGTATTCGGTGAAGGTCGAGGCGGCTCGCGCGGCGTACGACTCGAAGGCGAAGGGCGATTCGCCCCCCTGGCAGAAGCCCAGGCGACGCGTTGCATAGTCAAAGCACGGCCTTGAAGAAGGTGGTCGTTCGGAGTGCTGGCGCCTTGCTCGTCGCACCCTGGCCTCTCGACTTCGGGCCTCGATGTTCATGTGACGAGTAAGGGGTGGCCGGGCACGTCTTCCTGGCGTGTACTGGAGGAGTACACGCGTGTACTCCACGAGTACTCAGCCGGGAGGACTTCGCCGGTGCCGAGGGCCTGCGCGCATCGAGCACGCTCTGAGCCCTTCAAACACCACGCTCATTGGGGCTTTGAGATCAGGTTTTGAAGGTGCGGGTCGAGGCGACCACGGCGCGGTACTTTTCCAACTCGGCCTGGGTGCGCTCAGGGCTCCAGTCGAGCTTCTTCGCGACTCGCTGCGCGACTTTCTCTGCGATGCCCAGGCCCTGGTCGCGAGCTCGAAGCACGAGCGGAATGCGCCGGGAAATCACATCGTCCAGCGTACGCGCCAGCTCGACGTCGATCGCTTCATCGACCTGCGCGAAGATCGACGGCAGCTCGGGATCGAGGCGATCGAACGCGCTCGGGTCGGCCTTGCCACGGGCGATCAACGTCGGCGCTCGCACGCCGTATTCGCCGGCCAGGTAGCGCGCACCATCCGCAGGAAGCGCTGAGTTCTCCAGCGACTTCTCGAGCGCCACCAGCGCCTCGTCTGAAGCTTCCAGCCCGAGCGCACCGGGCAACGGCCTCGTCGCAGTGGTGGACCTGGTGGTCACTCCGAGCTGCTTGATCGCGTGATCCACCACCTCGGCTGCCATGCGCCGGAAGGTGGTGAGCTTGCCGCCTGCGATGGTGACGAAGCCGGGCGAGTCGTAGATCTCATGCTCGCGCGAGACCGCCGACGCGCCTTCACTCTCGTCATCGGGCTTGAGCAACGGCCGCAGCCCAGACCACGTCGCCAGCACGTCAGCGGTGACCAGCTCAGCGGTGGGAAAATACGAGTTGGCCGTCTCGAGCAGGTAATCGACGTCGTGTTTCGTCGGGTTGACCAAATCAGGTGAGCCGTCGAAGAACGTGTCGGTGGTGCCGACCACCGTGCGCCCCAGGCCCCACGGAATGCAGAACACCGCCCGCTTGTCGCGCGGCGAGCTCATCATCAGCGCGTGCTTCACCGGCAACCGCGCGCTGTCGATCACCACGTGAATGCCCTTGGTGGGCTTCAAGATGGCCGGCTCGCTGGCGAGCGCGCGCACTTCATCACTCCACGGCCCGGTCGCGTTGATGACGACCTTCGCCTTCGCCTCGATGAGCGCGCCGGTCTCGAAGTCGGTCACCACCACGCCGCTGATCTTCCCCGCCGCGTCACGCAGCAGCTTGCCGGCCTTCGCGTGATTGACCACCACCGCGCCGAGCGACTGCGCATCGAGCGCGCACTCCAGGGTCAGCCGCGCGTCATCGGTGACGCAGTCGTAATAGAGAATGCCGCCGTTCAACCCCGTCGAGCGCAGCTTCGGCTCGAGGGCCAGCGTCTTCTTCGCGCCGAAGGTGGTGTGGTTGCGGTAGTTCCCGAAGAAGCACAACGCGTCGTAGATCCACAGCCCGAGCGCGAGGGTGGCAAGCCATCGCCGGTCGCCCTTGAAGTTGGTCACCAGGAAGGGGAGCGGCCGCACCAGGTGCCGCGCCAGCTTCATCAAGAGCTTCCTCTCGTTGACCGACTCGAACACCAGGCCCAGTTCGCCCTGTTCCAGATACCGGAGCCCGCCGTGAATCAGCTTGGAGGACTTCGACGAAGTACCCGCGCCGAAGTCGAGCTTCTCGACCAGCGCGACCCTCAGGCCCCGCAACGCCGCGTCGCGCGCGATGCCGCTGCCGGTGATACCGCCGCCGACCACGACCAGGTCGAAGGCTTCTTCGCCCAATCGCTTCAGGGCTGCTGCGCGTCTCGAGTTCGGGGTGTCCACGTCGTACGGCTCAGATCTTCCGGCGCTTTCCGGTGCGCTTGTAGGTGAGGTAGTCGCTCACGATGGTGGCGTGATCGAAGACGAGTTCATCGAGGGGAAGGGCGTCGATCGCAAAGGCCTTCGCGTCGGCCGCGTCGTCACTGCCTTTGGGGTCGCCCTGCGCCCAGCCGATGAAGACGGTGCTGATGGTGTGCTTGCGCGGATCGCGCGCGGGGTCTGAGTAGGTGAAGAACTGCTCGGTGAGGTCGACCTCGAGGCTGGTCTCCTCACGGACCTCGCGAATGCAGGCAGCGTGCAGGGTCTCGCCCTCGTCCACGAAGCCGCCCGGCAGCGCCCAGCCGATGGGCTCGTTGCTCCGCTTGATGAGCACGATTCGCTCGCCCGAGAGCTCAACGATGCAATCCACCGTCGGGGTCGGGTTCTTGTAATGGGGGGCCATGCTCAGGAGAGTTCATACGCGCCGTGTCGCGCGGCTGCAATTCTTCCCGTGGCAGGTACAGTGCCGCTCCTCGTGAGGCTCATCAGGTTCTTTTGTGCGGTGGTGGTCTTGCTCCTTTCCGGGTGCCGCGTGCATACGCTGGAAGACGGCGACTACGAGCTCGTTCCCAGCGAGATCCTCCGCGACGACTGCGGGCTGGCAGGTGAAGACGTGCTGGGCCCCGCCACCCTGCGCACCGAAGGAAACCTGGTCACGCTGAACCTGTCGCGGCCCGGCTTGCGGCTGGTCGGCACCTACCGCTTCAGCCTGGAAGAGATGACGATGGATGGCACCCTTTCCAACACGCCCTTCATGCTGCGCGGCCGGCAGTGCCTGCTCGACAGCGTGAGCTACCACGTGGATACCCAGACCAGCAGCCCGACCACGTTCACCGGCGCGATGTCGATCAGCTACGAGGCGCGTTCGCCCGATGAGTGCGTCTGTAAGTACTGGTTCAAGTTCGACGCGCGCCGCCGGTAGGCAGGGGCACTGGCGCGCTTTTGGAGAATCCGTTTCAGGGCTAGTCCTTCGGCACAGTGACTCTGACCGCTCGAGAACCGCTCACCGTTCCAAAGGAACAACCCACCGTTCGCATCGAGCGCAGTCGAGATGCCACTGCTGCGCGATGCGAAAGTGCTCCCTCGACTTCGCTCCTGAGGAACAGCGCACACCGTTCGCATCGAGCGAAGCAGAGATGCCACTTGCTGCGCGAGGCGGAAGTGCTCCTTCGACTTCGCTCAGGAGGACCGGTTGTTCTTCGGAAAAAAATCGCCGGCGAAGCCGGTCCCCTGCTCGGGAGGACCGGTGTAAGCGCGGCCAACCGATCATCTTCACTGTGGCGAGGTGCACTGGCCGTGTTGCTGCTGGTGACGGGTTGTTCCAAACCGGCAGTGGTCGTCGATGCGGGAGGGCCGAAGCCGCCGAGCGCACGAAGAACGCCGGTGACCTTCACGCTGCACGGCGAGACCCGCGTCGACGAGTACGCGTGGATGAAAGAAAAGGCCACGCCCGAGCTGGAGGCGCATCTGCGCGCGGAGAACGCGTACACCGACGCGATGCTCGCGCCGCAACAAGCGCTGCGCGAAGAGCTGGAAAAGGAACTCCTCGCGCGCCGTCCTCAGGTGATCGACGACTTTCCTGATCGGCTCGGCCGGTACGAATACTGGTCGCGCAGTGACTTGAACGAGCCGTTCTCGCGGCTGCTCCGTCGTCCACTCGATGGTGGCCCCGAGGAGCAGTTGCTCAACCTCAATACCCTCGCTCCCGACGCGAGCTACGTGAAGCTGCTCGACTTCGCCCCCAGCGATGATGACGCGCGCCTCGCGTGGGCCATCGACACCACCGGCCTGCGAGAGTTCACCCTGCACGTGACCGAGCTCGACGGCGGCACCGTGTGGCCGCAGACGGTCGAGCACGTGACCTCGTTCGATTGGGCCGCTGATGGAAAGACGCTCTTCTTCACCACCGAGAACGAGGCCAAGCGCAGCTCGAAGCTCTTCCGGCTCGGCCCGGGCGCCGATGCGGGGACCTTGCTCGTCGAGGAAAAAGACGAACACTTCGATCTGTCGATCCGGCGTTCAGACGCGCGCCGCTTTCTGCAGCTCGAGAGCACCAGCCTGAGCACCACCGAGACCTCCGTGCTCGATGCGCGGACTCCGAAAATGGCGTTCTCAGTGGTGCTGCCTCGCGAGCAGGATCAGCGCTACTCGGTGCACGAACGCGGCGCCGACTTCGTGATCGTCTCGCAGGATCAAGGCGAGGAGGGGCGGGTGTTCACCGTGCCCATCAAGAACGCGCGAAAAGGGAAACGCACCGAGGTGGTGCCCCGGCGTCAAGGCGTGCCCATCGAAGGCGTGTCGGTGTTCGCGAAGCACCTCGTGGTGTGGGAGCGCCTCGAGGGGCAGTCGAGGCCTCGCTCCATCGAGTGGTCGACTGGCAAGTCGCAGGCGTTCGGCTCGCAGCCGGGGCTCTACTCGCCGCGGCATCAGACCGGCTTCGACTCGACGCACTTCCTGTTTGGCCTCGAGTCACCCGTTCAGGCGCCTGCCGTGTTCGAGCGCGATCTGCTCAGCGGTGAGACGAAGAAGCGCTGGGAGTACCCGGTCAATGGCTTCGATTCGTCGAAGTTCGAGGTGGTCCAGTTGCTGGCGACTGCGGCGGACGGCACGAAGATTCCCATCACCATCGCTCGCAAGAAGGGCACGGCGCAGCACGCGCCGATGCTCCTCGAGGCGTATGGCGCGTATGGCATTCCACTCGAGCCTGGCTTCAGCACCTGGTCACTCGCGTTGCTCGAGCGCGGCGTGGTGCTCGCGTCTGCGCACGTGCGTGGCGGCGGTGAGTTCGGTGACGCGTGGCATGACGGTGGCCGGCTGAAGAACAAGGCGAACACCTTCACCGACTTCATCGCGTGCGCGGAGTTTCTCATCGGTCAGAAGCACACCAGTGCAGCGCGGCTCGCGATCACCGGCGGCAGCGCGGGCGGGTTGCTGATGGGGGCGGTGCTCAACCTGCGGCCAGCGCTGTTTCACGCGGCGCTCGTCGAGGTGCCATTCGTCGATGTGATCAGCACCATGCTCGATTCCTCACTGCCGCTCACGGTGGGCGAGTTCGAGGAGTGGGGCGATCCACGGCAGGCTGACGCCTATTGGTGGATGCGCGCCTACAGCCCGTACGACAACGTGAAGGCGCAGGCGTATCCGGCGATGCTCGTTCGCAGCTCGTACAACGACACCCAGGTGTTGTTTCATGAGCCGGCGAAGTGGGTGCAGCGCCTTCGGGCGATGAAGACGGGGAGTGAGCCCGTGTTGCTTTGGATGTCGATGGATCCCGCGGGGCATGGCGGGCGCGCGGCGGTTCTGGATGTCACTCGGGATGAAGCGCGGAGCCTGGCTTGGATTCTCGGTGAGTTGACTACGCCCTCACCCTGACCCTCTCCTTGAGGGAGAGAAGACTCATTTTCGGGCGTTCCAGAGTTCACTCCACGTGTGCGCCTCGTCGATCGTCAGGCCCCCTCGCGTCAGTGCGGCCATCAACGCATCGACGTCTCCGCGATTCGCCACTTCGCTACGGAGCAGACCTGCTCCCATCAGCCCCGTGATCACCGCGGCTCGCAGCTTTCTGAGCGCTGCGTCATCCGCCAGCGGCTCACTGGAACTGTTCGTCTGCTCCACCAGCGAAAGCTCGTGTGCGTACACCACCACTGCCTGCGACAGGTTGAGTGACGGCTGCTCTTCGGATGACGGAATGAACGACACCGCGTGGCACTGCTCGACCTCGTCGTTCTGCAGGCCGTTGCACTCCGCGCCGAACACCAGCGCCCAGGTTGAATCGCGCCGCTGCGTGGTCATCTCGGCCAACTCTCGCGGAGTCAGCCGAGGCCGCCCCTCGAGCGTGCGCATCGTGGTGCCCACCACCCAACTGCAATCCGCGATCGCCTGGGCCAGCGTGTCGACCCTCCGTACCCGCTGAACGACCTGAGTGAAGTCAGTCGGGGGCCTGTGATGGAGCAGCACCTGCTGCATGCCGCTCAGGTGCATTTGCGACGACACCACCACCCAGTCCGTCAGGCTGAAGTGCTTCATCGCCGCCGCGATCGACACGAGGTTGTCGGCGTTGCGGGGGTGGACCAACACGAGGCGAGGAAGAGACGACACGCTGCTGGTATACAGCCGCGATGGCAAAGATCACCGGGGTTGGCGGCTTCTTCTTCAACTCGGCAGATCCCTCGGCATGATCATCGAAGAGCTGCCTGGCCCGCTGTGTTGTGTGGCCGCTCCACTCGCCGAGCGAGGCATGAAGCTGCCCCTGGCGGCCGTGAATGACGAAGAAGGTCCGCGGTTGCCGCTGCTGTTGCCTCCGGTCGTCGACGCGCACGTGCACCTCTTTCCCGACGCGATGTTCGAGGCGATCTGGAAGTGGTTCGACACCTACGGCTGGCCCATTCGTTACAAGCTCAAGACGCCGCAGACGCTCGACTTCCTGTTTTCCCGCGGGGTCACCAGGGTGGTCGCGCTCCACTACTCGCACAAGCCGGGCATGGCCGCGGGGCTCAACCAGTACATGGCGCAGATCGCGAAACAAGACGCGCGCGTCATCGGGCTCGCCACGGTGTTCCCCGGAGAACCCGGCGCGCGGCAAATCTTGAAAGACGCCTTCGCGATGGGTCTGCGCGGCGTGAAGCTGCATTGCCACGTGCAGGCCTTCTCGCCTGACTCACCCGAGCTCAACGAGATCTACGAAACGTGCGTGGAAGCGAACCTGCCGCTGGTGATGCACGCTGGCCGCGAGCCTTCGTCACCCGCGTACAAGGTCGACGTGTACTCGCTGTGCGCCGCGGATCGCGTCAAGCGAGTGCTCGAGCAGCACCCGAACCTCAAGCTGTGCGTGCCGCACCTGGGCGCCGATGAGTTCGACGCCTACGCTGACCTGCTCGAGCGCCATGAGAACCTCTGGCTCGACACCACCATGATGGGCGCGAACTTCTTTCCCATCGACGTGCCGCGAAGGCTCTTCGAGGTGCGCCCCGAGCGCATTCTCTACGGTACCGACTTTCCCAACCTGCCGTACGCCTGGGACCGCGAAGTAAAGCACCTCGTCAGCATGAAGTTTCGAGACGATCTCGAAGCAGGTTTGCTGGGGCAGAACGCGCTCCGGCTGTACGGGGCGTGAGAAGGCGCTGGCACTCCGCGGGGGTAAGTGATTCCTTTGCGCGCCATGATCACCAAGCGTGACGCTTCGATTGCCACCTTCCTCCGCAGCGTGCCTGTCTTCCTCGATCTGAAAGGATCGAGCCTGGAGATCCTCTTCGAGTTCCTCGAGGAGCGCCGTTGGGACGTCGGCGAGCACATCTGCAACGAAGGCGAGATGGGCCGCACGCTGTACGTCATCCGCGAGGGTGAGGTCGAAGTGCTCCGCCGCTCGGCGACCGGCAACAACCAGACGATCGTGAAGCTGGGCCCCGGCGAGTGCTTCGGCGAGATGGCGCTGGTCGAGCTCCAGCCCCGCAGCGCCACCTGCGTGGTGCGCAAGAAGGCCGTCACCTACTCGCTGACCAACCCCGAGCTGTGGAACGTCTACAAGTCGGACAACTTCGCCTACGTGATCATCCTGCAGAACATCTGCCGCATGCTCTCGCGCCGGTTGCGCAAGGCTGACAGCCGCATCGTCGAGTTCGTCGAGACGATCGAGAACAGCAAGACCAGCAAGGGCGCTGCGAAGAAGAAGCCGGCCCCCGCGAAGAAGAAGAAGAAGTAACGCATGTTCACCGGCCTCGTCACCGACCTCGGAACCGTCGCGCGCATCACCCCCGGCCCGGTGACCGACTTGTGGGTCGACTCGGCGTACCCGGGTGATTTTCAGCTCGGCGAATCGATCGCCTGTGACGGGGTCTGCTTGACCGTCACCGAGTTCAAGGGCCAGAGCTTCAAGGTGCAGGCAGCGCCCGAGACGTTGCGGCGCACCACGCTGGGCGAGTGGAACCAGGGCACCCGCATCAACCTCGAGCGCGCGCTACGCATGGGCGATCGGCTCGGCGGCCACTGGGTGCAGGGCCACGTCGATGGGGTCGGCGCCGTGCTGGAGACCCGGCCCGAAGGTGGCTCGTGGGTGATGGCGTTTTCGCTGCCTGAAGAGCTCGCGCCCTACTTCGTGGAAAAGGGCTCGGTGTGCATCGACGGCGTCTCACTCACGCTCACCGCCGTCAGCCCGCAAAAGTTCAGCGTGATGCTCATTCCCGAGACGCAGCAGCGCACCTCGCTGGGCAAGAAGCAGGCAGGCAGGCGCGTCAATCTCGAGGCCGACATCATCGGCAAGTACGTCGCGCGCATGATGGGCGGCCGCGGCGGGCTGACCCTCGAGCAGCTCAAGGTCGCTGGCCTCGCCTGACGGGCGGACCCCCACTCGAATTACGGCTCGAAACCCGTCACACTCTGTGAGTTGGCGCGCGGGGCCCCGACGCGCACCAGGAGCCGAGCCTACATGTTCACGACCATTCTAACGCTTTCACTGTGCATCGGTCAGACGTCCGCCGGCAGCGATGATGGGGGCACTGTTTCCAGTGGCGGAGGCGCGGGCGGCGGAATCGGAGGCGGAGCAGGCGGCGGAATCGGTGGCGGAGCAGGCGGCGGAATCGGTGGCGGAATCAGCGGCAACCCCGGCGGCGGAATCGGCGGCGGCGCGGGTGGCGGCCCGATTGGCGGCGCGGGCGGTGGAATCGGCGGCGGAATCGGCGGCGGAATCGGTGGCGGAATCGGTGGCGGCATCGGTGGCGGCATCGGTGGCGGCATCGGTGGCGGCATCGGTGGCGGTGGAGGAATGAACACGGGAGGCGGCACCGGCGGTGGCGGCGGCAACGCCTCGGATGGTGGCTTCGTTCGCGATCCGCTCGAGGTCTGGGCCGATCTGAGTTGGGCCGAAAGCGCGAGCACCGCGACCGTTGTGTGGGTCGACGCGCGCCGCGACACCAGCTTCGGTACGGCGCGCCGGCGGGGCCGCGACCTCTGGATGAACTCGTGGCTCCCCGATGCGGGACTGAGCGAGCCCTTCGGCCAGATCGTCTGCCGCACTTCCGTGCAGGAGACCTTCTCCGAGCCGCGCATCGCGGCCAGCGCCCTGAACGGCGCGACGGTGGTGGTCTGGCGCGTGGCGAAGCGGGGCAGCGCAGGTCACTCGATCCGCGTGGCGACCGTGGCTCCGGGTGGGGGCTTGAGCTCCTGCAACGACGAGCTCGTGCCAGATGACGGGAACACGCCGCTCTCGAACCTGCAGCTGCGCGAATCGAACCGCGAGTTTCTCCTGCTCTGGGAGACCCCGACCGCCGTGATGGCCCGGTTCGTCACCTCTCCCCTCAAGCCCCCGTTCCCCGTCATGACGAAGGATGTCGCCGACACGACGGTGTTCCCCAGCCTCGCGGCCACGCCGAGCGGCTTCTTCGCCGCCTGGACCGACCAGGGCGGGTATTGGAGCGCAGACATCGACCGCCTGGCCCTCGGCGGCATGGCCCGGGACCCTCAGATCAGGTTCTCCGCGCTGTCTGCCTCGCACGCGATCGCCATGTCGCCGCCCTTGAGTGGCGCGTTCATCAGCCAGGTGAACAACAGCCCTCGCCTTTTCGCAGGCCCGCTCGACTCGAGCACCATGGGCACGCCGTTGTTCGGGCCGATCACCGGCACGCACGCGCTCGTGGGCACGTCTGTGCCCGGCTTGACGCCGCGCTTCTACGTCGCGCACGAGTTGGTCACGCCACGCCGCTTTGCGATCACCGAATTCAGCCCGTCGGTGCACACGCTCAATTTCCCCATCGGCCTCGAGCCGTTGTCGATGGTCACCGGCAACCGGCGCGCGCTCACCCTGCTGGGTGGAAATGCCCACCTCACCGTGCAGGCCGTCTCACCCAGCGCGGGCATGGGCGAGCCGGGTCTCGGCGTGGCGGTCAGCAACCGCTCGTCGCCCCAACAACTCCACCCGAGCGCAGCGTGGCTCGATGGCGGCACGTTCCTCGTCGCGTGGAATGAAGGAACGAACGTGGTCGGCGCCTCGCTCTCGGGCCAGACAGGCCAGCTGGGCAGCCCGGTTTCCAACCCAGAAGACGGAGGCACCTTTCTGCTCGAGCCCATCGGCTCAGGTGCGGGCCTCGCGGTCACCGTGTTCGGCAACGGCTTCACGGGCGTCTTCCTCGCCACGAATGCTCCCAATCGTCTCGTCACGCCCCCGTTCCTGCGCACGGTCGGTGAGTACTCCGCCTCGCTCGTCGGCACGCAGCTCGCGGCGGTGTGGACTCCGGGCGAAGGCGAGATCACCGTCGGGCGCGGTTCAGCGCAGGCCAAGCCCATCGCGAACGCGCGTCTGGGGCGGTGCGGTGCGTATGCCTCGGGCGCCCTGTTCATTCCCATGGCGATCGGCACCGACCTCGCCGTGCTCGAGGTGACTGATTCGAGCGACGCTCCCAACCCTCAGCTTCACGCGTTGGGCTCGTTTGCCCTTGCGCCGCCCTGCCTCGTGGCGCGCGGCGACGAGCTGCTGTTGGTGACGCACGACGAGCTGAGCCTGGTGGTGGCTCGCACCACCGTGGCCGACGTGCGTGCGGGCGTTCCTCCTCAAGTGCTCATGCTTCCCACGCAGCCCGGTTCCCGCGCGGTGTTCGAGCCGGTGGCCGCGGTCACCTCGACCGGTTGGCAGCTCGCGTGGGAATCACCTGATGAGACGGGAAGCGTGATCCTCGGCATGCAGCTGGGCCTCGACGGCCAGGTGTTCGATGGCAACGTGCTGAGCACCGGGGTCGACGAGCGCGCGCCCCAGCTGATCTCATCGCAAGGCGGGCCCGTGGCGTTGGTGTGGCAACACTTCGTCGAGCTCACCGGCAACGTGGTGGTGCAGGCCCGCGTGCTTCCGGCCGAGGTGCTGCCGCAGGCCGATGGTGGGCTCCCCGATGGGGGCTTCGTGCTCGAGCCTCTCGTGTACAGCACCTGCGGCTGCCAGAGCGGTGAGGGCTCTGCGTTGTTCGCGCTCGCGTTGCTCGTCTTCGCCCGCCGCCGTGCATCCACTCGAAGCTGAGCTGCAGGTCGTCGCACCGTTTCTGTGCCCAGAGCTGCGGCTCTGGCTCCTGCCACCCGAGGCGCCCAGCTGGCGATCCCCGCGGCCTGACCTTGTGGCCCACACACGTGCTCGCTTTTCGCTGAGGCAGACTGAATATTGCTGCGCATGCGCGGCCTTCCTTCGTTCGTCTCGTCGTTCGTTCCTGAGCGGCTCAAGGTGTGGACCCGGCTGATCCGCGAGCTGCCTCCCGCCGAGCGCCTCACGGCCCCCACCGCCGATGGGCAACAGCTCGCGTTGTGGCGGGTGAAGCCGGCCGGTGAGTCGAAAGGCGCGGTCCTGTTGCTGCACGGCCTGGGCGCGAACCGTTTTGCCTTTCATTGGCCCGGGCGATCGATCGCCGAGTACCTCGCTGCCCAGGGTTTCGACAGCTACGTGGCCGAGCTGCGCGGGGCGGGCGACAGCGCCCCTGAGCTCACCAGTTGGACCTTTCACGACTATCTCGAGCAAGACGTTCCCGCGCTGCTGCAGCGCGTGCGAGATGTGAGCCATCAACCGAAGGTGCACTTCGTGGGGCACTCGATGGGCGGAATCCTGGCGATGTGCCACGGCATCGTGTCTGGGGGCGATGGGCTGCTCTCCCTGACCGCGCTGGGCAGCGCGCTCGACTACGGCATCGGCGTGAGCGGTTTTGGGCCCATCACGCGGGTACGACCGGTGCTGGAGCGGCTGACCTCGTTGCCGTGGGGCGTGGCGATGCAGGTGGTCTCGCCGCTGCTCGCGCGCATCGCGGATCCGTTGGCCGGTTTCAATTTTCATCCTGACAACGCAGAGGCGGCGGTGGTGCGCGCGGTGTACTCGAACGCGTTCGGCCCGATTCCCACCGCGTTGCTCAGCAGCCTTTCCACCGCGTTGGGCCCGGGCGGGCTGCAGTCGAGGGCGGGTCAAGCCTTTCAAGCGCGCGCTGCTGCGTTGAAGACGCCCTTGTTGCTCATGGCCGCCAGTGATGATCGGCAGTGCCCTTTGCTGGCGTTGGAGGCGACGGCGGCGGCGACGAGCGCGAAGGTGCTGCGGTTTGGAAGCCGCCATGGGCATCGCGCGGAGTACGGGCACTTCGATCTGCTGCTGGGCAAACACGCGCCGGAAGAGGTCTGGCCTGAAGTGTTGCAGTGGCTGCAGGCGCCCCGGGGCTGAACGCCCACCCATCATCGTTCTCCCCGAGAAGGTTTTCGGAAATAGAAATCGGGTTCCATCACCGGTCTCCCCGAGCCCTGTCGAGGGGGCACTTTCAGTGCGAAGGAGAGGTAATCCCTCGACTTCGCTCGGGATGAGCGGTGTCCGTTCGTCATTTCGATCAACCCTGCGAGCGGTGCGCCGTGTTTTCTCCTTCGACTCCGCGGCACCTGAGGCGCTTAAGTGCCGCCGCGAATGCCCGCCGAAGATCTCGAACACGCCGTGCTGACCGCCGAACCGGGAGATCCCATCTTCGCGGTCTGGGGCGATGCGCTCGCAGACGCCGGCGATCCCCGGGGTGCGCTGGTCTCGCTCTGCCGCCAACTCGAGCACAGCCCACGCGACGAGAAGGTGCAGCGCGCCCTCGCCGAGTTGGTCACCGCCCACGCCGACGCCTGGTGCCCCGGCTGTCTCGATGACGACGACACCCTGCGCCTGACGTGGCGCGACGGCTTCATCGACACCGTGACCTTCGACGGTGAGCCGATGGCCGGTGACGTCGGCTACGGCCAGCAAGACGCCCAGACCGATGCCGGCGCCGGCAGCGCGTTGCACCGGTTGATCAGCGCCCCCATGGCCGCGCGGGTTTCCAGCCTCTCGCTGCGCGCGCCCATCGACGCCGAGGGAAATCACGGCTGCTGGGGTCACCACGAAGCCCTCGTGGCCCGCCTGATCGCGCGCGACTGGCCGAAGCTCACCTCGCTCGACTTCGACGGCGCGACCTTGCCCCGGCCGCTGGATCACGGCCGTGCGGCCCCCGAGCTCTCCTGTCTGCGCTTCGGTGAGATGCACGACGCTGAGATCACCGTGGGCGATCTCTCGGGGTTGTGGAAGCGCGCGCCCCGGCTGCAGCACCTCGCGCTCGCCCAGCCCACCGGCGTGAGGCTGGGCCAGGTGAACGCGCCGGCCTTGCGCACGTTCGTGTTCGGCTCCGCTGACTCCGAAGCGCTCAACGCGATCGCTGAAGGCAAGCTGCCCCTGCTGGAGACCTTGATCGTCCGGGTCGACGAACCGGCCGACGTGACCTCGTTGCTGCGCAGCCGCTCCATCGGCGCCTTCAAGCACCTGGGTCTCATCGCCACGCCCAGCGGAGAAGGCGAAGAAGAACGAGGCGACGAGCTGCTCCGGGTGCTGTTGGAAAGCGACCGCTGCGAACAGCTCGAGACCCTCGACCTCGGCGGCCTCGACGCCACGGAGCGCGGTTGGAGCCAGCTCTTGCACGCGGCCCCCCGCTTCAAGCGGCTCCGGTCGCTGCGCCTGACCACCTGGGCGCTCGACCGCTCTGTGGCGAAGACCGACGACTGGATGGAGGACTCGCTCGAGTACTTCAGCGGCCCCCACTTCGCCCCGCGCCAGCAGCCCATCGGCCGCTTCCTCGAGCAGGCGCTCCCGGTGCAGTGGCTGACGGCGAGCATCGTCTCGGTCGTGGAAAATACAGGCCGGAAGAAGGGGCTCTTCTACGGCTTCCTCAACAGCGACGGGTACGCCGAAGACCGCGGCTAGTTTCTTCCGTTGCGCCTCCTGACGCTCCGCGACATGAGGAAGTGGTATGCCGAATCAAGAGTCCGAAAACCGCAGCATCGCCCTGGTGCAGAGGGCCATCGCCGACATCCGCAAGGGGAAGATGGTCATCCTCACGGATGACGAAGATCGCGAGAACGAGGGCGACCTGGTGATGGCGGCCGAGAAGGTCACCCCCCAGGCGATCAACTTCATGGCGCGCGAGGGTCGCGGGCTGGTGTGCCTGTCGCTCACCGAAGAGCAGGTGCGCCGGCTGAACCTGCCCCCGATGGTCACCGACAACACCTCGCCCCGGCAGACCGCCTTCACGGTCTCGATCGAAGCGGCGGTCGGCGTGAGCACCGGCATCTCGGCGCACGATCGCGCGCACACCATTCTGACGGCCATCGGCGACGACGTGCTGCCCGCCGAGCTGTCCCGGCCCGGGCATGTGTTCCCGCTGCGGGCGCGCGATGGCGGCGTGCTGGTGCGGCCCGGTCACACCGAGGCCTCCGTCGATCTCGCGCGGCTGGCGGGTTTCAAACCGTCAGGCGTCATCTGCGAGGTGATGAACGACGACGGCACCATGGCCCGCAGGCCTGCGCTGGTGCGCTTCGCCAGGAAGCACAAGCTCACCCTGCTGGCGATCGCCGACCTCATCACCTACCGGCTCTCGCACGAGCGCCTGGTGCGCCGCGTCGGTCAGGCCGTCGTCATCCGCGAGCCGTGGGGCAAGTTCACCGCGTACGCGTACACCACCGACGTCGACTCCGCGGTACACGTGGCCCTGGTGATGGGCGAGGTGGCCGGCAAGAAGCCCGTGCTGACCCGCGTGCACCGGGCCTCACCCCTGGGTGACCTGCTCGACAGCATGACCGGGCAGGGCAGCCTCAAGAGCGCCTTCGATCAGATCAAGAAAGAGAAGCGGGGCGTCATCGTCATTCTTCAAAAGCCGCTCAGCGGGGCCGAGGCGCTCTCCGAGAAGCGGGCCTCGAACATCGCGCCGGTGGCCGGCCATGAAGGTCAGGCCCGGTTGAAAGAGGTGGGCCTGGGGGCGCAGATCCTCCAGGACCTCGGGGTGCAAAAGCTGAAGCTCCTCACCAATACGCCCAACCAGATCATCGGCGTGGAGCGCTACGGAATCGAAGTGGTCGAGCAGATTCGCCTGGGAGTAGGGTAACCCTCATGCCGCGCACGTTCGAAGGCAACCTCGTTTCGCCGAAGGGCCGGTTCGCGATCACCGTGAGCCGTTTCAATTCCTTCATCACTGATCCTCTGCTCGCCGGTGCGCTCGACGCACTGGTGCGCCATGGCGTCGCGGAAGGCGACGTCGACGTCTACCGCTGCCCCGGTACGTTCGAGCTGTCGGGGCTGACGCGCCGGGTGGCCAGCTCTGGCAAGTATGCCGGCGTCATTGCGCTGGGCTGTGTCATTCGCGGCGGTACCCCGCACTTCGAGTACGTCGCAGGTGAAGTGAGCAAGGGCATCGGGCAGATCGCGCTGACCGCCGACTGCGCGGTGACGTTCGGCGTGCTCACCACCGACAACGTGGAACAGGCCGTCGATCGAGCAGGCGTGAAGGCCGGCAACAAGGGCGTCGACGCCGCCATGGCCTGCATCGAGATGGTCAATCTGTACGCCACCATGGGAGTGAAGTGAGTGGGCGCCCGTCGTCTAGGCCGTGAGCGTGCGCTGCAGGCGCTCTACCAGCTGGAGCAGGACCCGAAGATCGATCAAAAAGGCGCGCTCGACGCCGCGTGGACTGCGCACGACGACGAGGGTCCGCGCGATCCCGCCGCCGACGAGTTCGCCAGAGAGCTGATCGCTGGCGTGAAGTCGAACCAGACCGCCATCGACGCGCTCATCGAAGAGCACTCGCACAACTGGCGCCTCGATCGCATGCAGCGCATCGATCGCAACGTCTTGCGCATCGGCGTGTACGAGCTGCAGCACCTCACCGACGTGCCGCGCAAGGTGACCATCAACGAGGCCGTCGAGTTGGCCAAGAACTTCGGCAACGAAGCCTCCAGCGCCTTCATCAACGGCCTGCTCGACAAGATCGCCTCGACGGTCGGCAAGGCGTGAAACCGCAACAGCTCACCTCGGGGCTCGACGCGCTCGATGCGATGACTGGAATCGAGGCCATCTGCTGCTTCGTCGTCGAAGATGAACGCCCCCTCTCGGGCGCCACGGGTTTTCTCGACTGGCGGCTGTGTGGTGGGCTCTCGAAGATCCTCGGCTCGGGGTTCTTCGTGGGCGCTCCCGGCGACAAGCTGCTGGTACCCACCGATTCCCGGGTGCCGGCGAAGAAGATCTTCGCGGTCGGGCTGGGCCGCTCGTCGGCCGTCACCGCGCTGGGGCTCGAGCACGCGCTCACCCAGGCCGCGGCGATGCTCTCGAAGGCGAAGGTCGACTCGGTGGCCCTGGCCTTTCCGGCCTTGCCCAGGCCGGTCGCGCAGTCACGTGACGAGCTGGTGGATCGTGCGTTCGCCCCGCATTTCTCCGGGGCGGTTGCTGTCTTCTCGCCCTGACAGGGGGGCGGGCCTGCTAGCGTCTGCACTGTGTCTACCCGTCGCAAGGTCCTCATCGTGGAGGATTCCGGTGCCACCCGGGAGCTGCTCCGGGCGGCTGTCGAGGCACTGCCGGAGGTCGAGGTGCATACGGCGGTGAGCGGGTTCGACGCGCTCAAGGTGCTGCCCCGTCATCGCTTCGAGTTGATCATCACCGACATCAACATGCCGGACATCAACGGCCTCGAGCTGATCAACTTCGTGAAGAAGAACCCTCACTACAAGGACACGCCGCTGTTCGTGGTGACCACCGAAGGCCGCGAGCAGGATCGGGATCGGGGGCTGCAATTGGGCGCCAATGAGTACGTGGTCAAGCCCTTCGTGCCCGAGCAGCTGTGCGAGCTGGTGCGCCGCTACCTGAAGCTCTGACGCATGGTCGCCCCACGCGCGCTGGCTGAGTTCGTCGCAGAGGCCAACGAGATCCTCGAGGCGCTCGGGCGTGAGCTGCTGGCGCTCGAAGAGAGTGGGCTCGAGCAGGCCGACCCCGATCGACTCAACGCCGTCTTCCGCGCGGCGCATTCCCTCAAGGGGCTCTCGGCGATGTTCGGCCTGGATTCGATCTCGCGCCTCGCCCACCACGCCGAAGATCTGCTCGACGCGTTGCGCCTGGGCAAAGTGCCGCTCAACCAGGCGCTGCTCGAGCTGCTCGGCCAGGTCGTCGACCTGCTGCAGGAGCTGCTGGGCGAGGCCTCGCGCGGCGAAGACTCGACCGAGCTCAAAGAGCGCTCCGAGATGCTCGCAGGTGAGCTGCAACAGCTCGCCAGCGGAGGCGGGCACGACTCGACCGACGTGCTCGATCAGGTGGGCATCGACCCGCAAGTGCGCGCGGTGTTCACCGAGTACGAAGAGCACCGGCTGCGCGAGAACGTGAAGAAGGGCGTCGGTTTGTGGAAGGTGCGCGCCGTCTTCAGCCTGGAAGACTTCGACACCCGGCTGGCCACCTTGAACGCGTCGCTCAAGCCGCTGGGCGAGGTCATCAGCACGTTGCCCTCGTCGCAGCCCGGCGATGACTCGTCGATCGCGTTCGATCTGATCTTCGGCAGCTCGAAAGAGAAGGCCGAGCTGGAAGGGCGGCTCATCGAAGGCGCCACGCTCGCGCCGTTGACCGACAAGGTGTTCGCCACGCCCCCGCCGCCGCCCAGAAAGAAGGCGCCGCTGTGGGATGACAAGAGCATCAGCGGGCCGGCGCTCTCGCCGCTGTCGCCGTTCACCTCGACGCCTGCGGGGCTCACCCGGGTGGCGAACCCCGAGCCCAGCCTGCGCAGCCTGACCAACACGGTGCGCGTCGACATCGGCCGGCTCGATGGGTTGATGAACTCCATCGGTGAGCTGCTGCTCATTCGCAGCAACATCGAGAAGCTGTCCGATGCGGCGCGCCAGGCGAGCGGCCCGGCGTTGCCCAAGCTGTGGGGCCAGGAGCTGCAACGCGAAGTGCGCGCGCTCGAGCGGCGGCTCGATGAGCTGCAGAAGGGCGTGCTCGACGTGCGCATGGTGCCGCTCGGGCAGGTGTTCGACAAGCTTGCCCGCTTGATGCGGAGGCTGGTGCGCGAGTCGGCGAAAGACGTGGTGTTCGACGTGTCGGGTGGTGACGTCGAGCTCGACAAGCTGATCGTCGAAGAGCTCTCAGACCCACTCATGCACCTGCTGCGCAACGCGCTCGATCACGGGGCCGAGCGGCCCGAAGCGCGCACCAGGCAGGGCAAGTCGCCCCGCGCGACGATTGGGCTGGTGGCCCGGCAGCAGGGCAACCACGTGATCATCGAGGTGCGTGACGACGGCGCGGGTATCGATGAAGCGCGCGTTCGCGAGGTGGCTGTCGAGCGGGGCCTGGTCACGCGCGAGCAGACCGAAGAAATGGAGCGGCGCGAGCTGCTCAACCTCGTCTTTCAGCCGGGCTTCAGCACCCGGCGCGATGTGTCTGAGCTCTCGGGCCGCGGGGTGGGGCTCGACGTGGTGAAGACCAACCTGCAGCGGCTCTCGGGGCTCATCGACATCACCAGCCGGCGAGGCGAGGGCACCACCTTCACGCTCACCTTGCCGCTGACCCTGGCGATCATCCGCGCGCTGATGGTGAAGGTGTCGGGGCGCACGTACGCGATCCCGCTCAACGCGGTGCTCGAGATCGTCGCGGTCAAAGACGAAGCGCTGCGCACCATCGAGAGGCGTGAGGTGATCGAAGTGCGCGGGCAGACCACGCCGTTCATCAGGCTGGCGCGCGTGTTCGGGTTGCCCGAAGAGAAGCGGCCGGTGCACTCGGTGGTGCTGGTGGGCCTGGCGCAGCAGCGGTTGGGGCTGGCCGTCGACGAGCTGCTCGGTCAGCAGGACATCGTCACCAAGCCATTGAGTGGGCGGCTCCGGGGAATTCCCGGGGTCTCAGGCGCGACTGAGCTGGGTGATCGCCGCGCGGTGCTGGTGCTCGACATCGGCGCGTTGATGGAAGAGCTGCTCCGCACCCAGGTCGCCGCGAGTTGAGAGAAAATTGAACTCCCTCTCCCCGCTTCGCAGGGCGAGGTTTCCTGTAGTCTGCACGCCCGGTGTCGCAATTCGCAGAGCTCCTCGATCGTTTCTTCTACCGGCCTGATGAGGCTGTCGGCTCGTTTCTCGAGCAGGCGCCCCTCAGCGACCGCATCGCAGACGCGTTGCCCGACGAGACCCCCGAAGAGTTCCTCGCCTTCGTGCTCGAGGGCGAGACCTACGCGGTGCCGATCGGCGCGGTGCGGGAGATCCTCAAGATCACCGACGTGACCGAGATCCCCCGCGCGCAGAAAAACATCATCGGCCTCATCAACGTGCGCGGCGAGATGTTGCCGCTCTACGACGTGAAGGTGCGGCTGCGCCTGGCAGACGTCCCGCCCGTGGTCCTGACCGGGAAGGACGTGGGCCGGGCAGCGCGCATCTTGCTGCTCAAGGATCTCGAGGGTGATGCCGGTGTGCTGGTCGACCGCGTCGAGGGCGTGGTGAAGCTGCAGCTTTCCCGGCTCGAAGAAGCGCCGGGTCTGGGCATCGATCGCGACGCCATCGCGGGGCTCGGGCACCGTGACGGCCAGCTCTACATTCTCCTCGACGTCGAACAGGCGCTCTCGTGAGCGGCGAACCGGGCGTCATTCAGCTGTGTATCGTGCGTATCGGCGCCGAGTCGTACGCGATCGATCTCAAACGCGTCGAGGAGATCCTCCCTGTGCCCGCGCTGACGCCGCTCCCGCGGGCGCCGCGGTTTCTCGAAGGCGTGGTGCACCTGCGCGGTGAGGTGTTGCCGGTGGTCGATGCACGCAAGCGCCTCGAGGTCACTTCGACCGCCACGCAGTCGCTCAAGCCGTCCGGCAAGCCGCGGCGCACCGAGCGGTTGGTGGTGTGCCGGATCGGGGCGAGGAAGGTCGGCGTGCTGGTCGATGCCGTGACCCAGGTGCAGCGTGTTCTGCGCAGCTCGTTGCGGCCTGCTCCTCTGGCGAATCGGCCGGGCACCGCGCCGCACGTGCTGGGTGTGACCGGTGAAGGGGCGCACCTGACGTTGTTGCTCGATGTGAAGGCGCTGCTGACGGAGGATCCGTGAGACCGTTCATCCCGAAATCGGTCCTCCCGAGCGGAGTCGAGGGAGCACGTGGCATCTCGACTTCGCTCGATGCGAACGGTGGTGTGCCTTTCCTGCTTCGGGCGGGTTGCAGTCGAGGAGTTCCGCGGTGACCTGGTTGCAAGCCGACGCCGATGCCGAGGGGAGGTACCGCGCGCTCGACGCACTGCCCGTGGGGCGCGCTGCGATTGCTTCGCTGCTGAGCGCCTTGCACGACGACAGTTGGCGCGTGCGCCGCCTCGCCGCTGATCGCCTCGGTGCGCTCGAAGCCACGCCCGCGACGGTCAGCCAACTGGTCGAGATGCTCGGCCAACGCGATGACACCGGCGCGCGCAACGCCGCGGCAGCCGTGCTGGCTCAGTTGGGTCCGGCGGTGCTCCCCTCCATCGTCGAGCTGCTCGGCCACACCGATCCCGATCAACGAAAGTTCGCAGCCGAAATCCTCGGAGCGCTGCGCCTTCCCGACGCCGTCGCTCCGCTGGTCTGGGCCATTCAAGACGCAGATCCCAACGTGCGCACCGCGGCCGCGGAAGCGCTCGGTCACGTCGGTGGTCCCGAAGCCCGCCGCGCGCTCGAGAAGCTGCTCAGCTCACGTGACGTGCTGCTGCGCGTCTGCGCCCTCGAAGGCCTCTCAGAGCTCCGCCTCCCGGTGCCGCTCCCGATGCTGGTGCCGCTCCTGTCTGATCCGCTCACGAGGCGCAGCGCCTGGCGGTTGCTCGGTCACGTGCATCACCCGACGGCCTCGATGCTCACCGTGCGCGCGCTGGCGCTTCGTGACTCACGCGACGCGGCGCTGGTCTGCATCGGTGCCTCGGGCGTGGCGCTGTCGAGTGAGACAGAGGCCGAGCTCAAGATCGCCCTGCGTCCGGTGACGGACTTCATCCCCTGGCTCGAGGCGGGCCTGGCTTCGGGTGACGAAGAAAGACACCTGGGAGCGCTGCTCGTCGCGCGCGCGGCCGCCGATCCGCGGCTGGCCCTCGCGGTCGCCGGTTCCGTCCGGGGCAGCAGTGATGGAGAAGTCGCACTGCAGACGCTCCTTCGCCTCGGCCTCGACGGCGCGCGCGCGTTGCTCTCGTCGATCGAAGCGCTCGCTGATCTCACCGCCGAAGCGCGCGCCGTGGCAGCCGACGCCATCGTGCGGCTGGCTGAACCGCCCCTGTGTGATCAGCTGATCTGCTTGATGGACAGCGGAGATCCCGAGCTTGCCGAGCTCGGCGCCCGCGCCCTGGGCCGAACGCGCGCACGTCAGGCGATCGCGCCGCTGGTGAGATCGTTCGACGACGACACGCTGGCCCTGCACGCGTGGCGCTCGCTGGTGCAGCTCGCCCAGACCTGGCCTGACGAAGTACGGGCCGCGTTGACGCCGCTGGTGGGGGGCAAGCTGCGCCCGCTTGCCGTGCGCGCGTGGGGCGAGATCATGGGGCCGCTCGCCAGTGAGGTGATCAAACGCGCGCTCCACGATCCTCAGGAGACCGTGCGTGCGGCGTCGGCTGAAGCGTCGCTCTTCACCCCGAAAGATTCGGTCAGCGTGCTGCAGGCGGCCTTGATGGATGAGTCGGCCCTCGTGCGCCGCGCGGCCACCCGCACCGTCGGCAAGCTCGCCCCGGCGCAGGGCCAGCCCCTGCTGGCGCGTGCGTTGAGGGATGCCGACCCGACCGTGCTGGCGTTGGCCTGCGCTGCTGCCGGAGAGCTCGGTCACCGCGAAGCCATCGCCCGCCTGGAAGAGCTGAGTCGCCACGCAGACCCCGCCGTGGTGCTCGCCGCGTTGGAGGGCCTCGCGCTGATGGGCCGGCTCTCCGATGAGCTGCTCCTGCGCGCGGCGGGTCATGGCGACGCCGAGGTGATCAAGCTCGCCTTGCGCCTGGGCGCCGATCGTTCGCTGCTCCTCGACAAGGCGATCGCCGCGCTGCAGCACGCCCGCTGGGACGTGCGGGTCTCGGCCGCCCGACTGCTGGCGGTCTCCGCGGGCCGCGACGCGCTGGGTGCACTGCAAGACGCCGTCGCGCGTGAGACCACCGATGGCGTGGCCCACGAGCTGCTTCGCGAAGCAGTCGAGACGCTGCTGCGGCGGGTGTGAAGTGGGGCCGACCGACGCGCGACTCGAGATGAGCGCAGAAGAGCTGCACCTGCTGCGCGATCTCTTCCAGCAGGCCAGCGGCTTTCTCCTGCGCGAAGATCTCAAGTTCATCGCCGAGCGCAGACTCGCCTCACGCCTCGAGCTGCTCGGGCTGCGCGACTTCTTAGCCTACGCCCGTTACCTGCGCTTCGACGCGCGCGGGCCCGACGAGCTGGAGTCTGCGATCGACCTGCTGGTGCCCCATGAGACGTACTTCTTTCGCGAACCCACGCAGCTGCGGTGCTTCGAAGAAGAGCTGATGCCGCTGGTGGAAAAGAAGAACGAACGCACCCGCTCGCTGCAGCTCTGGTCGGCTGGCTGCTCGACGGGCGAAGAGCCGTACACGCTCTCGATGCTGCTGCTCGATCGCCCCACCCTGAAGGGCTGGGACATCGACATCCTGGGCACCGATCTCTCACGGAAGGCGCTGACCTCTGCGCGCAAGGCGGAGTACGGCCCGATGGCGCTGCGGGCCACCACGCCCGAGCAGAAAGAGAAGTTCTTCCAGAACGCTGAAGGCGGCCGCGTGACGTTGTCGCCGCGTTTTCGGGAGCCGGTGCGGTTCGGCCAGCTCAACCTGCTCGACACCTCGGCCGCGTCACTGCTCCCTCGCTTCGACGTGATCTTCTGCCGCAACGTGCTCATCTATTTCGATCAGGCCACCCGCCGGCGGGTCATCGAGCTCTTCTTCGAACGCCTCAACATGGGCGGCTACCTGCTGCTCGGGCACTCGGAGAACCTGCTTCAGCTCTCCACCCGGTTCGAGCTGGTGCAGTTGGAAGGCGATCTGGTGTACCGGAGACCCGGTCCATGACCTGGGTCACTCCGCCTCGGCCAGTCGTCCGCTTCGCTCCCTCCTGTCTCGCGCAGCGTTCCGCTGCTATCGGCTCCGCTCCATGAGCCGCGAGAAGCCCCAGCGCCCCATCACCGTGTTGATCGTCGATGACTCGGCGGCCACCCGGCGCGCGCTCTCGAAGCTGCTGGAGACCGCACCGGGTCTCGAGGTGGTGGGCCGCGCCGTCGATGGCGAGGACGGGCTCAAGAAGGCGCTTCAGCTCAAGCCCGACGTCATCACGCTCGATCTCGAGATGCCGAAGATGGATGGCTATGCCTTTCTGCGGCTGCTGATGGCGCGCCAGCCCACGCCGGTGATCGTGGTCTCGTCGTACGGTCACCGCTCTGACGTCTTCAAGGCCTTGCAGCTCGGCGCCTTCGACTTCGTGGCGCGCCCGACGGAAGACGACGACGCCAGCTTCGCTTCGGTGCGTGGTGAGCTCATCGAGAAGCTCCGGGCGGCGCCCTTCATGCGGCGGGAAGAAAAGACGCCCGCTCCTTCGCCGAAGCAGAAGGCGCCCAAGCCCCCGGCCGTCGAGACCGCCCGGTTGGTGCTGGTGGGCGCGTCGACGGGTGGACCTCCGGCGGTGCAGAAGGTGCTTGAGGCGCTCGTGGGGCTGCCGGTCTGCGTGGTGATAGCGCAGCACATGCCGGCGCGGTTCACCCAGGCGTTTGCCGAACGGCTCGACCAATCGTTGGGGTTCCGGGTCAGCGAGGCGAAGACCGGGGATCCCATTCTGCCCGGGAGGGTCTACGTGGCCCCGGGGGGAGAACAGCTCGAGCTCGAGAGCCGGGCCGGGGGCAGCCTCGCCCTGGTGGTGAAGATGTCGTCTCAAAACGACGCGCACGCGCCGTCGGTCGATCGCCTCTTCACCTCGGCCGCGAAGGTCGCCCCTGCGGGAACCCGGGCGCTGGTGCTCACCGGCATGGGCATCGACGGGGCCAAAGGTGCGCTCGCCTTGAAGAAGGCCGGCGTGGAGGTCTGGGCCGAGGCCGAGTCGACCGCCATCGTGTTTGGCATGCCTGAGGCGGCGATCAAAGCGGGGGCTGTGGCGAAGGTGCTGCCGCTCGAACAGTTGGGCCCCGCGCTGGCCGCTGCACTGACTGCGTGAATGCGCCGACGAAACGGAATACCTTCGGCAGCGTCATGACGATCCGTGCGTTGGTAGTCGACGATTCGATGCAGCTGCGACGCAGCGTGATGTACGCGCTCCAGCGCATTGGCGACATCGTGTGCGTCGAAGCGCAGGATGGCGCTGAGGCCATCAAGAAGTTTCAGGCAGGGCACTTCGACATCGTGTTGACCGACATCAACATGCCGGTGCTCGATGGGCTCAAGCTGACCGCGCACCTGCGCAGCGACCCCGCGAACGCCTCGCTGCCCATCGTGATCATCACGACCGAAGCGGCCGAAGAAGATCGTGAACGCGCGCTCAAGCTGGGTGCCAGCGCGTATCTGATCAAGCCGGTGAAGGCGCAGGAGGTGCTCGACACCGTCCAGCAGCTCCTCAAGCTGTCGCCGATTTCATGATCCGTTCCCCCCGAGCGAAGTCGAGGGGTCACTGCAACCGTTCCCCCCGAGCGAAGTCGAGGGGTCACTTCACCTCATGACCATTCTTGCCCTGTCGTTGCTGACCGCGCTGGCTGCCGCACCGATGGCGGATGTCTCGCCCTTCGCCGTGAAGCGCCTGCCCGACGGCTCGCTCGAATATGCCTACGATCTCACCACCGTGAAGGCCGCGGGAGGCACCGCCGACGCCATCGCCGCGCACGGTGAAGACGAGGTGAAGGCCTTCATCAAGGGCCTGCCGCGTTCGATGAAGGTCGTGGTCGCGCCGGGCGCCCCGCTGGAGATCGCCTCGGGCCGCGCGCTCGAATCAGGGCGCCTCGCCACCTCGTTCGCCACCATCTCTGACGGACCGATGGCCTCCGACAACCCGCTCTCCACCAAGGCGGGCGCACGGCTGAGGGCGCCGCTCGATCCCGCTGAGCCACACCTGCTGCTCTCTGCCGAAGCGATCGCCTGGCAGGTGCGTCAGCTCGAGTTGTCTGCGCTCGCGGCCGAAGAGGTCGACACCGAGGCCCTGCGCCGCGAGTTGTGGAGCAAGGTGCTCGATCGCGCGCTGCTCCGTCATCAGCAGGGGCAGGGTGATGCCCGTGAAGGCGCGCTCGCGCTGGTGGCCCGGCTGAGCGCTGCATCTTCCTGCCTCGACAAGAGCAAGGTCTCTGCTGCGGTGCGCGCAGACGGTGATGCGACCGTCGCGGTCGATGCCGAGATCGCCCGGCTCAATGATTCGCCCGACGCGCTTCTTCCGCCCGTGCCCTGGAGCTGGAACCCGCAGCTGCAGTGCGCGTGGATTCGCATGCGCGCGATGAGCCAGCCGTTCGATCGCAGCCGTGGCGGTACGGCAGCGGTGTTGCTCTTCCTCGACCTGCTCGAGAAGGATCCCAAGCTGGCTGCCCTCTGGGATCGCGTGCGGAGCCGCCGCGATCGGTTCCTCGGTTCCCCTGAGAGCGAGCCCCTCCTGGTCTGGAGAGAAAAGGCGGCAGGTAAGGCAGGTGAGGCCGTCGATACGCTCAACGAGTTCATCGAAGCGTTGCCCCTCGACGCGCGGTTGCCGCCTCCGTTGGTGGCCGCTCCCATCACGCCGTTCGGCAAGTTCCTCTCTGAGCTCTCCGGGGCCGAGCGCCGTTTTGCTTTCGCTGAGCTGGCCAATGCCGTTCAAGACGGGCGCGTGGTCACCGCGTCTTCCACCTGGCCCAACGCGCGTGATGCGGCCCTCGCCGCGCTCTGCCTGCCCGAGAGCAACAAGAGCCTTCGCTTCGACGGCGCGTGGACCGACCGGCTGCAGGGTGCGTTCGTCGCGCTGCTCGGCAGCAACGCAGAGCACCGCGGTGACAGCCGGGCGCCTGAGCGTGAAGACGCCGAGCGCAGTGAGCTCAAGGTGAAGTTGCTCGTGCCGCCTTCGCTCGAGGTCGAGCCCGTGCCCGAGCTGTTCTCGCGTGGCGCGCAGTCGCTGGAGAAGCTGGTCGAGGCGCTGCAGGCAGAGCAGCTCACCGGGTTGCAGGCGCTGGGACCCGATGGTCAGCGCAGCGGGCCGATCTCGGCGACGGCGAAGACGTGGATTCCCCGCTTGAAGGGGCTCGCGGCGTTGGCGAACCCCGAAGTGCACACCGCGAAGGAGCTGGCAGAGGGGCGTCGGCTCGCGTCGGCCTGGCGCTCCGAGCCCGCCTTCTCGCGTGAAGTGCGGGAAGCCTCGGCGTCTCCGGTGGCGATGCCCGGAGAACGGCAGCACGCGGCGATCGTGGGCGTGTCGCGCCGTGAATTGACGGTGAGCTTCGCGAAGGCGCCGAAGATCTCCGCGGCCGCAGGCAACCCGGCTGAGCCGTTCGTCTTCGCGCCGTCTGAGCAGCGCTACATCGTGCCGGTGCTGGTGACCGTGGGGGCGGGTGGTGCTGCGACGAAGCGGGCGATCGAGCTGCGTGCGCTCAAGGCGTTGATGGACGGTGTCGGTCGCGACGCAGCGCAGGCTGAAGGCGTGTTTGCTGAAGCGCTCAAACCCTGAAACCAACCAACAACGAAATCCCTCTCCCCGCTTCGGAGACTGGGTTGGTGGAAATAGAATTGACTCCAATCACCGGTCTCCCCGAGCGCAGTCGAGGGGGCACTTGCCGCTCGAAGGCGAGGTAATCCCTCGACTCCCCTCCTAAGGAACAGCCCGCACCGTTCGCATCGAGCGAAGTCGAGGGCGTACTTCAACAGTCTCCTTCGCAGGGGGAAAGAGGTCACGGACCGCCGCAGCTGTACCGCACCACACGTGGGCCACTCGGCGTGCGCTCCATGAACAACACGCCACCTTCCGGCAACACCGTCATCTCGCGAAAAGTCTCTTCGGGCATCGTGTTCGCGGGAATGCGCGTCTGCGCCAGCGGCCGCCCATCGAGCGGGTCGAGACAGAACAACGCGATCCCAAACAGCGGCTTCTCGCCGGTCGAGCCGGGAAGCTCGATCACCGTGCCCAGGTAGATGACGCCGCTGCGATCCGCATCGAGCGCGTTGAGCGCCACCACCGCCTGGCCCACCGAAAATTGCCGCGTGAAGCGATGCGCCCGCGGCTCTTTGTCGATCGCGGTCACCATCACCGTGCCCGTCGCGCCATCCACGATGCCAGCCGTCAAATACGTGCGGCCATCAGCCGCGGGGCGGCCGGGAATTTCGGGGCGATCTTTCGACGCTTCACCCGACGTGCTGCCGATGCGCACCGAGTCACCGTGTTCGCGCTCGACGTAGACATCATTGCCGTCGATGAACACCCCAGTCGACGCACCGCCTTCTTCCATGCCCTTGCCCAGCAGCGGCAGTTCACCGCGCGGTTTGCCATCGGCGCCAATCACCGAGACCGACTTGTCGACGAGGCGATCCAGCACCAGCACCGTGCCATCGGGGGCGACCACCACGTCCTGCCCCGCCTGCACCGTGAGCGGCACCGTGCCCACCTGCTTGCCCGACTTGTCCAGCTTCACCAGCCGCTCGTTGACTTGATCGAGGATCCACACCTGGCCCAGCGCATCGACCGTCAAACTCATCGGCGCTTCAGGGTTCGCTTCATCGGGCTTCGAGCGACCGAGGTTCCCCTCGCCGTTGCCCCAGCCGAAGTTCGCCAGCACCTGGCCCCCACCTGTCCTCGGCTCGGGCACGCCTGCATCGTTCGCAGCCGTCACTGTCGTCTTCGCAGTCGGCGCTTTCGTCGAGCTCGCGCTGCCGCCATCGGCCACGACCGCATCTTCGATGAGCTCGATCGACCCGGGTTGAGGGCGCGAACTCAACAGCGCCCAGCCCACCACCAGGAGCACCGCCATCACCGCTCCGAGCCGCCTCGCGTGCTTCATGGGCGCGCTTGAAAGCACACCGCGCAGCCACCCGCCACGCTGTCACTCCAGGGTGACAATCTCACGCGCTTGCTCTGTTTTCGGACACCCGACCGGGAACTGTTCGGTTTCAAAGGGGGGCACCATCGCTTCAAAATGTAAGCACCTTTGCCGATTCGCTCGGTTTTCCCCGCAGCGCCCTTTTCGGCACACGCCTCGCAAAGTGGTTTGGCCATGAACACGCTTCGACTGACGGTGCTGAGTGTGACGGTCGCGCTGATGGGCTGCGCGGGCACGGCGGGTGAGACGGCGGCTGAAGGTGAGCTCCTCACCGGCGCCGAAGAGTTCGGCACCCTCTCGAGCGAGCTGTCGTCGGGCGTCGCGCTCGGTTCGACCCTGCGCACCTCGGCAAACCTGAACCTGCGCACCAGCGCGTCGATGAACGCCCAGGTTCGCCTGGTCATCCCCACCGGCGCCACGGTCACCACGGTGAACGTCAGCCAGCCGAACGGCGGTTGGTACAACATCAAGTACAACGGCGTGACGGGCTGGAGCTACGGCACGTACCTGGCGCTGGTCTCGCAGCCCTCTACGGGCGGCAGCAGCAGCGGCGGCGGCACGACTCCCAGCGCCACCGGCCGCGACGGCGCCATCCTGCGCGCGAAGGGCGGGGTGGGCTTCTCGTACTGGTGGGGTCACGGTCGTTGGGTCAACGGCGGCGCGACCAGCTCGAACAAGGGCGTGTGCACGGGCAGCTGCCCCAGCTGCTCGCACTCCGGCAGCTACGGCGCGGACTGCTCGGGCTACGTGGCGAAGGCCTGGCAGATTCCTTCGACCAACACCGACGTCTCGGTCGATTCGCACCCGTACGGCACCATCCACTTCATCGGCAGCAACTCGCAGTGGAGCACGGTGAGCCGCGCGAACGTCGCGAAGGGCGATGCGTTCGTCTACAACACGAACGGCGCCGGCCACATCTTGCTGTACGAGTCGGGTGACGCGTGGGGTTCGTTGTGGGCGTACGAGGCGCGCGGTTGCTCGTACGGCATCGTGCACAACCTCCGCAGCGTGACCAGCGCGTTCAAGGTCATCCGCCGCACGGGGTACTGAGAGACGACAACGCAACAACGCAACAACCGCTCAACCAGCTGTCTCCCTCTCCCCGAGGGGGAGAGGGTCGGGGTGAGGGTTTAAGAAGACCCCGGTGCTCAATACGAGCGCCGGGGTTTTTCGCGTCATATGGTGTGCGTCAGCCCTCTCCCCAACCCTCTCCCCCGCGGGGAGAGGGAGCTCACGATTCATTTCTCTGGGACTCCCAGATGAACCGCTGCATCGCGAGGCAGAAATCATCGAACGCTGAGTCCGAACCGAACGCAGTGCGCGGCACCATCAGCCCCTCGTTCATCGCGAGCCCCGACGGCTCGTCATTCATGAACACCGCCAGCGTCGCCGGACCCATGCGCTCCATCCGTACGCGGGGCCAGCCGATCACCTGCGTGTCCTGATCGCGCGTGATGTGCAGACCCAGCGCCGACATCGACAGCTTCACCTTCTCGACCACCGTGGCCGCCGCCAGCTCGCTCTGCCACTGCGTCGACCCGACCGTGAGAGACACGGCCTTCGCCGCCCGCCGCGCCTGAAACAGAAACCCGAACAACCACCCGCCGACCCACAACACCGGCAGCGCCCCGAAGAAGAAGCACAACGCCGTGGGCAACTCGATGCCCGCCCGCTGGGTCGCCCACGCGATGCCCAGGGCCCCGACCAGCACGAACGCCGCCCGCGACCACTGGGCCTGCTTGCGCAACCCCGAGAGCCGGGCCTGGGCTCCCTGAAGCGAGGCCGGAACGGTGCCGGGCTTCAAACGGCGGTGCTCGAACTCGATCTCCTTCGTCGGCTGCTCCACAGGGCAGGAATACCCCAACAGTCAGCGCACCGCGACCGCCTCGACTTCGCTCGGCACCGAGCTTTGTCGAGGGGTCGTTGCGTCACCACAGGCCCTCTCCTACAAGGCGCCTCATCATGGCGATGTCCGAAAAGTACGAGCCGAGTGTCATCGAATCGAAGTGGCAGCAGACGTGGAACGAGCGCGGCACCTTCCGCCTCACCCGCGCGGGCGTAAAGCCCAAGAAGTACGTGCTCGAGATGCTCCCGTACCCCTCGGGCAACATGCACATGGGCCACGTGCGCAACTACCTGCTGGGTGACGTCTACGCGCGCTACTTCCGCATGAAGGGCTTCGACGTGGTGCACCCCATGGGCTGGGACGCGTTCGGTCTGCCCGCGGAGAACGCGGCGATCAAAGACGGCGTTCACCCGGCAGTGCGCACGGCCGAGAACATCATCAGCTTCAAGAAGGAAATGAACAGCCTCGGCTATTCCTACGACTGGGATCTGGAGCTCGATACCAGCCGCCCCGAGTACTACCGGTGGAATCAGTGGTTCTTCCTCAAGATGCTCGAGCGGGATCTGGTCTACCGCCGCTTCTCGAAGGTGAACTGGTGCACCGGGTGCCTCACGGTCATCGCCAACGAGCAGGTCAAAGACGGCACGTGCGAGCGTTGCGGCTCGAAGGTGCTCGACCGCGAGCAGCCGGAGTGGGCCTTCCGCATCACCAGGTACTCTCAGGCCCTGCTCGATGGTCTGGACACCTTGAAAGAGTGGCCCGATCGCATCACCGCCGCTCAGCGCAACTGGATAGGCAAGAGCGAAGGCGTCGAGGCCGACTTCGGCATCGAAGGCAGCGCAGAGAAGATCCGCGTGTTCACCACCCGCGTCGACACCATCTTCGGCTGCACCTACGTGGTCTTGGCGCCTGATCACCGCGTGGTGCGCAGCATCACCACCGCTGATCAGAAGGCCGACGTCGACGCGTTCGTAGCGAAGATGGCCGCGAAGTCGAAGACCGAACGCACCGAAGAAGGCGCTGAGAAAGAGGGCGTGTTCACCGGCGCCTGGGCGCTCAACCCGTTCACCGGCGCAAAGGTTCCGGTGTGGATCGCGAACTTCGTGCTGTCCGACTACGGCACGGGCGCTGTGATGAGCGTGCCTGCGCACGACGCGCGCGACTTCGATTTCGCTCGCAAGTACGCGCTGCCGATTCGGGTCGTCATCACGCCGGCGAAGATTGTTCAGCGTGAAGAAGCGATGGCCCCTGCGGCGTACACCGAAGACGGCCTGCTGGCTGACTCTGGCGAGTACACCGGCAAGACGTCTGCTGAAGCGCGCAAGGTGATGTCAGCGTGGTTGGTGGAGCAGAAGAAGGGCGCTCCGATGACCACCTGGCGCCAGAAGGATTGGGGCTTCAGCCGCCAGCGCTACTGGGGCACGCCGATCCCGATCGTCTATTGCGAGAAGTGCGATCCCGAGAAGAAGGGCATCCCCGTTCCGTACGAGCAACTGCCCGTGCGCCTGCCCGACATCGAAGTCGAGAAGGTGCTCACCGGTACGGGTGAACCGCCGCTCGCCAAGGTGCCTGGCTTCGTCAACACCACGTGCCCGAAGTGCAGCGGCCCCGCGCGGCGTGAAGCCGAGACGATGGACACCTTCGTCGACTCCACCTGGTACTACGCGCGCTACCTCTCGCCGCAGTTCGATACCGCTCCGTTCGACGCGGCGGTCGCGAAGAAGTACCTGCCGGTCGACCTCTACGTGGGTGGCCCTGAGCACGCGACCATGCACCTGCTGTACTTCCGCTTCTGGACGCGGGTGATGAAGGAACTGGGCCTCTGTGCGGTCGACGAGCCGGTCACGCGGTTGATCACCCAGGGCATCGTGAACGGTCACGATGGGCTCAAGATGAGCAAGCGCGCTGGCAACGGCGTGGCGCCGTCGGATCTCGTGAAGGAGTTCGGCGCCGATACCGCGCGGGCCTACGTGTTGTTCGCAGGTCCTCCTGAGCGTGACTTCGACTGGAACCAGAAAAGCGTCGAGGGCTCGTTCCGCTTCTTGCGGCGCGTGTGGGCGCTGGCGGTGACGCACGAGCCGCAGGTGAAGGGCGCGAAGTGGGATGGCCCGTATGAGGGCAAGGCGCTCGACATTCGCAAGGCGGCGCACAAGGCGCTCAAGCGCATCACCGATGCCATCGAGCGGTTGTCGTTCAACACCGCCATCGCGGGATCGATGGAGTACGTGAATGAGCTGTACCTGGTGAAGGAAGTCACCACCCCGGCCGAGAAGGCCGCGATGAACGAGGCCATTCAGGTGCTGGCCACGATGCTGGTGCCGTTCGTGCCGCACTTCGCCAATGAGCTGGCGCAGGGCTACGGGAGCACCTCGCCCCTCGAGGAGCAGAGCTGGCCTGCGTACGACCCGAACCTCGTCGTCGACGACGTGATCTCGTACGGCGTGCAGGTGATGGGCAAGCTGCGCGCAGAGATTCAGGCGCCGGCGACCGCGATGGAAGCGGAAGTGCGGGCGATCGCCGAGGCTGACCCGAAGGTGCAGGCTGCGCTCGCGGGGAAGACCGTGAAGAAGTTCGTCTTCGTTCACAAGAAGATCGTCAGCTTCGTCGTCGGATGAGCGGTCGCCCCTCACCCCAACCCTCTCCCCGCTTCGCAGGGAGAGGGAGTCTCGCGCTTCTGCTCATGCTCGCGGGGTGTGGGTACCGCTTCACCGCGCCGAATGCTTCGTTGCCCGTGCGTTCAGCGCATGTACCGTTCTTCATCAACCGCACCGCTGAGCCGGGTGCAGAGATGCCGTTCACTCAAGCCGCACGAGATCAGCTCGAGCGAGCGGGGCGCCTGGGTGGACCCGACGCTGAAGCGGTCCTCGAAGGCACCATCCTCGCGGTGAGCAGCGGGCCGTTTCTCACCGCCCCCGCACTTCCGCGGCAGCCGGTCTTCCGCATGTCGGCGACGATTTCGCTGACGCTCAAGAAAGACGGAGCCGTGGTCGGTGCAGCCACCGTCGCGATCTCCGAAGAGTTTCCCTCGGGCGCCGACGTGCTGCTCACTGAGTCGAACCGGGCCGCTGCACTGCGCCGGATCGCCGACGCCGCGGTGCGCGAAGGCTTCGAGCGACTGCAGCAGCGGTAAGCCCTCTCCCCAACCCTCTCCCCCTCGGGGGAGAGGGAGCACGTTGTCGAGGAGCACGCTTTCGAGAACGACAAAAGCCGACGGGCCCCTGGAGGCACCGCCGGCTCGTGTCACTGAGTACGACTTGAGCGAAATTACTTCGCGGCGGGTGCGGCGGCCGCGGCGGGCTTCTTCGAAGCCGCGTGCGCCAGGCGGCCGATGCGGCGGCTCGCGTTCTTCGAGTGCAGCACGCCCTTGGTCGCAGCCTTGTCGAGCGCGGCGCTAGCGGCGGAAACGGCGAGCTTCACCTTCGCAGGATCACCAGCGGCGATGGCGGCGCGGGCGGCCTTGATGGCGGTCTTGACGCCGGTCTTCACGGCAGAGTTGCGGGCGTTACGCTTGATGGACTGGCGGTTGCGCTTGACGGCTGACTTGGTGTTGGCCACGGAACGGCTCCTTGAATCGGAAATGCAATGAGGAAGGCCGCGCCTTATCGGCCCCTCCCGGATGGGTCAAGTGGATCAGCCCTTCGACTTCGCAGCCTTCTCCTCGGCCTTCGCCTGATCCCACAGGTCGTTCATCTGATCGAGCGAGGCTTCCCCGAAGGGTACGCCCTGCTTTTCCAGGCCTTTCTCGACCACGTGAAAGCGGGTGGTGAAGCGCCGGTTGGCCGCCCGCATCGCGTCTTCAGGGGCGATGTTGAGGTGCCGGGCCAGGTTGGCCAACGAGAAGAACACGTCACCCAGCTCGTGCTCCATGGCCGCCTGGTCCTTGCTGGCCATCGCCTCCTCCAGCTCGCCCAGCTCTTCCTGGAGCTTTTCCTTCACTGAGCTGACGTCGGGCCAGTCGAAGCCGATGCGCGAGGCCTTCTCGGTCAGCCGCTCGGCGCGCTGCAGCCCCGGCGCATCTTTCGGCACGCCGTCGAGCACGCTGCCCACATGCCCGTTCTTCTTCTTGCGCTCTTCCGCCTTGAGGCGCGCCCAATTTTCCAGCACCTGGGTCGAGCTGTTCGCCGCCCCGTCGCCAAACACGTGGGGGTGCCGGCGTTCCAGCTTGTCCGCGATGGCGTTGGCCACCTGGCTCAAGTCGAACTGCTTCTGCTCGGAGGCCAGTTGAGAATGAAAGACGATCTGGAACAGCAGGTCGCCCAGCTCCTCGGCCAGGGGGCTCCACGGCCCGCCTTCCGAGACCCGGTCCATCTCCTCCAGCACCTCGTAGGCCTCCTCGATGAGGTAGGGCCGCAGCGACTTCAAATCCTGTTCCCGATCCCACGGACAGCCGCCCGGCGCGCGGAGGCGCTGCATGATGGTGGCGAGCCTCTCCACTGCGTTGCCGATGTCACCCATGCGCGCCATCTAACCCACCCCTCGTCGAAGTGCTCGCGACTGCCGGAATCCAAGGGTAGGCTGCGCGCGCCCCCGATGAGAATTTTCGCGTGCTTCCTCGCCTTCGCGTGGCTGATTCCGACAGCGGCCTTCGCCCAGGTCGATCTCGTCGATCCCGACGCCGCCCCGGCGAAGAAGAAAGCCCGCGCGCCGCAGCAGCCGGTCGAAGACGGCCTGGGTGAACCCGACGCCCCGGGCTCGACCGAGACGGTGCAAGACGAGCCGGTCGAAGACGGCACCCTCGTCGCGCCGCCCACCACGACGAAGGCGCCGAAGAAGACCGCCAAGGAGCTGCTCAAAGAGCAACAGCAGCAGCCGAAGGTCGAGCCGCCTGCGAAAAAAGAGCCGCCGCCGATGGTGGTCAAGACCATCTCAGACTCCGACTTGAACGCGGTCTGGCTCACGTGGCGGCAGGCCAACGCTTCCAGAAACGTCCAGGCCGAGCAGGCCGCGCGCAAAGAGCTGCTCGCCATGCGCAGCCTCGTCGGCTCCAGCAACATGGAGCTGTGGGCGGTGGGCCTGTTGCGCGCAGCTCAAGCGTGGGAAGCCGCGGGTGACAGCGGCGCTGCCGTGGAGATCGCCGTCAGCGCGGCCGAGCTCGCGCCCGAGCTCCCGGCCACGTGGTTCCTCCTCACCCGGCTGTATTTTTCTTCGGATCCGAGCGGCATCCCCCGCTACGTGAGCTCGTTGCAGAAAGGCATCGCTGCCTCGTTGAGCGACCCGCGCTATCTGCGCCCGTTGATCGCAGACCTCGTCACGGTCGCGTTGATCGCCTACCTCGCCACCCTCATCGTGGTGATGCTCGTGCTGCTGCTGCGCCGCGGCTACTACTTCCTCTACGACTTCCACTTCTTCTTCCCGCGCGCGGCGGCTCGCTGGCAGACCTCGGCGCTGGCCGTTCTCCTGCTCTCGTTGCCCATCGTCTTCCGCATGGGCGTGGCCCCTTCGCTGCTGGCCTTCTTCGCGGCCATCACCCTGTACCTCTCGGTGCGTGAGCGCGTGCTGGCGGCGGTGCTCATCGGCTCGTTGGGCGTGGTGCCCCTCATCGGCGGCTTCGTGGTGGAGCACACCGCCTTTGCCGAGACGGTCGCAGAAGATCTCTACCGCATCGAGCGGGGTGGCCCGAACATCGAGCCGCTGGTGCAGCGCTACGAGAAGCTCGCCGCTGAAGACAAGGTGGGCTTTGCCGAACGGTTCGTGCTGGGCCACTTCCACTTGAACCGCGGTCACCTCGAGCAGGCCGTGGGCCACCTCAAGCTCGCGCTCGCCTTGCGCCCCGAAGACGTGCCCGGCCGGCTCGCGTTGGCCAAGGCGTTTTTCCTTCAGGGCGATCTGGAGAACTCCCGTTCGATCCTCGAGGCGCTCAAGGCCACCTCACCCAGCGCGGTCTCGTTGCTCGACTTGAGCCGGGTGTACCAGCGCCGCGTGCAGGTCTACGGCGACTCGAACGCCGGTGAGGTCGACAAGGCCAACTCGAACCTGATGGAGGCCCGCCAGCTCGATCCGACCCTGCCTTCCATCTCTTCTGAAGATCCCTTCCCCAAAGAGATCATCGGCAACGATCGCCTCAAGACCTTGCCGCTCGCCCCGGTCGATCTGCTGGCGCTCGCCAAGAGCGAAGTGGCCGCAGCCCGTGTGCGCAGCCAGCTCTCCCAGATGCTGGTGGGCGACGTGCCTTCGTGGGTGGCAGCCTTCTACCCGGCGCTCGTCGCAGCCCTGCTGCTGGGTTTTGGTTTCCTGGGCAAGTCGCTCGAGGCCGCCAAGGTCTGCAATCGCTGCGGCCGCCCGGTCAGCCGCCGTGGAGACCCTGACGTCTCGGTCGGCAGCCCGATGTGCACGCAATGCGTGAACGTGTTCGCCAAGAAGAACGTGGTCGCGCCTTCGGTGAAGGTGCGCAAGCAGCTCGAGGTCGCCCGCTACGAGAGCCAGATGGAGCGCGCCTCGACCATCCTGGGCGTGCTCTGGTCGGGTATGGGCCACGTGTTCTCGGGCGCTCCGGTGCGCGGCGCGGTCTACGGCTACCTGTTCGTGCTCGCCATCACCGGCGTGGTGCTGCGCGCGGGCGTGGTGAGGCCCCCGTTCGAAGGTCTTCCCATGGGCCTGCGCCTGGTGCCGCTCGTGTTGCTCTTCCTCATCGTCTACCCCGTCTCGCTGCTGCGCCTGCGACGGAGCCGGAGCTGACATGGCGCTCAAGGGCACACTCAAAGACTTCGGGATCGCCGACATCCTCCAGCTGATAGGTCAGCAGCAGAAGACCGGCGTGTTGGTGCTGACGCAGAAACAAGACACGGTCGCCGTCACCTTCAAAGACGGCAACATCGTTCGCGCCGAGACCACCAGCCGCAACCGCAAGGATCTCATCGGCTCGATGCTGGTGGCCGCTTCCCTGGTGACCGAGCAGCAGCTCGAGTTCGCGCTCGAGACCCAGAAGCGCACCCTGCACCGGCTGGGCGACGTGCTGGTCGCCCAGGGCGTGCTGACCGAACACAAGTTCAAGTCGATGGTGCAACTGCAGACCAGCGAGACGCTCTTCAAGCTCTTCGCGTGGAAGGCCGGCACCTACGAGTTCGAGCAGAAAGACGTCGAGATGGAAAACACGCTGACCCCGCTGCGCGCGGAGTCGGTGCTGATGGAGGGTTTCCGCCGCGTCGACGAGTGGCCGGTGGTGCGCAAGCGCATCACCAGCCTGCAGATGAGCTTCGAGAAGCTCAAAGAGCTGCCCCCCGAAGAGCTCAAGAAGGACGACTTCGACGCCGCCCTCGACGACGCGTTCGCCGAGGAAAAGAAGAGCGTCAACAAGGGCGAGTTCAAGTCGGTCGGTGAGAACGAGCGCATTTGTTACAACCTCATCGCCTCCGGCCGCACCGTACAGCGCCTCATCGAGCTGTCGGCGCTCGGTGAGTTCGAGACCGCCAAGGCGCTCTGCAACCTCATCAACCTCGAGTACGCGCGCGGCGTGCCCCCGGCAGGCAAGGGCGGCGACGACTTCGAGAGCGAGGGGCGCAGCTCGGCGTTGATGGGCGTCATCGGCCGCATCGCCGTCACCATGGTGGTGGTGGGCGCGCTGCTCTTCGTGGGCACCCGCATCGACTTCGGCGCCATGAAACTGGGCGGCTCGAACGCCACCACGTACACCGACCCCGCGGCCCAGCGGTTCGCCAGCCAGCAGCAGATGTCTCGGGTGAGCGCGGCCATCGATCTCTTCAGGCTCGAAAAGGGGTCCCTGCCCATGGCGCTCAACGAGCTGGTCGAGCTGGAGCTCTTGAGCGCCGACGACCTCCATTTCCCCTGGCGAGAGCGGTACTTCTACCGCCGTGGAGATGACGGGACGTACGTGCTGCTGCCGCCGCTCAGGTAGCTTGCGCTGGGGCGTCTGCTCCGCTAAGCGCCCGTGAACACCCGACCTGTACCCCTCCGCGGGCCGTGGTGACTTGAAACCCTCGGAGCGGGAGAGAACCACGATGATCCAGGTCGAAAAGAAGACTGAGTTGGTGACGAAGTTCCGCACCCACGAGAAGGACACCGGCTCGCCTGAAGTTCAGGTCGCCATCCTCTCGGAGCGCATCACCGAGCTGACCGAGCACTTCAAGACGCACAAGAAGGACCACCACAGCCGCCGTGGTCTGCTCAAGATGGTCAGCCAGCGCCGCCGCCTGCTCGACTACCTCAAGTCGAAAGACTTGAACCGCTACAAGAAGTTGATCGACAGCCTCGGCATCCGCAAGTGAAGACGAGCTGAACGGAGGGGCGCTGGGGTTTGAATCCAGCGCCCTTCTTCGTATTGAGCAGTTCGCAGCACCCATCGCGGCCTGACGCGGTGGATTCACTCAAACGGCGCGACGGGATGAGCCCTTTTCGCGTTTTGATTTTCTGTTCGGGCGCTCCGACTTCGAGTCGGGGATCGCGATCAGGTGATCAAAACGCAGCCCGCCTCGAAGCGCCAACAACGCAAGAGAGCTCCAAAATGGCAATGATTCGAAAGACCGTGAAGGTTGGCGAGCGCGATCTCATCATCGAGACCGGTCGCATGGCGAAGCAGGCAGACGGTGCGATCGTGCTCCGCTACGGCGACACGATGCTCCTCGCGACCTCGGTGAGCGCGCGCGACAAGAAAGACATCGACTTCATGCCGCTGACCGTCGAGTACAAAGAGACGTTCGCCTCGGCCGGCCGCATCCCCGGTGGGTACTTCCGCCGTGAGGGTCGCCTCACCGAGAAAGAGACGCTCACCTGCCGCATCGTCGACCGCGCCTGCCGCCCCCTGTTCCCCGAGGGCTACGCGTACGAGACCCAGGTGCTCGTCAGCGTGATGAGCTTCGACAAGAACGCCGAGCCTGACGTGCTCGCGCTGTGCGCCGCTTCGGCCTCGCTGGCCGTCTCTGACATTCCCTTCGACGGCCCCATCGCGTGCGTGCGCGTCGGCCGCCTCGACGGCAAGTTGATCGTCAACCCCGACTTCGCCCAGCGCGCGAAGAGCGATCTCGACCTGGTGGTCGCCGCCTCGAAGGCCGCGATCGTGATGGTCGAGGGTGGTGGTGACGAGATCAGCGAGGCCGACATGGTGCTCGCGCTCGACTTCGGCATGGCCGCTTGCCAGCCGATCATCAACACCATCGCTGAGCTGCGCGCCGAGCTGGGCGTGAAGACCCGCGAGTTCGACAAGATCGTGAAGTACGACGAGGCGCTCAAGGCCAAGTGCAAGACCATCGCGTGGGCCGGCATCACCAAGGGCTACGGCATCGTCGAGAAGCACGAGCGGTATGGCTTCTTGAAGAGCAACCGCAAGGAGCTCGAGGCGGCGCTCAAGAAAGAGATGGGCGAGACGTACACGGCGCTCGTCGAGAAGCACGTCAAGGGCATCTACGAAGACCTCAAGTACGAATACATGCGCGAGCTGACGTGCAACGGAGGCCGCATCGGTGGCCGCCCGCACACCACTGTTCGTGCGGTCAGCTGCGAGATCTCGCCGCTGCCCCGTACCCACGGCTCGGCGATCTTCCAGCGCGGTGAGACGCAGGCGCTCGTCACGGCGACCCTGGGCACCGGCGAAGACGATCAGCGCATCGAGACGCTGGCGGGCGACGTCAGCAAGACGTTCATGCTGCACTACAACTTCCCCCCGTTCTCCGTGAACGAGACCAAGCCCCTGCGCGGCCCCGGTCGTCGTGAAATCGGCCACGGCGCGCTCGCTGAACGCGCGCTCAAGAACATGATCCCCGACAAGCTTTCCTTCCCCTACGTCGTGCGCGTCGTCTCGGACATTCTCGAGAGCAACGGCAGCTCGTCGATGGCGTCGGTCTGCGGCGGCACCCTGGCGATGATGGATGCCGGCGTGCCCATCAAGTCGCCGGTTGCGGGCATCGCGATGGGCCTCGTGAAAGAGGGCGACAAGATCGCCATCCTCTCCGACATCCTGGGTGACGAGGATCACCTGGGCGACATGGATTTCAAGGTGTGCGGCACCGCGAAGGGCATCACCGCCGTGCAGATGGACATCAAGATCACCGGCATCACCACGGCGATCATGCTCAAGGCGATGGAGCAGGCGAAGATCGGCCGTCTGTCGATCCTCGAGACGATGCTCCAGACGTTGCCCACGCCCCGCAAGGAGATCAGCCCGTACGCCCCGCGCATCACGAGCATCATGATCCGCCCGGAGTACATCAAGAACGTCATCGGCCCCGGCGGCAAGGTGATCAAAGACATCATCGCGCGCACCGGCTGCTCGGTGAACATCGACGACACGGGCAAGGTCGACATTGCCTCGGCCGACGGTGACGCGGTGAAGGCCGCGATCTCGATGATCCAGGCGCTCACGCGTGAGGCCGAGGTCGGGAAGATCTACCTGGGCACGGTTCGCAAGATCGTCGAGTTCGGCGCCTTCGTCGAGCTGTTCCCCGGCACCGACGGCCTCATCCACATCTCTGAGCTCGCTGACAAGCGGATCAAGACGGTGGACGAGATCGTGAAGGAAGGCGACGAGGTGATGGTGAAGGTCATCTCGATCGACTCGGGCGGCAAGATTCGCCTGAGCCGCAAGCAGGCGCTCGCCGAGCGTTCTGCCGCAGCGGGTTCGCCGCCCCCGGCTGAGGCGCCTGCTCAGCAGAAGCCCACCACCCAGGCTTAAGTTTTAGCCGAAGTGGCGAAACCGCCTCTCCTCCGACCGGAGGAGGGGCGTTTTTTGCTTCAAGTGAATATCGCCCAGCGCCGTGGACCGCTGGCTGGTACCCGCAGCGGTGGCGACCTGAGCACCTGACTCTGGAGGGTTCCTCGAGCATCGTGGCGCACCGCACCGCCCTCGAATTCGAAGTCGGCTTTCACGATTCGGATTGCCGAACTCGCCCTTCAGGCGTGGGCGAGGACCGAAGCGAGTTTTCAGGGTCGCGTCAGAGTCGTAAGCTGTTCACGCCATGACGATTTCGTCGATGAACCGCAAGGTGCGGGCGAGCGTGTTCGAAGGACTGTTCCTCCACGGTGTCCGCCAATCTGCCGAATTGGCGGCGCTGCTTCGGGGCCACGGCTTTGACGGCGCTCGAATGGAGGCCGAGTACCCTGCCCTCGTCTTCAACCTTTGCCTCGAGGCGGCGCGTCAGCATTTTCATGCGGGGCTTCCCATGGCCGACGGCTACCGCGCCCTCGGTGAGACGCAGGTCGCAGGGCTCGCCCAGACCCTCGTGGGTAAGGTGGTCCTTGCGACCATCACGGTGATCTCGCCGAGCCGGCTGATGAAGCTGATGCCGAGACTGTTTCAGGTGGACAGCACCCCGGTGCAGGTGGCGCCGACGGAGCGCGCACCCGGGTCGTGGGTGGTGGCCTTCGTCGGCGACCCCACTATGCAGCCCGACTACATCTCGGGGATCATCTCGGGGCTGTTGCTCTCCAAGAAGGTCAGCGCGCGCTGCCGCGCTCGCGCGACGGGGCCAGGTGATTTCGAGGTCGACGTCACCTGGACCTGAGGTCGAGCCGGGGATGCCAAGGACTCATTTCGGTGCCGTCACCGATTGCGTGCAATTGCGCCTCTGATGACGCAGAAGCTCCGTGCTCATGCGTGCCCTCCTTCTGCCTGTCGTACTCTGTGCCACGGGTTGTCTTGATCGCATCATCCTCGACGGGACGCTGCAGTCGACACGCGCCGCGGCACGCACTTTCGACACGCTCAGCGATCTCGAGGTCGCCAAGGAGGGCGCTGGCTCGAGCCTCGTGCAGCTCGAAGGCATGTGGACCCTCGCGCCCGACAACGAAGATGGCCTCTTCCTGCTGACCCAGTCGTGGACGGGCTACGCCTCGGCCTTCATCGAGGACTCGTGGGAGCAGGCCGTCGATCGTGAAGACGACGAGGGCGAGGCGCTGCATGCCCGGCGCGCGAAGGCTGCCTACGATCGCGCGGTGAAGTTCGGCTCGCTCCTGATGGAGCAGAAGAAGACCGGCTTCTCCGCCGCGCAGAAGAACTCGCTGACCATGAAGGCGTACCTCGCCGACGTGCAGAAAAAAGACGCCGACCTGCTGCTGTGGCTCGGCCTCGCCTGGCTCTCACGGGGCGGCGTGGCGGGCGATCAGCCCGAGGTGGTGGCTGACCTCTTCGTAGGCGTCTCCCTGCTGGAGCGGAGCGTGGAGCTCGATGTGACGCTGGCCTACGCCACCGGGCTCGCGGCGCTGGGCGCGTACCACGCGCGGTCCCCCGACGCAGAGCTGCCGCAGGCCAAGGCGTTGTTCGAGCGTGCGCTGGCCCTCACCAGTCGCAAGGCGCTCACCGTGCAGCTCATGTACGCACAGAACTTCGCCTGCCAGGCGCGCGACGCGAAGCTGTATCGCGAGCTGCTCAACGAGGTGGTGAGCGCGGGTGACGTGTTGCCCGAGCAGCGCCTCGCGAACGAGATCGCCCATCGCAAGGGCGTTCGCTACCTCGGCGTTCCGCGACTCAAGCGCTGTGGTTTCTAAAAAGGGTGAACACGATGCTCAAGCAACTGGTCTTGCTGTTGTGCCTTTTGCCGTCCCTCTCCTTCGCTGAGCCGATCGTGCTCAAGCTCGGCTCGCTCGCGCCGCGCGAGTCACCCTGGGGCCTCGTGCTGCGCGTCTGGCAAAAGGCCGTGAAGGACAAGACGAGGGGAGAAGTGACGATCGAGATCTTCTGGAACGCCACCCAGGGTGACGAAGCGGCGCAGATGTCGAAGCTGAAGACCGGTCAGCTCGATGGCGCGATCGTCTCTGCGGTGGGGCTCAGCGTCATCGACCCGAACGTGAACGTGCTCCAGGTGCCGGGGCTCTTCCCCGACTGGCCCACGCTCGATCGCGTGCGCACCGCGCTCACCCCGCGCTTCGAGAAGAGCTTTCATGACTCGGGCATGGAGCTGGTGGGCTGGGGGGACATCGGCCTCGATCGCTTCATGTCGCAGGGCTACGGGGTGAAGAAGCCGGAGAACCTGAAAGGGAAGCGGGGCTGGGTGTGGCGCGAAGATCCGCTCCTGCCGCCCCTGTTCCAGCTCACCGGGACCGTGGTGGTCCCGACCGCGCTGCCCGAGGTGCTGCCCGAGCTCTCCACCGGCAACGTGAACGTGCTCGTCATGTCTGCGCTCGCGGCGGAACAGCTTCAGTTGGCCAGCCGGCTCGATCACGTGTCGCGCGCGGTGGTGGCTCCGAACATCGGTGGCATCGTGATGGCGAAGGCGAGCCTCGACAAGCTTCCCTCGGCGTCGCGCGACGTGGTGCTGGAGACCGGACGCCTCGCCGCGAAGGCATTGACTGGTCGCATTCGCGCGGAAGACGCCAAGGCCTTCGAACGCCTCGAGAAGCGGATGACCGTGGTTCAGCCGAGCGCTGAGGATCTGGTGGAGTGGAAGAAGCTCTTCACTTCCACGCGGGCGCAGCTCGGCAAGGGCACGTTCACTCCGAAGTTCCTCGAAGAGGTCGAGCAGTTGGCGCAGTGATGGAGCGCCTCGATCGCGCGCTGACCCGGCTCGAGGTGGGGTTGGTGGTGGCGGTGCTGGCAACGCTCACGGCCGCGCTCCTGTCCTGGGTCGCGCTCAAGGGGCTCTCCGCGCGCACCGAGGGTGAACTCGTCACCGGGTTCGTCTTCCGGGCACTGTCGTCCTCGGTGGTGGTGGGCTCGCTCGCGTGGCAGTTCTCGAAGTCGAGGCGGGTGACGACGGGGCTGGTGCTCGTGTTCGTCGTGTGGGCGTGGGCGTGGCGCGACGTCGGCGTGGCGTGGGCGGGGAACGTGCTGGGGTGGCTGCAAGATGGCTCGTTGCTCACGTGGTGCGGGGGGCTGCGCGGGCTCGGCACGCGGCTCACCCTCGCGCTGGCGATGCTGGGCGCGGCGCTGGCCACGGCGAGCGGAAGGCATGTGTCGATCGATGCCGTGTCACGCGTCTTCACGGTCGAGGCGAAGGCGTGGATCGCCCGGGCGGGCGGGGTGATGGCGGCGGCGGTGTGCGTGTTGGCGGCGTGGGGGTTCTTTGATTTCACGGCGATCGATGCGTTCCACGCGGCGCCCACGGCGAGCAGCCCAGAGAAGTGCAGCGCGACCGCCCGGGGGCTGGCGCGTCACGGTTCGCTCGCCCTGAAGCAGCTCACGCTGGATGGGCGGATGCTGGTGAAGGTCCTCGGCGGCGCACCGTGGGATCGTTCGCTGACCGCGACGGAGTGGAATGACTTTCTGGGTGACGCGCCGGAGTTCGCGGCGGTTCGCGAGCGTGACCTGACGACGACGCGCATGCCGTTGCTCGCGATGCCCGGTGAGTCGCCGCGCGGGTTGCTGGTCAAAGACTTGAACCTCGTGGTGCCGTTGGGGTTGCTCTGGCTGGCGTTGCGGTTCCTGCTGTGGGTGCTGCGGGGGGCGCCGGTGGAAGGTGCTCATGCCGCGGTGACGACGAGCGGTGACGGGTGAACCGCGCCCGCGTCGGTGCAGGCGCAGGCGTCGCGTCCGTCACCGGGCTCTTCGCCTTCTTCGGCGGTTGGCCCGCGGCGGTGCTGGCGATTGCTGCGCTCGCCGGCGTGCCGCTCTTCGTCATCATGGCTGGTGGCGCCGAGCTGGCGTGGACACTCACGGGCGCGCCCCTCAACCGCCTCGCCCCGCGCGTGCTTGACGAACAATTCGCCGGCTCGCCCGTGCTCGTCACCATTCCGCTCTTCACCACGCTCGGCTACGTGCTCGCCGAATCGAAGGCCCCGCAGCGCATCGTGGAAGCCTCACGCGCGCTCTTCGGCTGGCTCCCCGGTGGGCTGGCCCTCGTCTGCCTCGGCGCGAGCGGCTTCTTCACGTCGCTCACCGGCGGGAGCGGCGTCACCATCATCGCGATCGGAGGACTGCTCTACCCGACGCTCCGCGGCCAGGGCTACTCGGAGCGCTTCTCCCTGGGGCTCGTCGCCACCGGTGGCTCGCTCGGCCTGCTGCTGCCCCCCTCTCTTCCCATCCTCGTCTACGCGTTGGTCGCGGGCCTCGAGTTCACCTCGGCGTTCAAGGCGGGGCTGCTGCCCGCCGCGCTCGTGTTCGTCGTGCTCGGGTTGTGGAGCGCGTACGTCGGCGTGAGAACGAAGGTCCCGCGGGAGCGCTTCGAGGCCGGCGCTGCTCTCCGCGCGCTCGACCTGGTGAAGTGGGAACTCGGCATTCCCCTGCTCATTCTCGGGGGCCTCGTCACCAGCCTCAGCACCCTCGACGAGTCAGCTGCCCTCGCGCTCGCCTACGCGCTGGGCTGCGCGCTCTTCATTCACCAGGATCTGCGCTGGCGTGATCTCCCCCGCATCTTCCACCAGGCGATCGCGCTCGCAGGCGCGGTGATCCTCATCCTCATGATGGCGAACGCGCTGATGAACTTCGTCATCGATCAGCAGGTGCCGGCGAAGGTGCTCGAGTCGCTCGTGCAGCTCGGTCTCTCCGAGCGCTGGCAGTTCTTGATCGTGCTCAACCTCTTCCTGCTGATGGTGGGCATGGTGATGGATGGCTTCTCGGCGCTGCTCGTCGCCGTGCCGCTGGTGCTGCCCTTCGCCGCGCGCTTCGGGCTGCACCCGTTTCACCTCGCGATGATGGTGCTGGTTAACCTCGAGCTTGCGTTCTGCATGCCGCCGCTCGGCTTGAACCTCTTCATCTCGAGTTTTGCGTTCCGCAGGCCGGTGCTTTCGCTCTACCGCTCCGTCGCTCCTTTCGTGCTGCTGCTCGCCCTGTGCCTGGGCATCGTGATGGCCGTACCGTGGCTCTCGACCGCGCTCGTGCAGGGCGACATCGACGCGGTCCGGAAGAAGTCTGACGCGCTGGGTCTGCCGCCCCGCGAAGCGTGGAACATGGAATGCGTTCAGCAAGACACGCTCAACCCGAAGCCCTGCAGCGAAGCGGACAAGGTCAAATACGCGGTGCCCGACGCCGGCAGCGAGGACGAGGTCGACGCCGAGCTCTTCCAGCTGATGATGCAGCCCTGAGCCCCCGGAAAAGGGGCGCCTTCATTTCAAGTGCACCTCGCCCAGCGCCACGTCACCACTGGCCGGAAACTGCAGGGGCGGAGACTCGAAGCACAGGACCAGCAGCGCTGCGAGCCCGAGGCCGACACCCACCCAACCGCGCCAATTCTTTCCCATGAGGCGGCGAACCCTACGGTCTCCGGATCCATCATGGTCAAGTGAGGCCGTTTCAGATCGCCCCTCCACGCCGTCCGTTGAAGCCCACCTCCGTGTCCAACACGCGCCACCTCGAAGGAGTCAGCCGCTTCTTCGGCGCCTTTCGCTGGGCGTTCATGCCGCTGGGCCTCTTCGCGCTGGTCGCCGTCGGGGTGCACGCGGCCGCTGACGTGGTGGACGACAAGCTTCTCCGCGCGGTCGAAGCGCTCGACGTGTTCTTCGACGGCTTCTTTGCCGAGCACGAAGCCACCGCCGCCTGGGTGAACAAGATCGACTCGCGTGAACGCACGCTCTTGGCCCGCGGCCTGGCCCTGGCCTGGGAGCTCGCCGTCGACGCGTTCATCGCGCTGCCTGCCCTGGGCTACGACGAGCTCGACGAGAAAGAGCGCAAGTTCTCCCTCATCAAGGAGACCTGGCGAACGCTGCTGCAGCGGGTCAACCAACAACCGACGCCCATGCGCCTGGTGCGCCCCTTCGTCACCAGCGTCTTCGTGTTCGGCGGCGCCTACGCCGTCTCGCGCCTGGTCGAGTCGACGCTCTTCGTCGGCCTGGTCGGTGACGTGGCGCCCGCAGACGTCGCTGCACCGGTCGCCCGCATTCTCGCCGGCACCGCGATGACCATCGTCGTCTTGTCCCATGCGTGGCGCGCGGTGCTGCGTTCGCTGCAGCACGCCGATGAAACCTGCATCGCCTCGAAGCACCCGTGGGTGGCGGGGTTGTGGGGCTCGGTGTTGTCCTTCCCCCTCGCGCTGGCCCTGCTGCTCGAGGCCGAAGCGTTGCTGTCGTTCTTCCGATGAGCGCGACCGCCACCTTTCAGCGGCCGGCGCGAGGCCTGCTCGACTTCGTCGGGGCCGTGTTGTGCCTGTGGGCCGCCGCGTACCACACGCCGGTGGGCGCCCTGATTCGCGACGTCGGCGCGCGCGTCTTCTCGACCAAGAGCAACACCCGCCCGCTGCTCGCCTACTACACGGGCGGCGTCTACGACGCGCATGAGATCGACGCGCCCACGCAGACGGCCTTCGTGCCCGACGTCGAGGTGCTGGCCACCGTTCCCTCCGGGCGGGCGATCGGCCGCGGGGTGTTCGCTTCGGCCGCCACCCTCACCTTCGAACAGCGCGCGACCGTCGATGCCCTGGCCAAACGCTACAACCTGCCGTTCGCGACGCCGGAAGACGCGGCGATTCTGGTGGAGCGGGCGCGGGTGGATCTCGGCAGCGAAGACGCCGCGGTGCTCGCGGTGTTCGCGGGTTACGACGTGGCGAGCTACGCCGCGCGACGGTCGGGAGCGGAGGGGCGGGAGACGACGCTCGAGGTGCTCGCGGCGCGCCTGCCCCCCACCAGCTCGAAGGCGGTCGCTTCGGCGTCGACCGCGCTGATGCTGGGCACCGCGTATGGGCTGTCGTGGCCGGTGGCTCCTGGCACGCGCGTGTCGTCGCCGTTCGGGTGGAGAAACCACCCCACGCTCGGCTACGGGAAGTTCCACACCGGGGTGGATCTCTCGGTGCCCGAGGGTACTCCTGTGAAGGTGGTGGCCAACGGCATCGTGCGCCGCGCGAGTGAAGACGCGGTCAACGGCAAGGTGGTGATCGTCGAGCACGGCCGGGGCGTGGCGACGGCCTACTGCCACAACTCGAACCTGCGGGTGACCACCGGGCAGAAGGTGACCGCGGGCGAGATCATCGCCGACTCGGGGACGACGGGCCGCAGTACGGGGCCGCATGTGCACTACCAGCTCGAGCTCGGGCACAAGCCGATGGACCCGTTTGCTTTCCGGGGGTCGAAGCCGGTGATTTTAGAGGCGGCCGCTCCGGCTCCTGCGCTCCGGCCTCGGGGTGATTTGAAGAAGGCTTTCGAGCAATTTGGCCCTCCTCCCGCTTCGGAGGAGTGACGTGCTCCCTCACCCTGACCCTGCGCGATTCGTGGTATCCGGCCTCTCATGAGCGTGACCGTGAAGGTTCGTCGCGTACGCCCCTCAGACCTGCCGCTGCCGAGCTACCAGACGGCGCTCTCCTCGGGGATGGACCTGCTGGCCGACCTCACCTTCGAAGTGCAGCTCGACTCGCTGGAGCGCCGGCTCATTCCCACCGGGCTCTGCCTCGAGCTGCCCCAGGGCTACGAAGCCCAGATTCGCCCCCGCAGCGGCCTGGCCCTCAAGCACGGGCTGACCTGCCTCAACAGCCCCGGCACCATCGACGCCGACTACCGGGGCGAGGTGGGCGTGCTGCTCATCAACCTCTCGAAGGAACCGGTGACCCTCAAGCGGGGTGATCGTATCGCCCAGATGGTGATTTCCCCCACCGTTCAAGCCCAGTTGGTGGAGGTGGAGGCCCTCTCGGAAACGGCCCGCGGACAAGGCGGCTTCGGTTCGACAGGGGTAGGGCGTTGAAGGTGTCAGGGAAGTGGGATAAAAAACTGAGTCTGATTCACGCTTTACGAGTTCTCCCCGGCTGATTCGCAAAGGCTCGCCCCGTTGCTCTGCTACCGCTGCGGCACCCACGTACCAGACACCTCTGAGAAGTGTCCGACCTGCGGGCAGAACCTGTCCACGGGTGGGTTGCGTCAAGCGACCGGCACGTTCAGCCGGCGGCGCGCGGCGACCAGTCAGATCGAAGGCGCGCCGTACAAGCCGCAGGATCTCGTCGCCAACCGCTACCTCGTCAAAGACATCGTCGGCGCAGGCCCCCTGGGCTTCGTCTTCCGCGCCCACGACAAAGAGCTCGACGTCGAGGTCGCGCTCAAGGTGATCAACCCGCGGCTGCTCCAATCGGCCGACGAGCGTAAGCAGTTCGGCAAGCAGCTACGGCTGGCGCGCAAGCTCTCGCACCCGAACCTGGTGCGGGTCTACGAGGAGGGCGAAGACTCCGAGCGCCCGTACTTCACCTCGCAGTTCCTCGACGGCCTCACGCTGCGGAAGATCATCGACCTGCGTTTGCAGAAGGGTCAGTTCTTTTCGCTGGGTGAGATCGAGCCCATCCTCTCGCAAATCTGCTCGGCCCTCGACGGCGCGCACAAGGTCGGCCCGCACAGCAACTTGAAGCCCGACAACGTGCTGGTGCTGCCTGACCTGCTCAAGGTGACCGACTTTGGCCTCGGGCTCGCCATGCCGCGGCTGCCGTTCACGCAGGCGATGAAGGCGCGCAAGGCCGATCGCTACCTCGCGCCCGAGCTCGTCGAAGGCAGCGAGATCGACGGCCGCGCCGACATCTACTCAGTGGGCGTCATCCTGGGCGAGATGCTCTCGGGCCTCACGCCCGACGGCTCGATCCCCGAGCTGCAGCGCCGCAACCCCGAGGTGCCCCCGCAGCTCGAGGGCATCTACCGCAAGGCGCTCAACAGCAACCCCAACGCGCGCTTCAAGACCGCCGGCGACATGATGGCGGAGATCCTCGATCTCTCGCGCAAGCTCGCCCCGCCCTTGCCCCCGAAGGTGAGCAAGCCCGAGCCTGCCAGTGGCTCTGCGCCTGCGCCCCGGCCCCGCACCACCACCGGCATGCTGCAGCTCTCGCCGCGCCGCGAGAACAAGCCGCCGCCGCCGGTGCCCGAGCTGCCGCCGCCACCTCCGCCCGAGACCGGCGAGTCGTTGATGCCCGACTCGACCCAGGAGGTCGATCCCGCTCAGCTCCAGCGCGCGCTCAAGAACGCGAACGACGTCGACTTCAAGAAAGACCGTGAGTCCACCGAGGTCATCGACTCGGGCATGTTCATCGCGCAGCTCGACCAGGAAGACGGCGTCGAGACACGCGCCATGATCGACACGGTCGCGCCGCCTCTGCCTCCTGTCGCGCCGCCGGTGTTCCAGTCGCAGGCCCGCAAGCCGAACCGCACGTGGATGCTGGTCGCCTTGTTGGTGGTCGCGGGGGTCGGCGTGGGTGCGGGGGGCGGGTTTCTGCTCATTCAGCGCCAGCGACAGCAGCAACAACAGCAGCACCCGGTCGATGCCAACCCGAACCCGACCGGTGTGGTCGAGCCGACGCCTGACGAGATCGCCGCGAAGCTCGCTGCCGAGGCCGCCGCGGCCGCCGCTGCCGAACAAGAGAAGCAGCGGGTCGCCGCCGAAGCCGCCGCTGCGCAGAAGCTCGTCGATGACAAGGCCGCTGCTGAGAAGGCCGACGCCGAGCGCCTGGCCACGGAGCAAGCGCTGAAGGAGAAAGACAAGCCGCCCGTCTCCGCGAAGGCCGAAGCCGAGCGCCTGGCGAAAGAAGCAGCCGCGAAGGAAAAGGCGGAAAAGCTGGCAGCTGAAAAGGAAGCCCGCGAGGCCGCCGCCCAAGAGAAGGTGGTGACGCTCGCTGCCGACAAGGCCGCCGCGAAAGAAGCCGCCGAGAAGCTGGCCGCTGAGAAGAAGGAGAAGGTCATCGTCGCTGCCGTCACGCCGCCTACCCCCGTGGTGACGGGAATGGCCTGCGCCGAAGGCATGCGCCTGGTCTCCGGCGGTGCGTTCAAGATGGGCACGGCGCCGGGCGATCCGATGATGGGCTTCGACGAGAAGGCGCTCACCTCGGTCGAGGTCGGCAGCTTCTGCGTCGACATCTTCGAGTACCCCAACAAGCGTGGCGCCTCGCCCACGGCCAGCGTGGGGTTTGCCGACGCCAAGCGGCTGTGTGAAGCGCAGAGCAAGCGCCTGTGCACCGAGGCCGAGTGGGAAAAGTCGTGCAAGGGGCCCGGCGGCGCCAAGTGGCCCTACGGCAACAGCTTCGACGCGAACACCTGCAACACCGAAGACGACATCGGAGACTCGCGCAGCCTCTCGCCGGGTGGCCGCTTCGCCAAGTGTCGCTCGGGTTTCGGGGTGGCTGACCTCTCAGGCAACGTCGCGGAGTGGACGTCGGATCGAATGATCAAGGGCGGCTCGTTCGCCAGCGGCGACTACGCGGTTCGTTGTTCGGCGCGCAAGAACGGCGCTTCGTTCGCCAAGTCGTCTGAGGTGGGCTTCCGGTGCTGCAGCGATCAGCGCTGACCTTCACGCTGCTGTTCGCTTCGGCCGTGTTGGCTGAGCGTCCGCGCGTGGTGGTGGTCAAGTCGGCCGCGCTCAATGCCTACGCGCAGGTGGTCGCTGGTTTCGCAGCAGAGGTGAAGGGCCAGGTCGAAGAGTTGACCCTCGACGAAGGGCCCGACGCCGCGGCTGCCGCCTTCAAGAAGCTCAGCGCGAACAAGCCGGCGCTGGTGCTGGCCATCGGCCCCGCCGCCGCGGTCGGCGCTCGCCGGGAGTTCAGCGACGTGCCGGTGCTCTTCTCGATGGTGCCGTATTACGAGAAGTACGAGCTCGACGGCCAGAACACGACGGGCATCGCGCTGACGAGCGATCTGTCGCTCGAGCTGACGGCGCTCAAGGCCGTGCAGCCGAAGGTGAAGCGGGTCGGCGTGCTGCAGGATCCCCGATACTCGAAGGCGCTGCTCGACGGCGCTTCGCAAGCGGCGCAGGCACGCGGCCTGGTGCTCGTGCCGCTCGATGTCGACAGCTCGACCAAGGTCGAGAAGGCGCTCTCGAACGCGAAGGGCAAGGTGGACGCGCTGGTGATCGTCTCTGACAAGACGGTGGGCAACGCGGCGGTGGTCGAGCGGTTGCTCGGCTGGTGTCAGGACGAGAAGGTGCCCGCGGTCGGCCTCGCGTCGGCGCAGGTGAAACAAGGGGCGCTGTTCGCGCTGGCGCCCGCGCCGCTCGCAATCGGTCAGCAAGCCGGGCGAATCGCGAACCGGATTTTGGTGGAGAAGGTGGATCCCGGAGCGATGGCCGTGGCGAACCCTGAAGGGCTCGAGCTGCACGTGAACCTCACCACCGCTCGCCGGCTGGGCGCGCCCGAGACGTTCGCGCTCGACATCGTCACGTTCGCCGCCCGACAAAGCCTGACGGTCAAAGTCGCCGAGTAAACCCCCTCGCCCCGCAAGCGGGGAGAGGGTCGGGGTGAGGGGCCGTGCTAGGCAACCACCATGATCCAGCGCTACTCCCGTCCCGAGATGGTCGCCCTCTGGTCGAACGAGGCCCGGCTCCGCCGCTGGCGAGACGTCGAGCTCGCCGCGCTGGAAGGCATGGTGAACGAGGGCCTGGCCCCTCGCACAGCCTATGAAACCTGCGTAGCCAAAGCCGGAGACTTCACCCCCGAAGACGTCGCCAAGGTCGACGAGATCGAGAAGACGACGAAGCACGACGTGATCGCCTTCCTCACCTTCATGGAAGGACGCATCGGGCCCGAAGCGCGCTGGCTGCATTGGGGCATGACGTCGAGCGACGTGCTCGACACCTCGCTCGCGTTGATCCTTCGTGATGCCTCCACGCTGATTCTTTCCGGCCTCGAGCGCGTGATGAAGGCCGTCGAGAAGCGAGCCTTGGAGCACAAGAACACCCCGATGATGGGCCGCAGCCACGGCATCCACGCCGAGCCCATCTCGTTCGGGCACAAGCTGGCCATCTGGTACGACGAGCTGGGCCGCGCGAAGCGTCGCCTCGAGCAGGCGCGCGAGGTCATCTCGGTGGGCATGATCTCGGGGGCAGTCGGCACCTTCGCGCACCTGCCCCCTTCGGTCGAAACCTTCGCGATGAAGCGGCTGGGCCTCACGGCTGATCCCGTCACCACGCAGATCATTCAGCGAGATCGCCACGCTGAGTACTTCGGTGCCTTGGCCCTGCTGGGGAGCAGCATCGAGAAGTTCGCGGTTGAAATCCGCCACCTGCAGCGCACCGAAGTGCGTGAGGTCGAAGAGAACTTCACGCCCGGCCAGAAGGGCAGCTCGGCGATGCCGCACAAGCGCAACCCGATCCTCTCGGAGAACCTGAGCGGGCTCGCGCGCATGCTGCGCAGCTATTCGATCGCGGCGCTCGAGAACGTACCGCTCTGGCACGAGCGCGACATCTCGCACTCTTCGGTCGAGCGGATGATCGGGCCCGACGCGACGGTGGTGGCCGACTTCATGTTGCACCGCTTCGCGGGGTTGATGGAGAACCTGAAGGTCTACCCGGAGAACATGCAGAAGAACCTCGACCTGCTCGGCGGCGTGGTCAATTCGCAGCGCCTGCTGCTCGAGCTCGCGAAGCGAGGCATGGATCGCCAGGCGGCCTACGTCGTCGTTCAGCGCAACGCGATGCGGTTCTTCGAAGAGAACGTCGACTTCAAGACCTCGCTGCTCAGCGACGCCGACCTGGCGAAGGTCATGTCACCGTCGGACATCGAGGCCTGCTTCACAACCGGCTATCACCTGCGCCACGTGGATCAGATCTTCGAGCGAGTCTTCAAGAAGAACTGAAAAACAACAAACTCCACAAACTCCACAAACTCCACAAACTCCCTCTCCCCGAGGGGGAGAGGGTCGGGGAGAGGGCTTACAGCAGCCCCATCAAGTTCTTCTCAATCCGGGCGCGAACATCACCGACCACGAGAGGAAACGTGGTCCCGGTCATCCGCTCAAAAGCCGTCAGATACTTATCCGCCAGCATCACGCGAACCTCATCGGGAATCGGAGGCGGCGTGCCTTGGCCAGAGAACCCGCGCTCCTGAATGAGCCACTGCCGCAGGTTCTCCTTGTCGAGCATCTGCTGCGGCTCGCCGCGAGCAAACCGCTCCGCCGAGCCCTCCGCGATCCAGAACCGGCTCGAGTCGGGCGTGTGCATCTCATCGATCACCACCAGCTCATCGCCGATGAGCCCGAACTCATACTTGGTGTCGACGAGCAGCATGCCTTGCGCGGAAGTCTGCTTCTGCCCCTCGGCAAACAACCCAAGCGCCGCTTCTTTCGAGCGAGCCCAATCACGAGCCGACAGCAACCCGCGCTCCAGGACAGCGGCATCGGTCAACGGCTCATCATGCTGGCCAATCGGCGCCTTGGTCGACGGCGTGAGGATCGGCTTCTCGAACTTCTGATCCTTCTTCATGCCGGCCGGCAGCCAGAGCCCATACGGATCGCGCCCGGCCTCGTAGTCGCGCCACAGGCTGCCCGTGAGAAACGCGCGCACGACGAACTCGACCTTGAAGGCGTCTGCACGCCGCCCGACGATCACGCACGGATCAGGCATGTCGATGACATGGTTCTTCACCACGTGCGCGGTCTTCTGAAACCAGAAGTGCGCGAGCGTATTGAGCAGGTCGCCCTTGAACGGCAGCGTGGTGAGAATGTGGTCGAACGCGGAGAGCCGATCGGTGGTGATCAACACCAGGCGATCGCCCTTGAGGTACGTGTCGCGCACCTTGCCCCGGTACTTCTGACCGAGCGTGGGGAAGTCGGTGGAGTCGAGCGTGTGCGGAAGCTGGGCGGTGAGCCGGGCGTCAGGCATGTTCGCGCGTACCATACTGGGAGGCCCGAAAGCGCTGGTCCGTTACCCGTGAGCCCCCTGGCACTCCGGCACGGGCGGGCGAGGTGCGTAGGGGTGATCCTGAAGAATGAGTTCCAACGCAGTCGCGCATGAGCAAGTTCGATGCATCTGCGGCAGGGGTGTGTTGTTCGTCACGGTGAGGGTGAAGGAGGAGGGGCTGCTCAGCTACAGCACCGAGGATGTCTCTGCGTGTGAAGCCTGCGGGTCGACGGATCTCGGGAGTGCGCGCGCCAAACGCAGTGCTCCCAAGCGCCGCGCCGCCGACCGAAACTAAATCCGACGGTCAGCGGGTCGGAGCGGCAGCCATGTAGACGAACGACGGGTTGAGCCGGAGCTGCCCATCAATCCACGCGGCGGCGTACGGCGCGCCCGGCGTTCTCACGACAGTCACCGGACCAGCCGGCTTGATGTTCCACAAGATGATCAGCGAGCGGGCGATCTGCTCGGCGGCTTCCCGCTCCGACAAGCCCTGAAACGCATCGCGGCGATCTTCCGCGAAACGATCACCCCGGGTCTCGAAGTTGAGGTCGACCGCGGCACCGGCATCGCCCGGCCCCAGAAGGTCAGCGCCCTGCTCGAGCGCAGGAGCGGCGATGAACTCGCCCTCGACCAGGATGGGGAAGAGCACGGCGCCCCGGCTGCCCGCCTGCCCAGCCGATTGGCGAGCGAGATCGCGGAACAGCTCGACGCGCATCTGGGGCGACTCGAACTCGAGCCACTCGGCAGTCCCGGTGAGGGCCTGCGCACTGGTGACGCCACGAGAGGGGCTCGCGCCCACTCCGCAACCAGCGGCCAGAAACAGCGACAAGGTGATCAGGGCGGTTCGCAACACGGCTTCTCCACTATACCTTTGAAGACACGCTCCAGCCAGCCGAAGGTCCAGGCAAGATGTTCAAGCCCGTCATCGTCTGCCATCAGTTGCGCTCACCCGAGAACCTGGCCGCAGTGGCCCGGGCCATGGCCAACTTCGGCTTCACCGAGCTGATCCTCTCGGATCCACAAACCCACGAGTTCAGGGTGGCGGGGCGGATCGCGGTGAAAGCCGACTCCGTGATGGAGCACTTCCAGGTGGCGCAGACGCTCGACGAGGCGCTCTCGGGGGTGGTGTACGCGGTCGGCACCACCTCGCGCACCGAGCTCAAGCGGTTCACCCCGCTGACTCCGGAGCAAGCGGTCGCGCGCCTGGCCACCCATTCGGCGCGCGGCAAAGTGGCGCTGGTCCTTGGGGGCGAGAAAAGGGGCCTGTCCGACGACGAGCTCTCGCGCTGCCAGGACGTCTTGGTCATCCCCACACCCGGGCCGCAGCCGTCGATGAACCTGAGCCACGCCGCCTCCATTTTGCTGTACCTCTGCTCGCGGCAAGACGCGCCTCCGCCCGCCCAGACGCCCGGTGCGTCGTTGGGAATGATCAAGCGGCTCGAGGCGAAGATGCACGACGCTTTGCTCGCCGCCGAGTTCCTCAACCCTCAGGCGCCCGAACACATGCTCAGCGAGCTCTCGCGCGCGTTGGTGCGAGGTCAACTGACGGAACGCGAAGCGCAGGTGTGGCTCGCGGCGTTCGAGCACGTTCGAAGAACTATCCTTTCGAACGCTTCGAGATGATCTGATCGATCGCCTCGCGGTCTTCCTTGTTGTGACGCTCCTTCGGCGAATCCTGCGTCGAGACCTTCTTCTTCACGTCGTCGACCAGGTCTTCCGCGCCGTCCTTCACCTTGTCCAGGCGGGGCGACTGCTCTTTCCACGCGCCCTGCATGGTCTGCCACGCGGTCTTGCCCTTGAGCTGGTGCGTGCCGAGGAAGATGCCGAAGCCGATGCAGAGCGTCGTCCACAACACGAATCGAAGGATGCCCATGGCTCCTTCCTAGCTGCGCCCACATGTGGATCCAGTTTCCGTCCGGAACGCATAGAAGCGGGGCATGGAGTTGGAGGAACTCAGACAGCGGGCCCGGGAGCGGCTGAAGCAGCTCTCTGCCCAGCGCAACGACGGGCTCGACGCCTTTCAACGCGACGCCCTGGCCTTCTTCGCGCGGGTGCCCGAGCCGCCGCTCTACCGTCGCCGCGACGATCCGGTGCGCAAGCTCTCTGCAGAGTTGCTTGAAGAAGGCGAGACGTTGCTCGCCCGCTGCTGGCGGTTGGGCAGTGAAGTCGGCGCGTTCTCAGGGGCGATCGAGCAGCACCTGGTGGCGCTCTCCTTGATGGCGGAGGGGCGCGTCGAACCCGCCGAGCCCGCGTGGCACGAAGCGATCGAGCTCGAGCGCAAGGCGACCGCCTCACTGCGCCTCTGGATCCGCACCGACGAACGCCTGCCCCCGGTCTTCGAAACCGACACGAGGCGATCGCGGTTCGATCCCCGGCCCGAGGCGCAGGTGGAAGCGCGGCTGGCCTGCCCCAACTGCCGCAAGGTCAGCCAGTTCTCGCTCTCCCCGCGCGTGGCCATGCATCACCTCGTGTGTCTGCACTGCGCGTCGCCTTTCGTGGCGTACATCGCCGAGCTGCGGGCGATCGAGCTCCAGCCGCTGGGGCGCAACCGCAGGCGGTATGTGTTTCGGGTGGACGAGCTCTCGGGCCTGGCCACGCGCATCGAGTTCGACGACGCCTCGGCCGGTGAGCTGGGTGCGGCGCGGCGCGATCTGCTCGCGTTCCTCTACATGCCCGAGACCATCTTGCGCGGCGTGCTCAACCTGAACTCGAGCCGCGTACTCTGGGTCTCCACGCCGGGGCGCTGCTTCGTGGCCACCGTCGCGTTCGGGGAAGACGCGCCCGAGCTCGAGACGCTGCGCGCTTTCCGCGACGAGGTGTTGGCGCGTTCACGCCCCGGCCGCGCGTTCATTGGTTGGTACTACCGGGAAGGGCCGGCGCTGGCGGCGATGGTGGCCCGGCGCCCCGTGCTCAGACGAGTCACCCGCGCTGCGTTGCGCGTCTTCACCCGGCGGTTGGAGAAGTTCATTCCGTGAGCGAGCCCGCGAAGAAGATGGATGTCACCACGATGTTCTTCATCGGCCTGCTGCTGCTCGGCGCGGTGCTGCTGGGGTGGCAAGAGGTGATGGAAGCAGACGTGTTGCCCAAACACTCCATCGCGCCGCCGTTCACGGTGGAGCGCATCGACGCCCCGCCGCTCGAGCTCGCGTCGTTGAAGGGCAAGGTGGTGGTGGTGAACTTCTGGGCGACCTGGTGCCCGCCGTGCAGAGACGAACTGCCGTACCTGATCAGCACGGTGAAGGAATACGAGTCGAAGGGCGTGACCCTGGTGGCGATCAGCAACGACGATCGTCCTGGTCAACGTGAGGCCGTGAAGGCCTTCCTCACTCAGTTCCCCGCGCTGAGCCCGTACGCCGCGCTGGGCGTGCCTTCGGTGGGCGAGCGGTACCAGGTCAAGGCGCTGCCGTCGGTGTACGTCATCGACCGCGACGGTCACGTCTCTGCGTCGTTTCAAGGTCAGGCGACCGAGTCACAACTGCGCCGCTGGATCGACGAAGCCCTGAAGCACTGAAATAGGTGCCTCGACTCCGCTCGGCACGAACGGAACCGGCCGAAATAGAAATGACTCCAATCACCGGTCTCCCCGAGCGCAGTCGAGGGCGTAGAGAGGGTCAGGGTGAGAGGGCGTTACTCTCCGCTACTTCTTCTCCTCAAACTCCTCGACCAGCTTGAAGTCAGTACGCCGGTTCTTCGCGCGGCCGAGCGGGGTGTCATTCGTCGCGATCGGCTTATCGAAACCATACCCCTCCGAGCGGAGGCGCTTGGCCGAGATGCCCTTGGTGACGAGGTACTTCACCACCGCACCCGCGCGGCGCTTCGACAAGCTCATGTTCGCGTCACGAGAGCCGACGTTGTCGGTATGACCTTCGATGAGCACGGGCCCGACGTCTGAGTTTTTGGTGAGCACGGTGGCCACCTCGTCGAGCAGCTTGAACGAGCGCGGGTCGATGCGGTCGCTGCCGAACTCGAAGAGGATCTGGTTGTTGATGCGAATGCGTTCAGACTCGAGCACGACCTCTTCCTCTTCTGCCGGAGGAGGGCAGCCGTTGAGCTGCGGAGTACCGGGGACCTCGGGACACTTGTCGACGTTGTCGGGGATCTGATCGCCATCCTTGTCGGGGCAACCATCGAGCTCCTGGGGACCGATGACGTCGGGGCACTGGTCGACCTTATCGGGCACGCCGTCGCCATCGCGGTCGGGCTCGCGCGCTTCGGGACAACCGTCGGTGTCTTCGATGCCGTCTTTGTCTTCGGCTTGATCAGGGCAGCCATCGACCCTGTTGGGCACGCCGTCGTTGTCATCATCGGGATCAGCGACGTGCGAGTAGGTCAGTGAGAGCGCAAAACGAATCGTCTCGCGGCCGTAGCCATTGGGGCCCAGGCCCTTGCCGACGGCGAGCTGAGCGCCCCAGTTGCCCGCGAACTGCGTGCGAGCGCCGAGGAGCAACTCGAAGGGCGTCTTGAGCGCTTCGGCTTCGGTGAAGGTGAACGGCGCTTCGGCCGGCGTGGCCAGGTTCAGCTCGGCGATGAGCTGGTTCGACTGGAACCTGCTGAAGGTGGGAAGGTCGATGATGCCGCCGCCGCCGAGGGTGAACTCCTGGGCGACGTAGAGGTTGATGAAGCGGCCGGGTGCGGTGCGCAGGCGCCAGCCGATGTTGCCGATGAGGCGAACGGGGCCGATGACGCGCTCGACGGCGAGGCGGGGGGCGAAGACGAAGCCGCGATCCGAGAGGAAGCTCTGTTGGTCTCCGATGGGAATGCGCACCTCGAGCACGGCGGCGAGGCCCACGATGGGGAACTCGCTCTGCTTGAGGATCTGCACGCGGCCCATCAAGCGAGGAGCACCGAGGCCTGCGGGAGCGGGCGGAGGCGTGGAGAACCCCTGCTGCTCGAGCAGGGCGAAGTTGTTGATCTGCCCGACGGTGATGGGGAGATCGGCGGAGACCTCGACGCGAGGATGAACCTGGTAGCTGCCGAGCAGGTGGAGGTCGGCGCGGAAGGGCATCAGGTCGCCGATGCGCTCATTGCCGTTCTTGGCGTGGAGGATGCCGACGTTGAAGTCGAGCAGGGCCTGGAAGAGGAAGGATCGAGTGACCTGGAGCTCGCCGCCTTCGAGGGAGAGACCGGACTCCATCGCGGGGGTGAACTTGATCGGCACCAGGTCGATGCCGCGCGCCGTGAAGGGGTCGATCGTCTGAGCCCCCGCGACGGTGGCCAGGCAGATCAGGGCGAGGCTGAAGAGGTTGACCGTTCGCACGAGACCAAAACTCTACCGCGCGACGGTAGGATGAAAAGGATTCTCCCTCAGCGTCTCCCTCAGCGCTCCCTCTCCCCGAGGGGGAGAGGGTCGGGGAGAGGGCTATCGCACCATCACGTCAACAGCCTTGATCACCCGCAGATGCTCGACCGCGATCGGCATCTTCACGCTCGAGATGACCGAATCATCCCGAACCAGCTCCTCCGCCTTTGCAGACGAATAGCTGATCGGACTCGGAGCCCCCGACTTCAAAGCCGCAGCCAGCCCTGCCGCGTCCTTGGTGACAAACGCAAAGTTCAAATTCTCCGGGGCCACGTACTTCACCACCGCCGCCTGAGCCTGGGCCGGAGTGACCGTCTCCAACGCCTTCCGAACCGACCCCAGAAAATCCGGAGTGCCCGCGATCACGTCATCGATGGCCCAGCCCAGCCGCCGCTGATCCGTGGTCGTCCAGATCCGCGTTGCGCCGGCGAGAAACCCCCGAGCCGTCTCAAAGCGCTCCGAAGGAATCGGCTGAGTCCGCAGTTGCTCCAGAAAGTGCAGCACGGCGCGAGTCGCAAACACGGCCTTGTCGGGGGAAACCGGGCGCAGCCAGAACGTCACATCCTCCTGACTGCGAAGAATGTTCGGGCGGGGAATGGAAGACCACCCATCCTGCCGATAGTGCTGCGCGTAGGCGTAGGTGCCGTAGTTGAGGCCGCGGCGTTCACGCACCTC